>UQZY01000009.1 GCA_900545655.1 uncultured Oscillospiraceae bacterium
ATAAATATTTGAGATAGCACTTTAATTCTCAAATATATTATAATGGACAAAGTTTAAGAATTATATATACATTTATCAAAAATACCAAATTCATGTCATTTTCTAAAAAGTTGATTGTCATTTTGTGGAAATTGTACAAAAAAGCTCATACACCGACAAAGTGTATGAGCCTCATTTTATTTTGATATATATCTTAAATATTTGTCAATTCCGTCGTTCATAAGAGCACAGGCACGGTCTCCGTCCTTTTTTTCGATACAGTCTGTAAAGTCGTTGAGAAGCTTCACGGCACCGTCGGGCCCGCACATCTTGAAATAGGTAATCCAAAAAGGTATTGAGATATCATGCAGAGCGTTTATGAAAAGCGGCAGCATCTCACTCTTACTGCGAATAAATACCTCTCTGTGCCATTTAAAGAAATCCTCAGAAAGTTCTTCCGGGGAGATTCCGTTCTTAATTCTTTCGGCAATCCCCGCAACCTTTGACTTCAGGAACTCCAAGTCCTCGTCCGTTCGCCTTTCACATATACGGCGAAAAGCCATACCCTCTATGGCAATACGTATGTCAAGTATCGCAAGCAAGCGTTCAAAGTCAAGAGAGGATATACCGTACCTCGCAATGGCTTCAAGGGTTCTTGCGTCCCCGGTTTTGAGATAGTCCGCAACAAAACTGCCGGACTGTGGATAAACATCTATAAGTCCCATTTGAGAAAGCTGTTCAAGCGCGGAATGAGCGGCAGTCTTACTTATGCCGAACGATGAGGCTATCTCCCTCTCCGTCGGTATCCTCTCTCCCGTTTTCATCTCGCCCGAGAGAATTTTATCGACAAAATATTCAATTAGCCTTGTCTTGTTATCTGTAGCCAATTTTTATCCTCCGGTAAGTTTTTAATCAAGAACCGTCACGAGGTTTAAGTCATACTTTAAGACGAGCTCCGATGCTTTGTCAAAGCCATAGGTTATAGCGTCCCTGCTGTGGGCATCAGACGAAAGAATAACCGGTGTTCCCTTTTCGGAAAGGTACTTAAGCACTCTTTCCGACGGATACGGCTTATCGCATATTCCTCTTGCCATACCGCCCGTATTTATCTCAAAAATAACGGGTGTATCCGTAAGCTTTTCAAGAGCCTTTTTCTCTGCGGCGATATACCTCTCGTCCTCCGTATCAATATACGGCTTTCCGGTTTCAGCTTCAAACTGCTTGTTGAACTTTGTAACGGTGTCAAAGTGTGCGATTATTCTGCAATGTGTCTTTTCATAAAGGTTTCCCACGAGTTCAAAATACTTTTCAACAGCGGTCATTTTGTCACCGTCACAGTAAAGCTCAATGCACCTTTCAAAGTTTTCGATTTTATAATCAACGGACGACCAGGTCGTGTCATCTCCGTTTAAACTGTGAACTGCACCTATAACATACTCATAATCGGAAAGTCCGTCCGTGTCGGACCAATAGTCCTGCTCTATTCCGAGGCGAATATTTATCTTATCCTTATACTTTTCTTTGAGTGCGAGCACGGTTTCTCTGTACTCCTTCGTGCCCTCAACGCTCATCGTCCAGTCAGGCTCGCCTTCAATGTGCGAATGTCCCGAAAATCCAAGCTCGGGCAGACCTGCGTCGATTGCGGCAAGCACCATCTCCTCGGGTGAATTTTCACCGTCGCAGAAAGTCGTGTGCGTGTGATAGTTGCTGTGTTTCTTTACACCCTTGCTGAAAATCTTCTTTGTTTTGATGTATGCGTTTATCGGCAATGCAATCGCGTAGATGACTATAACAGCTATAAGTAAATATTTCATTATCGTTAGGAAATCCATTAAACCATCTTCTCCTGTTTTACTTTATGGTCAATAACGTGACGGGACGCAAGCTCATCTCGCACCTCATCCGGTGTTATCCCCATCTCCGTCATGAGCACCATTACATGATACATTAAATCTGCAATTTCGTAAATAGTTTCTCTCTTATCATTTGATTTTGCGGCAATAATCACCTCGGTAGACTCCTCGCCCACCTTTTTAAGAATCTTATCTATTCCCTTTTCAAAGAGATAAGAGGTATACGAATTTTCCGGCAATGTATTTTTTCTTTCACAGAGAAGCTTATACAATTCATCCGCTTTAAAATCTGACATGGTTATTCTCCTCTCTCATATATCCTGTTGAAAAAGCACGACTGCTCGCCTGTGTGACAGGCGGGCCCGTCTTTTTCAACCATGACGACGAGCGCGTCGCGGTCGCAGTCGGCTGTTATGCTGACTATGTGCTGATAGTTGCCGCTGGTCTCGCCCTTCAGCCACAGCTCCTGCCGACTGCGACTGAAGAAGCAGGTGAGCCCCTTTTCAAGCGAGATATCAAGACTTTCCCTGCTCATGTACGCAAGGGTCAGCACCTGCTTCGTTTCATTATCCACGACAACGGCGGGGATAAGGCCGCGCTCGTCAAATTTCAACAAATCAATATCCTTAATTTCCGCCAATTAAAACACTCCCACAACTAAAATCAATTAACACTGATACAAAGCATGGATAATATCACACTCTGCCGTTTATTTTTTTCGACCTCTGATACGTAACTGCAGGTGCACGTTTAAACGTTATGCGTTTAAACAATGTGCTCAGCAAACGTCGAAAATATAATCTCCGAAAAAATGCGTAAACGAAAAAAATATGATATTATCCGAGGCTTCATGTCACACTCTGACATTTATGCCGGCGGCGCTGAGGGTTGACTTTAATTCTTTTATGTCAACCTCACCAAAATGGAAAACGGAGGCCGCAAGACCTGCATCCACCTTGGGAAGTTCCCTGAAAAGATCAATAAAATCCTGAGCCTTTCCCGCTCCGCCGGACGCTATCACGGGTACGGATACCGCGTCACATACGGCGCGAAGCATCTCGATATCAAATCCGTTTTTCACACCGTCGGTATCAATGGAATTTACAACAACCTCGCCCGCCCCGTTTTCAACACATCGTCTAATCCAGGCGATGCCCTCCATTCCGGTATCAATCCTTCCGCCGTTTTTGAAAACGCGGAACTGTCCGTCAACACGCTTTATGTCAGCGGAAATAACCACGCACTGATCTCCGTATTTTTCAGCGGCTTCTCTGATAAGCTCCGGATTGCTTATAGCCCCGCTGTTGACGGACACCTTGTCGGCGCCGGCTGTCAGAACACGTTCAAAATCTTCAAGCGTATTTATGCCGCCGCCGACGGTGAGCGGTATAAACACATTTTCCGCAACCCTTGAAAGTATATCGGTAAAAAGTTTTCGTTCCTCGGCGGATGCGGTTATGTCATAAAATACAAGCTCATCAGCGCCGCAGCCCGAATAATATTTTGCAAGCTCTACAGGTGAATTCACATCTGAGAGTCCCTCAAAATTCACACCCTTTACAACACGTCCGTCCTTTACATCAAGGCATGGAATTATCCTTTTAGTAATCATCTCTTGCTCTCCGTTATCTTTATTGCCTCTCTGAGATTTATGTCTCCCGTGTAGTACGCCTTACCTATTATCGCACCGTAAAGCTTCATCTCATTCAGTGCGTATATGTCCGCAAGTGAAGACACGCCTCCCGAAGCCGTTATGTTCATACTGTAGTTTTCACTCAGCGTTTTATACATCTCTCTGTTTGTACCGTTCATGGCACCGTCCTTTGAGATATCGGTGCATATCAAATACGAAACGCCGGTATCCTGCATCTTTTTGCAAAAATCGTAAAGAGTATACCCGGACCTTTCCGTCCAGCCCTTGATAGCGACAAATCCGTCCTTAATGTCCGCTCCGACCGCAATTTTATCACCGTATAAGGACACGGCTTTTTTCAAAAACATTTCATCATTAACGGCAGCTGTTCCGAGTATAACCCTGCCGACACCTGCATTCAGATACTTTTCTATAGTATCAAGGTTTCGTATACCGCCGCCAATCTCAACAAAAAGATTCGTACCGTTCACAACATCACATACAACGGAATAGTTCGGTAAGGTTCCGTATTTTGCACCCTCAAGATCTACCATATGTATATGCGATGCACCGCATTTTTCAAAATCCAGTGCAAGCTCTATGGGGTTGTCTGAATAAACGGTCATCTTATCATAGTCTCCTTTAAAGAGACGCACCGCTTTTTTTTCGTATAAATCTATCGCAGGAAAAATAATCATTGTTTAAACCTCACAGAAGCCTTTAAGAATTTTAAGCCCGACATCTCCGCTCTTCTCCGGGTGGAATTGACACCCGAATACATTGTCCTTTGCAACCGCTGCCGTAACATCTATTCCGTACTCAGCGGTAGCAATAGTATTCTTTAGACAATCTGTTGCAAAGTATGAGTGGACGAAATATACAAAATCTCCGTCATTTATGTACTTAAAAAGCGGATTGCTTCCGACAAATTTCAATGCGTTCCAACCGATATGCGGTATTTTGAGGTCGGGAGGTATCCTTCCCTCAAGAGGAATTATATCCCCGCAGATAAGAGCAAGTCCGTCATGCTCTCCGTACTCATGGCTTTTATCAAAGAGTAGCTGCATGCCGAGACAGATTCCCATAAGAGGTTTTCCGCCCCTCGCCTCTTTTATCAGCACCTTGTCAAGACCGCTTGCCCTGAGCTTATGCGCCGCGTCTCCGAAAGCGCCCACTCCGGGAAGGATGATTCTGTCCACTCCTTGAATTTCATCCTCCGTTTTTACAATACACGCATCCTCTCCTATTTTCCTGAGAGATGAGCATACGGAAAACAGATTTCCTACGCCGTAATCAATTATTCCTACCATTAAAGAACACCCTTTGTGCTTGGAATTTCGTCTTTGAACTCCTCATCAATCCTTACTGCCTCTTTAAGAGTACGTGCGACTGATTTGAAAGTTCCCTCTATTATGTGGTGTGAATTTTTTCCCTCAAGCTGTTTTATGTGAAGAGTTATATCTGAATTTCTCACAAACCCAAGCCAAAATTCCTCAACAAGTTCGGTATCAAAATCTCCGACTTTTTCTGTCGGTATATGCAGATCATAGTTGAGATACGAGCGTCCCGAGATATCCGCCGCCGTGAGAATAAGAGTCTCATCCATCGGTAGAATCGTGCTTCCGTATCTCTTTATGCCGCGCTTGTCTGACAAAGCGTCAGAAAAAGCTTTTCCGAGCGCTATTCCGATATCCTCTGTTGTGTGGTGAACATCCACATCCAAATCCCCCTTGCAGGAAAGCTTTAAATCAAATCTTCCGTGTCGGGCGAAAAGGGTCAGCATGTGGTCAAGGAAGCCAACGCCCGTGTCAATCTTACTCTCACCTTTTCCGTCAAGATTAATCTTGAGTGAAATATCTGTTTCAGCGGTTGTCCTCTTTATTTCGGCAGTTCTCATTTTAACCCTCTTTTCTTTGGTTTTTCTTTATTCCTTAGCTTTTATCTTTTTAACAGCTGCGATAAACGATTCCATCTGTTCACGTGAGCCTATCGTGATACGCAGGTATGACTTAAGGCGTTCGGTGTCAAAATGACGTACAAGGATGCCTTCTTTGCGAAGCTCCGAATAAAGCTCCCTGCCGCTTATCCAATCAGCTTTTGCAAAGACAAAGTTTGAAGATGAAGGAAGGACTTTGAATCCCTCGTCCGTGAGTGCTTTTGACGTAAACTTGCGGTTTTCCGTTATAACCCTGCAGTTGTCATCATAATAAGTGTCATTCTGCAGTACGGCAAGCCCTGCCGCCTGAGTCATGGAGTTTATGTTATAAGGATTTGTTGAATATTTCATCGTACGAAGGTCAGAAATCAAGTCCTTTGATGAAAGTCCGAAGCCAAGTCTTGCCCCTGCCAATGAGCGTGACTTTGAAAAAGTCATTGTAACAAGTAAATTGTCATACCTTGAAAGCAGATTTACGGCACTGTTTTTTGGGATTCCGATTGAATTTTTGTCCGAAAAGTCGATATACGCCTCATCAATAACAATGACATTTTGAGGGTTTGACTCAACTATCTCCTCTATCTCGCAAAGCGGCATCAGTATACCGGTCGGAGCGTTCGGATTCGCGATTACAATATTTTTGTTTATACCGCAATAGTCCCTATAGTCAATCGTAAAATCGGGAAGAAGCGGAACGGTCTCATACGGTATATGATTTAACTTCGCAAATACGGAATAAAAGCCATAAGTGATATCCGGAAAAACAAAGGGATGCTTTTCATCGCCAAAGGCTATGAATGCAAAATTGAGTATCTCGTCCGATCCGTTTGTCATGAGAACATTCTCATAGGCAAGTCCGTATTTCTCCGCAACAGCCTCTGTCAAAGCTCTGCACTCGGGATCGCTGTAAAGATTGAGTGACGCAGCAGCTTTTTCTGCCGCGCTCTTTACCTCCTCCGCAGGCGGAAAAGGACTTTCGTTTGTATTGAGTTTTATAAACTTACGCTCTTTAGGCTGTTCCCCCGGTGTATACGGAACAAGGTCACCGTGGCGTTCACTGAAAAATTTTGACATAACTTAACCCTCAGTCTTTAACTGTTAAACTCAGAAAATAATATTCATAGAATTATTCATTTGACTTTTGCAATATGGCATCAGTCTTTTTCAAATCTTACCGTTACGGATCTGGCATGAGCGTGAAGTCCCTCCGACTCCGCAAAGCTCGCAATATCCTCCGCCACGGCAGAGAGAGCGTCCTCACTGAAATACGTATACTGTGTTTTCTTCTGAAAATCATCCACCGAAAGAGGACTTGAAAAACGTGCCGTTCCGAGAGTCGGCAATGTATGATTCGGCCCCGCAAAATAATCTCCGAGTGCCTCCGGACAATTTTTCCCCATGAAAACCGAGCCCGCGTGCTTTATTCCGTCGAGATAATCAAAGGGATTGTCAACACAGAGCTCAAGGTGTTCGGGTGCGATTTCATTTGCAATATCTACGGCAAGCCTTAAGTCCTTTGCAACAATTATCTTTCCGTTGTTGTCAATTGATGTACGCGCTATTTCGGCACGCGGAAGAAGCGATATCTGTTTTTCAAGCTCAGCAGAAACCTTTTCCGCAAACTCATATGAATCCGTAACTAAAACGGCTGATGCCAGCCTGTCATGCTCTGCCTGAGAAAGCATATCCGCGGCAACATACTTCGGGTTACAGGTCGAATCCGCAACACAGAGAATTTCGGATGGTCCTGCAATCATATCTATGGCAACCGTGCCGAACACCTGTTTTTTTGCTTCCGCAACAAATGCATTGCCGGGGCCTACTATTTTGTCAACCCTGCTTACGGTCTCTGTGCCGAAAGCAAGAGCCGCAACCGCCTGTGCGCCCCCGACCTTATATATCTTATCCACACCTGCAATTTTTGCGGCAGCAAGAATTACGGGGTTTATTTTACCGTTTGAATCCGGCGGTGTAACCATTGCTATTTCACTGCAGCCGGCGATTTTTGCCGGAATTGAATCCATGAGCACGGTTGAAGGATATGCTGCCGTGCCACCCGGTACATAGAGACCTGCTTTTTCGATTGGCAGAACCTTTTGACCCATAACAACACCGGGTCTGTCATTTATCATAAAATTGGTCCGCACCTGTTTTTCATGGAAGCTTCGGATGTTTTCTGCGGCCTTCTTTATCACTTCAATAAGCCTTTTATCAACAAGAGAAAAAGCTTCATCAATTTCGGTTTCACTCACAAGGAGTGAAGAAAGCTTTGCCTTATCAAATCTTTCTTCATATTCAAAAAGGGCCTTGTCTCCGTTTTTGCGTACATTGTAAATGATGTCTGCTACAACATCCTCAACGCCGGTCTTTACGTCAACACGTGAAAAAATCTCCTCGTTTTTTACGCTTCCGTATTCGTATATCTTAATCATTTTCGCATACCTGCCTTTTAAGCTCTTCAACAAGCATCTCAATTTCTTCGGTTTTGAATTTGAAATTTGCCTTATTTGCGATAAGTCTTGCGCTTATCGGTAAAAACCGAGTCACAACCGAAAGATTGTTTTCACTGAGAGTCGTTCCGGTTTCAACTATATCCACTATAACGTCGGAAAGACCCAAAATAGGTGCGATTTCAATTGAGCCGTTTAGCTTTATTATGTCGATATCCCTGCCCTGTTCCTCATAAAAATCGCGGGCTATACCGACAAACTTCGTCGCAACCCTCAGTGTCTTTTCATTACTGTCCGTAAAAGTCATCGGTGCAGCGACACACATATTGCATATACCCTTTTTAAGGTCAAGAAGCTCATAGACATCCGGCTTGTACTCGAGAAGTATATCTCTGCCTGCAACACCGATATCAGCGGCGCCGCGCTCAACATAAATGGCAACGTCGGACGGCTTCACCCAGAAGAAACGGATACCTGCTTTTTTATTTTCAAATATCAGCTTTCTCGAGCCGTCCTCTATCTCGGGGCACTCGTAACCCGCCTTTTTGAACATATCATAGACACTTTCACCGAGTCGCCCCTTCGGAAGTGCGACATTTATGGTTTTATCGACGGTTGTTACGGTATCAAGCTCACAAATAAGGTTGAGATACACCGCAAATCCTATCGCGCCGCCGCTTTTGCCCACCTTGTTGAGAAGCTTATCATACTGTCCGCCTGATAAAACCGCATCGGCTATTCCCGGCAAAAAGCCTTTAAATATAAGACCGTTATAATATTTAATGCTGCTGAGTGATGAAAAATCAATTATTATTTTCCCGGGAAAAGTTTCACCGCCGAGCTTACTTCCGATAATCTTAAGTTCCGAAAGAGCCTCTAGCATCTCCGGTCCCTCACAGATTTCTTCAAGCTCCGTTACAACCTCATCCGAAGATCCGTGGATGCTTACAAGCTTTACAAGCTTCTTTGCACTTGCTCGTGAAACACCGTATTTTTCGCATATTCCCGGTATTTCATGTGCTGCCTTTCTCTCGATACAGCCGTAGATTTCCTCATTGAATTCATCACTTCCGCCGGCAATCCCGAGAAGTCCTCCCAGTATGCCCATATGCGAAATTTCCAGTACAAAGTCCTTTGAGATTGACTGAAGACTCATCGCCGCAAGTCTCATTACCTCAACCCTTTCAAGGACGCCTATCTCCCCGAAGCACTCAAGTCCTGTCTGCATGATTTCCCTGTAAGCACGGGTTGTTTCGGATACCCTGTAAACATTTTCATTGTAGTAAATTCTCTGTATTCTGTCCTCTGAGCCGTTCTTACAATTTTTGATTATGGAAAGTGTAACGTCGGGCTTAAGTGCGAGAAGCTTTCCGTTTGTATCATTAAATGTAATTACGTCCTCAGACATAAGAAAGTCTTTATTTTTTACGTAGAAATCATATTCCTCGAACTTACTCATTTTATACGGTGAATACCCTGCCTCCGCGTAAAGAGAACGAAGCTTAAGTATCACCTTTTCAGCTTGTGTCAATACATTTTCGTTAATCATCCGGCCCCTCCTCAATGCATAAACTTTATTGCGGTAGTGTGGTAGTGTGTTAATACGCTAAAGTATACATTGCCAAAAGCCGTTTGTCAATAAATTTGTCACATGTTTTTTTCATTTTTTCTGCGAAGTAAACGCACCTTGTTTATGTGTCTTTCAAAGTCGCCGTTATCAAGAAGTTCAGCGACAATATACTGCACAAAAACAGACACCGTGCATGAGTAAAATCCGACCTTTTCGGTAAAAGGCTTCACCATATCCGGAGGTAAAACCATGTATCCCATTCTTATGGACGGCGCAATTGTTCTCGTAAATGTATTCAGATAGATTACACGGCTGTTTTCGTCCAGTGAGTAGAGCGTATCGGCAATTCTCTTCGACATGGTGTACTCTGAGTCATAATCGTCCTCAATAATAAAGCCGTTTCGCCCTTGAGCCCAGTCGATGTATTCTCTCCTCTTTGAAGCCGTTGCCGTGATTCCGCTCGGGAAGCTGTTAAAGGGAGTAACATGAAGAACCCTTGCTTCGGTACGCTCAAGCTCATCTGAAAAAATTCCATCACCGCCCATTTTGAGCTTGTCCACCCTTGCGCCGTTCGCCTCATACACCCTGCAAATTTTTTCATATGACGGATTCTCTATACCGTACACGACCTCCGTGCCGAAAAACTGAATGATAAGGCTGTAAAGATATTCAGAGCCGGCACCTATGATAATCTGTGACGGAGATGCGTCTATACCCCTGCTTCGCTTAAGATACATGGATATGGATGTTCTCAAAAGTTCCGTTCCGAAGTTTGGGGATTTTATCATTATTTCATCCTCATATCTGCTCAACACTTTTCTTGCAGCCTTTGAGAGCTTTGCCGATGAAATCTCTTCCTCACCGGTCCTCAAGCTGTTCCTCACAGTCGCAGAAAAAACTTCACGTGATAACTTTTCGGAAGGCAGAATTTGAGATGCAGCCCCCTCTCGATAAGAATCCGGGTAAGAAAAAACCGAGTCCTGAGAGTAAATAACAAAATATCCGCTTCGCTCCCGCGACTCGATATATCCCTCGTCACAGAGAATCGCATATGCATGCTCAACGGTAATAACGCTTGTTCCCGTAAGGCTCGCAAGAACTCGTTTTGACGGAAGCTTTGAGTTGTAAGGGTATACACCGCCTGAGATATCCGCTCTCATTGCCTCATAGAGCTGTAAATATGCACTTTTTCCGCTTTGCTTATCTATCGTGTATCTCATTTTCATACTCTCCCGACTGATTTTTCAAAGTTTTTTTGAACTATGTTTATCAATTCTTCAGTATTTCGACTATCTGGACATATATTTTTTGTCTGTTTTGGTAGTTTAAATAATATCAGAATGTAATTATACTATTTATCATATTCGCAGTAAAGGAGAAATTTCGCAGTAAAGGAGAAATAAAAATGGAAAACAAAACACCTTCATCCAAAAAAAATATTGATAAACAAATACGTTGGCTCTGTATAACAGCCGTATTTATGGCTATGAACGTTGCCATGAGTTCATTCGGCGTTCCCGTACCGGGCGGACATCTTTACCTTAACGATGTAATCATCTGTACAGCCGCAATTATCCTTGATCCGGTTGCAGCATTCCTCGTAGGCGGTCTAGGCGCCTTCCTCGGCGACCTCATCTTCTATCCGACTCCTATGTTCGTGTCTCTCGTCACTCACGGATTGCAGGCTCTTGCCATATCTCTTATTTCTCACTATACACTTAAAAATAAGCCTGCACTCGCTTCCGGAATCGGAGTTTCCGTCGGCGCGGTTATCATGATAGTAGGATATTCAATCGGTCGCGCATTCATCTATGCAACGCCCGCTGCCGCCGTCGCAAAGCTTCCGTACCAGATTCTTCAGGCCGTTGTCGGCGCTGTACTCGGAATGCTCATATGCTACAAATTCGGTCTTATCAAAGCTTATGAGAAGATAAGCACACAAAACAGTTAAGTTTTATTCATTTTAAGAAACTACAAAAATAACCCTCCGGAAAGCTCCGGAGGGTTTCTTATTATCTGCAATCAGCCTGCAGAACGCTCTGAATAGTGATGAGCCTCTTCAAGCATCATATCCTTAACCTTCATAAGACGTGTAGTTGTACTACGGTCGTTCTCGTCAAGTTTCATACGGATATACTTGATTGTCTCTTCATACTGAGGAATAAGAACGTGCTCAAGTGCGTTAACACGGCGACGTGTCTTTTCAATCTCGGCAGCCATAAGCTGACATGATTTTTCAACCTCAGCAAGTCTTAGCATCAGAGGCATGATGTCGGACAATGCCTTAACGGCGTCGTCCAGGTCGCTTGATGTAAATGCATAACCATAAGAGTATATGTCGTTTGCATCCGCTGTTTTGAATTTTGTTTCAAAGACAGGAATCATAACGCTCATGACATTCTTTTCGGTTATCTCAAGGCTCATCTCCTGCATTGGAAGCATAAGAGCAACATTAAGGGCTTCATCGGACATAACTGAACGGGCAACTGACATATGAGCATTAGCTTCTGCAATTCCCTTTTCAACCTGTCGACGAAGTTCCTTGTTCTCACGAACAAGCTCGATAAACTGACGCATAAGCTCGTCACGTTTATCCTTAAGAAGCTTATGACCTTTTGTTGCGGTCTTGAGCTTTCCCTTAAGATTGGTGAGTTCCATGCGGGTAGGGTTTACATTGAGTCTTGCCACAAGGCATCACCTACTTTACTTTTTGTCATAGTACTCGTCGAGCAATGCATCTGAGATACGCTTGAGTTCTGATCTCGGAAGAAGACGAAGAAGTTCCCAACCAAGGTCAAGAGTTTCCTCAATGCTTCTGTTGTTATCATAGCCCTGAGAAACATATCTTCTCTCAAATTCATCTGCAAACTTCGCGTAGAGAAGGTCTATCTCTGTAAGAGCAGCTTCACCGAGAATGGTCATAAGCTCTTTAGCGTCCTTACCACGTGAGTAAGCAGCAAACAACTGGTTCATCGTGTTGGAGTGGTCCTTACGTGTCTTTCCTTCACCTGTACCCTTATCCTTAAGACGAGAAAGTGACGGAAGAACGTCTACAGGCGGCTGAATACCGCGTCTGTAAAGGTCACGTGACAACATGATCTGACCCTCGGTGATATATCCTGTAAGGTCAGGAATCGGGTGGGTTTTATCATCCTCAGGCATTGAGAGGATAGGAATCATTGTGATTGAGCCCTCTTTACCGTTCTGACGACCTGCACGCTCATACATGGTTGCAAGGTCAGTATAAAGGTAACCGGGATAACCACGACGTCCGGGAACTTCCTTACGGGCAGCGGAAACTTCACGAAGAGCATCCGCATAGTTTGTGATGTCAGTAAGGATAACAAGAACGTGCATGCCCTTCTCAAAAGCAAGGTACTCAGCTGCGGTAAGTGCCATCTTAGGGGTGGCAATACGCTCAACAGCAGGGTCATTTGCAAGGTTTGAGAACATGACTGTTCTGTCAAGAGCACCTGTCTCACGGAATGATTCAACGAAGAAGTTTGATTCCTCGAATGTGATACCGAGAGCGGCAAATACAACGGCGAACTGTTCATCCTTACCGCGTACCTTTGCCTGACGTGCAATCTGAGCAGCGAGTTCAGCATGCGGAAGACCTGAGCCTGAGAAGATAGGAAGCTTCTGTCCACGTACAAGTGTGTTAAGTCCGTCGATAGCAGAAACACCTGTCTGAATAAACTCTGACGGGAAAGCACGAGCTGCCGGGTTCATCGGAGCACCGTTTACGTCAAATCTCTTTTCAGGAATGATCTCCGGGCCGCCGTCAATAGGTCTGCCGAGGCCGTCAAATACACGACCGAGCATATCGGTTGAAACACCGAGTTCCATCTGACGTCCTGAAAAACGAACCTTTGAGTCTGAAAGGTTAATACCTGTTGAGCTTTCGAAGAGCTGAACTACAGCATTTGAACCATCAATCTCAAGAACACGGCAACGACGTTTTTCACCGTTGCTGAGCTCGATTTCACCGAGTTCGTTATATGTAACGTTTTCAACGTCACGTACAATCATAAGAGGACCGGCTACCTCTTGTATGGTTCTATACTCTTTTGGCATTAGTAGTCCTCCTCCTTACTAAGGGCATCAGCAAGCTCAGAATTGAGTCTTGAATCAACCTTTTCGTATTCTGCATCTATGTCCTCTTCCTTAACATACTTGAAACGTCCGATTGCTTCACGTACGGGAAGATCAATGATGTCTTTGATGTCTGCGCCCTTTGAAAGAGCATCAGCAGAACGCTCGTAGAAGTTTACAACGAGGTCCATCATGTAATGCATCTTTTTCGGAGAAGTGTAGGTATCAACAGGATCAAATGCAACCTGATGAAGGAAGTCCTCACGGATTGAACGAGCAGCCTCCATCTTAAGGCGGTCGCCCTCTGAAAGAGCATCCATACCAACCATCTTAACGATTTCGTCAAGCTCTGCCTCTTCTGAAAGAAGAGTCATCATCTTGGTACGGAGAGTTGTCCAATCATCTGCAACCTCGCCGTTGAACCACTTACCAAGTTTATCTGCATAAAGAGAATAAGATGTAAGCCAGTTGATAGCCGGGAAATGTCTCTTGTAAGCAAGAGAAGCATCAAGTCCCCAGTAAACCTTAACGATACGAAGGGTTGCCTGAGATACCGGCTCTGAGATGTCACCACCCGGAGGTGATACGGCACCGATTGCGGAAAGAGCACCTTCACGAGCATCTGAACCGAGTGCGATAACACGGCCTGCACGCTCATAGAACTGTGCAATACGTGAACCGAGGTAAGCAGGATAACCTTCCTCACCCGGCATTTCCTCAAGACGACCTGACATCTCACGGAGAGCCTCAGCCCAACGTGATGTAGAGTCTGCCATGAGAGCTACCGAGTAACCCATGTCACGGAAATACTCAGCTATTGTGATACCTGTGTAAACTGATGCCTCACGGGCAGCAACAGGCATGTCGGATGTGTTTGCGATAAGAACAGTACGTTCCATAAGTGATTTACCGGTATGCGGGTCGATAAGCTCAGGGAACTCGAGAAGAACGTCCGTCATCTCATTTCCACGCTCACCGCATCCGATATAAACAACTATCTCGGCATCTGCCCATTTTGCAAGCTGGTGCTGTGTAACTGTTTTACCTGAACCGAACGGTCCCGGAATAGCGGCACAACCGCCCTTTGCAAGCGGGAAGAGTGCGTCAACAACTCTCTGTCCTGTTACAAGAGGAATGTTCGGGTCAATTTTCTTTGCATACGGACGGCCAACACGTACAGGCCACTTCTGCATAAGTCCGATTTCCTCACCGCTATCAAGTGTTGCAACTATCTCCTCAACGGTGAAGTCGCCTTCCTTGATTGACTTTATAACTCCGCCCTTTGATTTCGGCGGAACCATGATTCTGTGTTCGATAATTTCAGTTTCCTGAACAGTACCGATGATATCACCGGCTACTACCTTATCTCCCTCAGCAACCTTAGGTACAAAGTGCCATTTCTTTTCTCTGTCAAGAGAAGGTACTTCAATACCGCGCTTTAAGTTATTACCAATCTGATCCTTGATTTTCTCAAGAGGTCTCTGAATACCATCATAGATTGTTGTTAAAAGACCAGGTCCGAGTTCTACCGACAACGGCGCGCCGGTTGACTCAACAGGAGCACCTGCTCCGAGTCCGGAAGTTTCCTCGTAAACCTGGATAGAAGCACGATCCTCGTGCATTTCGATTATCTCACCAATAAGTCGCTCGTCACTTACACGAACAAGGTCATACATGTTCGCGTCGCGCATGCCGTCAGCAATTACGAGAGGTCCGGCAACCTTGGTTACAATACCTTTACTCATTCTATCTATCACTTGCCTTTCTGTTTACGGCTTTCTAAAATTAATTCGCATTACGCGTCTGAAAGTATATCTGAGCCAACAGCCTGCTCAACAGACTTGCTGACGTTTCTCATGCCAAGACCGGTATTTCCGTTAATACCCGGAATTGGAATAATCGCCGGCACAGGAAACTCACGATAGCGGTCGAGTTCGCTTTCAATTTCGGTTGCAAGCTGCTCGGTTATAAAAATAACCGCATATCCGCCTTCAACCATCTGACGTATACGATGGATTGCATCCGATGCATTGTCTATAGGGTAAATCTCAAGACCTATAGATGCAAATCCGTAGATGCTGTCCTTATCACCGATTGCTGCAATCTTATACATAAAGCGTTCTCACCCTCTCTCTGATAAGCTCTGCCGGGAGATTGTTTATCTTGGCCGAAAGAATTATACGAACCGTTTTTATCTCTGCGTCCTTGGCGATGTAATATGCGACGATAGGATCAAGTCCGAACGGAGTAAATTTACCGTCAGAGACACAGTCCATAAGGATGTCGTCACACCATTTTTCAAATGCAGATGTACTCTTCTTCCACTCCTCGGCTCCCTCAGAATAAGGTGTTTTTTCGAGGTATGTAAGAACTTCATCTTCACCTGATAACGCAGCCGCAATAAGTTCTTTTTTCGAAATAGAATCGCACTCCGGAATTGAACGTTCCATAAAGGACTCGGTTTTGTTTGTATTGGCACAGCGAAGAGCTGTTTTTATGCAAGCTGTTGCAACAATACGTTCTGAAAGTGTTTTAAGAACCTTACATCCCGATTTTTTTCCGAGAAGTTCAATCTGTTCGAGTGTTGCCTTATCAATTATGGCATCTGCAAGCTGACCATTTGATGTCGAAGTAAGAACATCATATGCCTCTTTTGCAGGATTCTGCATAAATTCAGGCAATTCTTCAAATTTTCTTTCGTCAACAGAGTTTATAATCATTTTATCATCATAAACTGTCGATTTTGCGTATAAATCTTTTGAACCATGCTGAGAAACTATACCTTTAAGTGCTGCTTTAAGATTCTGCATATCATTCTTTATGAGGAGTAAGTCAAGATCATGAATATCCTCACCGAGAATTTCAACAAGAAGATCCCATGCTTCATTGAAGTTGTTTTCAAGATACTCTGCATATCTTGTTTCTCCATAGCCTTCACAATCATCCCAACCGGCATCGGACAGCCTGTGCATAGTGGCTTTGTAATCTTCAGCAGCTATAAGCTGATCAATATCACTTTCACTTAAAAGTTTAAGCTCATTTGCCCTCACACGCGCTACTGCATAAGCGTAATCTATTTCACGTTTCATAAGTACGCCCTCCTTCTGCAATAATGTATGTTCAGGCAAAAATTATACTGTAAAGTTCATCTTTAATGTCATCACGAGCGTCATCAATGAGAGCATCAAAGGTGCAATTAATCTCAATATCTCCATAAACAAGAATAAAGCCCTGAGAGATATTTGTTGCGGTCTTACGTACAGTTATCTTTGCACCGTCTGCAAGACCTTCATTTATTTTGCTTTCGAAGTCCTTCGGAAGTCTACCGAGGTCGTTCGAAGACAAGAGCATTTCGCCCTCTGCAGCCTGTGAATACTTCTTTACAAGAGCATATAATGCTGCGAAGTACTCATCCTCAGGCATCTTTGCAAGTTTCTTTTCAGCTTCGTCGATTGTTTTGTTGATGATATCTACCTTTGTGGCAAGTATCATCTTTTTATTTTCAAGTTCGGAACCGGATTCGGCAGTATCTACGATAACCTTAGCTTCTTTGTTAGCCTCGGAAATAACCGCATCCTTTTCCTCATTTGCAAGTTCGAGAGCTGCTTCTTTTATTTTAGTTGCCTCGTTCTGGGCATTAAAAATAATGCCGTCACATTTAGCTGCAGAGTCTTGTGCAATTTTTTCAATAATCTTGTTTAACCCTGTCATGACAACTCTCCTTAACAGTTAAGTTATATGTAAAATTAAGCTATCATAGCTTTGCTGATAAGAAGGATTGAGATGAGGAGTGCAAGAACTGCGTATGTCTCAACCATTGCTGAGAAAATAATTCCCTTACCGCTCTGGTCAGGCTTTTTGATAACAATGCCAACACCTGCTGCAGCAACTTTGCCCTGATGTATAGCTGAGAAGTAGCCAACTACAGCTATAGGAATAGCTGCGAAAAGAAGACCAAGGCCCTGAGAAACAGTGAGTTCAGCCGAAATTTTGTTCATGATAAGGAATGCTGCAAGGAATCCGTAAAGACCCTGTGTACCCGGGAGAATTTCAAGAACGAGAACCTTACCGAAAAGAGAAGGATCTTCTGTTACAGCTCCTGCTGCCGCATTACCTACAATACCTACGCCCTTTGCAGAGCCCATACCTGAGAAAATTGCTGCAATTGCAGCTCCGAGTACTGCGAGTACTATACCTGTGAAATTTGCAATCATGATTAAGTTTCCTCCTTAAATTTGAATGATTTTGATTTAACGTTGAGTGGGGCAAAAGCTTTTCCGCCGCCCTCATAGAATTTTCCAAAGAATTCAACGTATTGAAGTCTGTTTGTGTGAACATATGCACCAATAAGGTTAATACCGAAGTTTACCAGATGGCCAAAGATTGCTACCAAGATGAAAAGAATCGGGTTTCCGAGAAGAGCAGCAAGCTGATTTATTACCGAAGCAATAACGCCTGTACAAAGACCGAGTGCAAGAAGTCTTGCATACGAGAGTATATCTCCAAGGTATCCCGCCGCAGCATTGTAAAGACCATAAAGACCTCCACCAACACCTCCGAGAATCTTTCCGAATGATTTTCTATCCTTAATAGCTATTATAGCCGGTCCGAGAACAATGAGTATTGCTCCGGCTGCAAGGCAACCGTAAAGAGGACCTGAAATACTGTTGATAAAGTCATCAAGGAATTTCGTAGGTGGATTCTCCGAAAGAGCAGTTCCGCCAATTTGTGTTTTTATGAGCGGAATAACACCTACAAGAACCAATAACTGTGGAATATTTTCGACCAGGGAGTCGAATTTACTTCCATGGGTAAAACCTTTGTATATGTTGACACATACACCGAGACCAAGATGTAAAATACCTACAAAGAACGCAAGCAGTAAAAACCTTGTTGTATGGTCCAGGGGGTTAAACCAATAGAGGTGCTTTGCCTCTATAATACTCAGTTTATCTCCCGCTGCAAAACCATTTGCGATGTAATGCGGAAGGTCACCAAACCAGCTGTTTAGTAAAACACCCCAAACAGTGGTGCCAATACCGCAAAACAGACCGTAGTTGACCATTTTTGCTTTCTGCTTTTCAAGTTTGAATTTAAGTTTTACAAACAAACATGCTATTACCATGAGCAAGCCATAGCCTGCGTCACCGAGCATAAGACCAAACAGCAGAAAATAGAAAACAGTCATTACCGTGTCCGGGTCAATATCTGCATGTGACGGAGTCGAATACATCTCCGTAATGGACTCCATCGTTCCACCAAGTGTACCGTTTTCAATGAAGACAGGAACCTCATCGCTGTCCATGTCTACGTCTGTAACGGAAATGGCAACATCGAAAAGATCTGAAAGTTTCTTTGTCATAGAGTCAACATCTTCTGCCGGAATATATCCCGTAAGAACAAAGACGTTGTCACTCATAGAAATCTTATCAAGAGCTTTATACTTATCCGTGCGAAGCACAAAGTAATCTTCAAGGAAGTTGATATCATCTCTGAATTCCGCATAGGTTTTTATTTTTTCTTCATTCTCGGTAATCTTCTTGTTGCAAGCTTCGATTTCTGACTCCAGACGTTTTATACGAACACTGGGCTCGTGCTTTGTAGGATCAGAAGGAGTAACAAAGCCTATACTTCTGAGTGCAGTGTCAAACTCCTTTGCATCATCTCTGTGACAAAGAGCAACAATACAAGTCTGATTCTCCGAAGAAGAAATAACCTCAACCTCACAGTTAATCTCCGGAACCTTTTCCGCCAAATCAGAAAGAATCTGTTCTCTGTTCATCGGTACTCCAAAGCTTCCGACAAAAGCGGCAGTTGTAGTTGTTCCGGAATAAGATGAAGGAATATCAAGGGATGCCCATGGCTTCACCTGATCAATAGCGGTTTCAGCACGAACAATTTCTATCCTTGCATCCTGTATCTCCCTATAAAGCGCATTTATACTATAACACTTTGAGAGTATAGCATCTGACTCCTGTGCCTTCTTGTAGAACTCCTTCACCGTCATTTCGGGTCTCGGAGCAAAGGAAGAAAGTAATCCGCCTTTCTCGGGCACATAAGAGTTGAGAATTTCAATTGCAGAGACCGCAATACCGTGAAATTTTTCAAACTGAGCAACGGATGTAGCCGTTGAAAGCTTATAAAAATAATTTTCTTCTTCGGTATAGTCCTCAATCTCAACGCAGCCGCTCTGCTGAACAAGATCAACAATTGACTTTGAGTCGTTGAGCATCGCAAGAATCTCTATGCGCTTCATTTCTTTAATTGCCATTCATTACACACCTCCTTATTTAAAAAATGTCTCCCTCATCTGTCAGGGAATAATGTGTTTGATTACCGCTGCAACAGACTCATCCATCTTAACCTCGCTGCTTTTAAGCAACGTAGCTTTTTTGGACTGTGCCTGTGCTCTGGCATCAGCGTAGATTTCGTCCGCCTTTTTCTGCGCTTTTTCGAGGATTTGATCCTTTTCCTTTGCCGCAGCAACCTTACCGGCTTCAGCAGTAGCTTTAGCCTCTGCTTCCGCTGCCTTTATTATTTCGGCAGCTTTTGCTCTTGCGGCAGTCTCCTTTTCCGCCGCAACCTTTTCAGCATCAAGGACCTGATTAATCATTTCTGAAGCCATTTTCTCCAAATCACCCTTTCTATACCGTTCTATTAAAGCATGCAAAGTTTCAACAATATCCGAAACTTCACCGCCAATAACTTTTATATTATAACAACCGTATAGTTTAAATTCAACAAAAAGAATGCCTAAAAACGCGATATTCCTTGTTATCTTTTTCACATATTTCTACCTTTTTTTACAATTCAGGTATAAAGAAAAAAAATACTTATAATTATAGTTGTTTTATTGTTGTAAAAGCCGATTTATTATGATAGAATTTTGTAGAATATTGCACATTTGAAGGTTACAGTTATGGGGGTAAAGCAAATGACAACAGATGTACCAAATTTTGAAATTCCGGAGAGCTCGGAATTCACCACGATTCCCTACGGTAAGTTCGGTATTATCGCACTTCCGGGTTGTGAAGAGCTTGCAAAAAAGGTTGACAGATACATCGTCAAGTGGAGAGAGGAAAACGCTACGCTTAAGAATTCTCCGCTTAACATCGAGGGATATGCAAAGGATTCTTACCTTATAGACATCTCCTGTCCGAGATTCGGCTCCGGTGAAGGAAAAGCAGTTATCAGTCACTCCGTCAGAGGATACGATCTTTTCATTCTTGTTGACGTTTTCAACTACGGTGTTACTTATAACATGTACGGCCGAGAGATACCCATGAGTCCGGACGAGCACTATGCAAACCTCAAGAGAGTTATAAACGCCATCGGAGGAAAGGCTCACAGAGTTTCCGTTGTTATGCCCATGCTCTACGAGGGAAGGCAGCACAGAAGGGCATCACGTGAGTCTCTTGACTGCGCTATGGCACTTCAGGAGCTTGTGGGAATGGGCGTTGACAGTATTCTCACCTTTGATGCCCACGACCCGAGAGTTCAGAATTCCATTCCTCTCAACGGTTTTGAGAACATCTCCCCCATTTATCAGATGATAAAGGCTCTTATACGTACATCTCCCGACATAAAATTCGACCCTGAAAACATCATGGTCGTTTCCCCTGATGAGGGCGGTATGGGAAGAGCTATCCACTACGCCTCCGTTCTCGGAGTAGAGCTCGGTATGTTCTATAAGAGGCGCGACTACTCACGTATCGTTAACGGACGCAATCCCATCCTCGCTCACGAATTCCTCGGAATCAACGTAGAGGGAAAAGACGTCATTGTTGTTGATGACATGATTTCATCCGGTGAGTCTATGATTGAGGTTGCGGCAAAGCTTAAAGGTCTCGGAGCAAACCGTATCTACGTATGCACCTGCTTCGGTCTTTTCTGCAACGGACTTGACATATTTGACGAGGCTTACAAAAACGGAACCATAGAGAGGATTCTCACTACAAACCTTATCTACAGAACACCCGAGCTCCTCACCCGCAAGTGGTACACCGAGGTTGACATGTCAAAGTATATCGCCCTTCTTTTGGATACCATCAACCATGACATATCCATCTCAAGGCTCCTTGATCCGGCTGAGAAAATCAAAAATGTTCTTGCAAAGCATGAGGACCAGCTTTCAAAGATAAAGGGCGCACAGATGGAACTTAACATCTGAGTTTATCTGAGGCTTTTCAGAAAAAATAAAAATTTATCTTGCGTAAAATAAATTGTACAGGCTACTGTACACAAAAAGGCGGAGCGTCGTTTGACGCTCTGCCTTTTTGTGTAACAAATATTCAGAAGATTTATACCAATGCAGCACCGGGATTTTTGCAAGCTGTTACTGTATCATTATCCGGTGCCTCGTTACATATTTTTTTATTAACGAAAACCTACAATAAGTCTTTCAAACGATTTTTGACGATTATAAGCCTGTTCATACACAGACAAACATTTCTTAAACTGTTTAAATCGTCGCATTGCCTCCTCTTCATCGCCATAAACCTTCCATGTACCTACACATTTTGAACACATTGCTTTATTCCTTATAAACCCGTCAACATCCTCCGACGGATAACCGAGAAACAAACCTATTTCATGCGGAAATTCAACAGAAGTTCTGAGCCTTTTTGCAAGTTTGGCAACACATTTGCTGGCATTGTCTGTACGGTAGGAACATTCCGAAAGAATTTCACAGGCCTTTTTGTCTTTAAGATCCTCTTTAAGTCTTTTCGGTCTGTACATATACATAAGCGCATGACCGTTTTCAGCTTTAAGCGGAATAAGACGTACACCCTTTGAAGAATACTTAATATTAAAGCTCCTTACACTTTTATTCAATTCGTTTTTATCATCATATTTGTACGAGAAAAGATTTCCCGTTTTAAGACCTGCCATTGTGGGTGAGCATTGGTGTATAAGCAATTCTTCGGGCAAGCCACCACCTCCAAATTCCATTTAATTATCTGTACAGCAGAATTTTTGAAAACCAAAGGCGTATAGTTAGCATACGCTAACACATAGCCTTAAAAGAACAGTTAGCACTCGCTAACTTATGAATAAATATTACCATAGACCTATAATTAAATCAATGGTAATTAAAATATTTTTTCTCAATTAAGCAAAGTCGATAAGTCAGACAAAAAGAACAGCCTTCGTATCAGACTGCTCTTTTCGGTAACATCTTATTTTATCATTTCATTGAATTTCGCTTCGTCAATAATCGGAACTCCGAGGCTCTGTGCCTTTGTGAGCTTACTTCCGGCTTCCTCGCCCGCAAGCACAAATGAGGTTTTTTTAGACACTGAGCCGGACACCTTGCCACCGTACTTTTCGATAAGCGCACCGGCCTCTGTTCTGGTATATGTCGGCAATGTACCCGTAAGCACAAAGGTCTTGCCTGCGAATCTGTCATCAACCTTTTCCTTTGTGCTCTGCATATTAAGTCCGTATCCGCGAAGCCTGTCTATAAGATCAATTGTTTCGGGTTTTGTGAAGAATTCAACAACGCTTTCCGCCATAACCTGACCAAAGCCCTCAATTTCAAGAACGTCTATAACCGAGGCATTCATGATAGCATCCATGCTTCCGAAATGCTCGGAGAGAAGCTTTGCCGCCTTTTCTCCGATATGTCTTATTCCGAATGCGGAAATAAGCTTTGAAAGGTCATTTTTCTTTGATTCTTCAATTGCATTTATAAGGTTTTCGGCAGACTTCTCACCCATTCGCGAAAGTCCCGCGATATCAATGGCACGAAGTCCGTAGATATCCGCCGGATTCTTTATAAGTCCCTCGTCGATAAGAAGCTCAACAACGGAATCCCCCATCCCGTCAATATCCATGGCGGGCTTTGAACAAAAGTGAATGAGAATACGTGTAAGCTGAGCGGGGCATTCGGGATTTGTGCAGCGTATTGCCGCCTCTCCCTGCTCACGGTAAACCTCTGCGCCGCAGGAGGGACAAACCGCGGGTATAAAGTACGGGGTAGCGCCTGATGAATGCTGAACCACCGAAACAACCTCCGGGATTATATCTCCCGCCTTGCGTATCGTTACGGTGTCACCGACACAGATACCCTTTTCCGTTATAAAATCCTGGTTGTGAAGAGTTGCCCTGCTTATAACGGAGCCGGCAACAAGAACAGGTTCAAAATCGGCAATAGGCGTAAGCACCCCGGTACGCCCTACATTGACCTCGATATCCACAATCTTCGTCTGCTTTTCCTCCGGAGGATACTTGTACGCAATAGCCCACTTCGGGAACTTTGACGTGCTCCCCAGCTCATCACGGGCACCGAAATTGTTGACCTTTATAACAGCGCCATCTATGTCGAAGGGCAATGTATACCGTATCTCTCCGATACGCTTTATTTCATTTTTTGCGTCTTCAAAGGCTTTGCATGGGGTATAAAAAGGTACGGTTTTAAAGCCGAGACGTTTAAGATAATCAAGCGATGCCTTGTGAGATGAGGCGTCAAAGTCTCCGTCAATCTGCTGTATATTGAAAATAAAAATATCCAGATTTCGTTCTGCGGTTATGCGCAGATCCTTTTGCCTGAGCGAGCCGGCAGCCGCGTTTCTGGGGTTTTTGAACGGTTTTTCATCATTCAGTTCCTGCTTTTCCACAAGCTTTAAAAAAACCTCACGCGGCATATACACCTCGCCGCGCACCTCTATAAAAGAAACAGGTTCCGAAAGCTTCATGGGTATGGATTTTACGGTCCTTAAGTTTTCGGTGATATCCTCTCCTACGTCACCGTCGCCTCTTGTTGAGCCGCGGCGAAACTCTCCGTTTACGTATTCGAGAGAAACTGAAAGACCGTCTATCTTCGGCTCAACTACAAAAAGAGTTTCCCTCTCCTCTTTATCGGATTCATTCAATGAATTTTCCTTTGCAACAGCGGTAACCCTCTGTGCAAAGTCATCAAGCTCCGCAAATGAAAAGGCGTCCTGCAGGCTCTCCATTCTCACGGTATGTGTAACCGGAGAAAACAGACTGGTAGAAGCTTTCCCCCCGACCCTTCGCGTAGGGGTGTCAGAGCTTACAAGCTCCGGAAAACGTCTCTCAATGGCTTTCAGCTCGTTCATAAGGGCGTCATATTCAAAATCCTCTATTTCAGGATCATCATCGTTATAATACCTGTTGCTGTGGTAGTCTATTGTCTTGTAAAGATAAGCTATGCGTTCGCTTGCGGCTTTCTTACTCATACTGTCAATATCCTGTCTCTCTGACATAAACGGTATCTCCCCTTCAAAAACGGAAATAAAGCGTCGAAAAAAGTCAACCTTCGAATCGCTCATACGTTTATTATTTTACCACATTTTACAGTCTAAAACCACATTGACTTTTTTACTGTATCCTATTAGAATTGAAGTACAAACAACAGACAGAATACGAGGTATTTTCACAGATGGCAGATAAAGATTTTGAGTACAATCCCGACATCATTACCGTTACGGATGACGACGGAACAGAGCATATTTTCGAAGAGCTGGACAGGATTGAATCCGACGACAACAAGAGATACGTTGCTCTTCTTCCCGTTTATGATGATGCCGAAGAAATCCTCGAAGGAGACGGCGACATCATAATCCTCGAGGTTGTCGAGGATGAAACGGGAGAAACCTTTCTCCAGCAAATTGCCGACGAAGAGGAGTTTGATGAAATCGGCGAAATAATGATGAAGCGGATTAATGAAAAATTTGGTTTTGACGAAGAAGAGGTTTAATTAAAAGCCTGCCGGGTTCGATTCTTTTCGGTTGATATTAACCCAACACTCTTTTAAAAGGGAGCTTAATTCGGAAATGGAGTGCAGACCTCCCGACACAGAATTGTTCTATGCCGGAAGTTGGGAGCATGGTAATCAACGATTGGCACCCACCTGCTTATTATGCAGGTTATTATTCTCCGAGATCCCGGCTCGGCGGGTGAAATAAACAACAAAAAACGTCTGATTGCATTTTTGCAGTCAGACGTTTTCTGTTGAGGAATAATTCCAAATCAAAGCAAACCCTTGTTGTTATTAAAATATGTTAAACGCTCACATCATATGGTGATATTTGAAAAATAGTTATCCGACAGGTCAAACTGAAGAATTCTATCTGATGCGTCGGTATCAATGCCCAATATCAGTTTGACGGCTTCACCCGCCGCAATACTTCCGGCAACACCACATGTTGGGGCAAAAGTTCCCCTGAACGACGGAAGGCTATTATCTTCCGAGTACTCATTCAACAACTTTCCGAATTTTTCATGCGGATATTTACTGACGCCTATTTGCGCAATAAATCCACCTATACCGACATGAACTACAGGGGTTCTGAAAATCGAAACAGCCTCTTCGATCATTTTTTTGTTATCGAATCCATCAACAGCATCAATAATCACGTCATATTCCTGCGCTTTTTCTCTTATAAAATCTGCATCGGCAAATCTTTTATAAACCTCGATACTGATATCCGGATTAAGTCCATTCAAAAAGTCAAACGCCTTATCGGCCTTGAATGCTCCGATATCCTCGGTTTTATAGATAACCTGTCTGTGAAGATTGTGAAGTTCAATGGTATCTCCGTCACAAATTCCGAGCTTACCGATACCAATGCCGACAAGATACATCGCGCAGGGACAACCCACACCGCCTAATCCCAGAATAAGGACTGACGATGAAAGAAGTTTTTTTTGACCGTTTATACCGATCTCACCTAACAGGATATTTTTGCGATATCTGTTTTCGTCCATAAAAATACACCATCAGCTGTCCCCCAAAAAGTAGAGAACCTGAATTCTGTCACCGTTTTGAAGGATATATTTTTTATAATCATTACGGTTTATTTCCCTGTCATTTACCTGTATGAGAGCAACCTCTTTATTGATAAGGCCATACTCATTCATCCAGTCATCAATACTGGAGTTATCCTTAAGGTACACATCTTCATTTCTTACATGAACTATCATTCTATTCACCTTTAATTGCACCGACTCTGCACCAGTCTTTACATATTCCACATGAGATACATTTATCTGCATCTATAGAAAAAGGAGTCTTTACTATGTCACGAAGTTCATAATTATACGGAGGTTCTATACCCGTTATTGCACTCACCGGACAATGTTTTGCGCAAAGACCGCAACTGATACAGTCATCAAAACTGATAAAATACGGTGTCCTTGATTTTTCTTCGCCATGCAGTTCTATTGCTTCCTTTTTACATTTTATTTCGCAAACACCGCATCCTATACACTTTTTTTCATCAATTACAAAAGGCTTTTTAAGTTCACCGACAATTGCCCCTGTCGGACAATTACGAGCGCAAAGTGAACATCCTATACAATTTTCTTCCTTAATACTATATGTTCTTCGAGGCTTCGGAGGCGGCATAACATAGTCTGAATCACCTATTGCATCGACCGGACATGTCTCTGTGCATATCTTACAATCAATGCAAAGTTCCTCCTCAATATGAAAACAGCTTGTGCCCGGATAGATAGCCTCTCTGGGGCACCTGCGCTGACACTCTCCGCAAGCAATACATTCTACCGAATTAATTCTCTGTGCCATATAACATCATGCCTCCCTGACGGCCTTATTTGTTGTAGTGAAATCAATTGTTTTCATAACTTCAGCTACGTCCGAAAGTCCGAGCTTATCAAGTGTTTCTTTTGTCGGGCAGCCGGTCACTGTATCCCAGCCCAGACCCTCTTCAATTTTTTCAAACATTCTTTTTACAAGAGTCTCATCGGCAATTTTAGGTTGCTTCCACTCACCCTCAACCGGTGCTGTCATCCACCGTTTTGAGATGCCATAGTCACTTACCCTTATTCCGTTTCTCATATTGAGACAGCGCATAAGTGCAACCATACGATAACCGAATTCTTTTGCTTCATTCACAGTATAATCCCAGCCTGTTGCAGCGTTTAAAGCCGGCATTACCCTTCTCCAATCAGCTTGTGTATAGAACATACATACACCCAGGGAATCGTCAACCGGTCTGTGAGCTGCAGCGAGCACGTAGTGTTCGGCTATTTCCTCCATATTGAAGGCTTGAGCAGGCTTTTCAATACCGAAGTTATCTTTATCTACAAAGCCTTCAACAGGGTTCATAAGATTTGAGCCGTAATCGGACATTCCGAAACCCGGTATTCTGCTCCACTGAGAACGCTGGTCGTGTATATGCGGCGCAAATCCCTGCTTTGTATACACGGCGCAGTCATCCGCTCCTTTACCAATCTTTTTCGCAGCCCTCATAACGCCCTCGGCAAGCACGTCCCCGATACCTTCTCTGTACGCAATTTTACGCAAAAGTTCCATACCGGCGTCACAGTCTCCCCAATTCATTTCAAGGCCGCCAAGATCTTCTTTTGTAATTATCCCTTTACTGTAGCATTCATAGACCATTGCCAGTACAAAAGAGCCTTCCTTAAGATCCATACCCAGATGATCGATAACAATGCCCATAGCGAGACCGCCGGCAGTATCATCAAAATTTCCTATGAGAGCACTCATTGCTGACATACCCTCATACTCGGGTTCATCCCCGACCATTCCTTTATATTTTCCGTCCACAATCTCGAGTGAATGGCAATGATTCCAAGGACAAGCCCAGCAAGGAGTCCTCACCCACTTGAATCTGGGGTCCTCCTCTAGCCTATCTCTGTTGAATTCGCTGCATGTAGGAAACGATGTGGACAAATAATTTTTTACAGGCAACAAATGTGCCATATTCATCATGTTAAGACTTCCGAGTGTTCCGACATATCTTGTGCCGGATGTCTTGGATTTTCCGGATGCCGTCTCAGTATTTGCAGCATCAAACCAATCGATTCGTGCGGCATCAAGTGCTTTTGGGTCATAAACCGACACACCTTCGTCGGCACGTTTGACAAATATTGCTTTTAATTTTTTGTGTCCCAGCACCGCACCGGGACCGTTGCTTGACGCAAGATGCCCCTTATCATTAAATACTCCGGCAAATCTTACTTCGTGCTCACCCGCCGGTCCTATGCAAGCTATGCTTGATTTTCTTCCGGGAAGCTTCATTTCCTCTTTAAGTGCATCATCAGTCTCCCATGTATCAAGTCCCACAATATGAGCTGCACTGCGAAGCTCGGCTTTCCCTTTTTCAATATAAAGATATTTCCAGTCCTTTGACTCACCTTCAATAATAAGAATGTCTGTTCCGGCTCTCCTGAGGGTTGCGCCGAAATGTCCGAGAGTCTGTGCCGAACAAAGTCCGTTCGAAAGCGGACCTATCGTGTTTACGCAACAAAGACCCGAAGCTGCGATATTCGTACCGGTCAAGGTGCCAAGGGAAAATATTATTTTATTATTGGGACTGTTCCATGCGGTTTCCGGAGGCAGTTCCTCCCAAAGAATTCTTGTTCCGAATCCCATTCCGCCCATATATTTTCTTGCCCATTCAGAGGATTTTGTTTCCCTTTTTATTTCTCCCGTTGACAAGTTAACTCTGAGTATATGGGGAACGTACAAATTCACTTTACCCATAAGTGTTACCTCAAAAAAATGCGAACTGCCAAGAAATATTTTCTTTACAGTCCGCATTTACTTTCATTTGATAAGTTTTATTTTGCTTCCGCTGCGGTTTCAGCCTCAACCGGCTTATTTTCTTTCAAAAGAATCATGGAAACGAGAGCAACTGCGAGTAAGCAAAGAAGAATTATAAATACTATTCTGAGAGAAGACGCATAAGCGGCATTTACATTTTGCATCATTGTATTGAAGAGCTCCTGTCCTCTTTCCGGCAATGTTGCCGCAAACTCTTTTGTACCCGCCACATTCATAAGACCTGTTGCCGACTTGAAAGGAGCTATAGCCTCTTCTGTTGTGAAGTCGAGAAGACCTTCGGGGACAACTGTTGCAAGTTTTCCTGCAAATGACTTACTGAGTACAAGACCCATTATTGAAAGACCGATAGTACCCGTAAGTGATTGGAAGCATTGAAGTGTTGCAGTACCCGCAGATATATCTTCTTTTGCAAGGTTGTTCTGAATACCTGCTGTGAAAGCACCCATAACAGCTCCGTTACCAAAGCCTATGATGCACATCATAACATAGAGAAGCCATATAGGAGTCGTTGCCGTACATGTTGACTGAAGGAACATGCTTACTGCGTAAAGAGCAATAATGGCAATCATTATCTCCTTGATTCTGCCTTTTCTGAATGCAATTGCAAATCCTACAACCGTACCTGCTATTGTGTTTACAATAGCCTGTACTGAAAGAATAGCGCCACTTGCTGTTGCAGCCATGCCTCTTATTGCCTGTGCATAAAGTGTGAAATATGCATTTGATGAGAACATACACGGCCAAATAGCACATGCAGCAAGTAAGCAAAGAACAAAATACTTATTTGTGAAGAGATCAAAAGGAATTAACGGATTTTTTGATTTCTTTTCAACAAAGACAAATGCAACCGCACCGACAACGGCAAGTACAAACATAACTATTACCGTCGGGTTGTTAAAGCCCTTTGAACCTGCCCAGTTAAATCCGAGAACTGCACCCGTGGCAGCAACCGCAAGCGTAAGAAATCCCGGAATATCGATATATTTGTCTCCATCCTTTTTCTGGTTAGGATACATCGTCAAAAGCAAAGCGACTACAATAACACCGATAACGATTGTTGCATAGAAAACGGCTCTCCAACCGAGCTTATCATAAATAACACCGCCGATTGTCGGACCAAAGATATTACAAATACCTGTAATTGTGCCGTACATACCAAGATATTTTGCCTTATCGGCTCCTGTATGAATTTCACCGATTGCCGTAAGTGCGTTTGCAAGCATAAAGCCCTGTCCGAGGCCCTGTCCGCCACGGAAGATAACGTGCATGAGCATGTTGGTACTTAACCCCGCAAAAAGCATGGATACGGAATATATTCCGATTCCCAGAGCAATCATATTTCTTCTTCCGAAAATATCACCGAGTTTACAAGATATCGGCATTGCAAGAGTACTGCAGAGGAAGAAGATGGTATTCATAAGTGTAAAAAGGCTTACATCTCCAAGGTCAGCTGTGATATATGCACCTACTGTTCTCGCCATAGCATTGAAAAATAAGATTTCCGCCAAAGCAAGGAACAATGTAACAGTCACAACCATTTTCTTACTTTTATTCATGTTTTGAGTATCATCCATAAAATTCAACTCCCTGTCCTTTTCATTTCTCTATTACAAATTGGCCCGGCCTGCGGCCAAAATCTAATACATACTTAATTACAGATTTCATTCTGATGCTTGAACGTCTTTTTCAACGACATGCAGGTGTGTTCGGTCAAGCTTATAAAAAACAAACATGATTCCAATAGCAATAGCAACAACACCTGGGAAAATAAACATAAGTGAATTTATTCCCGTGACAACACCTTGAGTTTGACTTACATTTGCAGTATATCCGAGGGCTTGAAGCACAAAGCCCATCATAGATGTTCCCACTGCCATTCCGACCTTATTGCCGAATTCCAGCAAGGCAGCTATTCCGGCATCGTTTCTCGTGTGATTCTTATATTCTGAATAATCAACTATGTCGGGAATTATGATATATACAAGAGAATATGTGATTCCGAACAAAAAGCTCGACACTCCGGTCATTGTATAAAACAATATCAACGTTCCACCGATCGGAAGCACAAAAAAGTTGGCAATCAGGGACAGCCCGTAAAGAATATAAAGGAGCGATAACGCACGTCCGGGTTTATTTATAACCTTCAGCAAATACTGCGCCACATATGCTCCGAAAATCTGCGGAATACGCATTAGTAAAATAAAAGTTGCAAAAATACTCATATCTTCGGCAACATATTTGAAATAGTATACAAATACGGAAACCCTTCCATAGGAGATCAATCCGTTAAGGAGGTGTCCAAAAAAAGCAATCACAAACGGAGCGCTGTGAATGTTCTGTCTGATTGTGTCTTTTACAGTGACACTTGTGTTTTTCTCCTGATCCGGAATAATCTTTTCCTTACAGAAAACAGGTGTCAAAAAATAAAGAGGTAAACTGATAAGGAGAAAAATTATGGTGAGGTTAAAATATGCTTTCGGATTATCAGTTCCGTATTTTTCAAAATATTCTGTTGCAATTTTTGCAACTATAGTAATCCCGAGGATTCCCGAAGCGGATTTTACTGAAAGGAGCTTCGCACGCTCCTCCGGAGACGGCGTCATAACTGACGGCAGTGCATCAAGAGGAACACTGAAGCCTGTAAACATAAGAAGATATATAAAGTAGATCATTACCACCCATACAACCTTCAAGGTCAGGCTCCATGTCGGATTGACATAAAAAAGCATACAAGTTGTGACAGCAACCGGAACGGCAAATATAGCCACCCAATGAAGATAACGTCCGTGCTTATATGTCCTTCTGTCAGCAAGGTATCCCATCATCGGGTCGGTAATACCGTCAAATAATCTTGACACAAGCAATACAATTGAACAAACAGCCGCAGGAATACCGGCAGCATCTGTGCAGAACATCATAAAATAACTGGTTATGAAACCCCAACTGAATGCTGTTCCGATATTTGATGCAGAATAAGACAATGTACTAATAAGCGGTAATTTGCCGCAAGGTTTAGCCTTTTGCAGATTCACATCCTCACCTGCCTTCTCCGTTTGCCTATTTTGATTATAACATCTATAAAAATAATAAAAAAATACTAAATTCTTATCCAAAACGAATATACATAACCAAAAATTATGACCCTGCAAAACACTTTCTTTTTTGCTTATGCCGTAAAATTGTCATTTATTTTATCAAAATTATGTTTTATACTGTTCTTAATTGTAAAGTTCAATTAAACCTTTTTATTTGAAAACACTTGTGGTGGAGGTTTTCTTATGAAATTGTCACAATTACAGTATTTTGTAGAAATATGCGGCTGTGGGAGTATAACGAAAGCGGCTGAGAAGCTCTTTATTTCCCAGCCGGCTTTAACACACGCCATACAGGATCTTGAAACCGAATTCGGCGCAACCTTGCTTATAAGAAGGAAAACGGGAATAGATCTTACAAACGAAGGTAAGATGCTGCTCAAAGAAGCAAAAAAGGTTTTAAAAGCAGCCGATGAGCTCACAGATACGATGACCAGTGTAACTCATGGCAGCAAAACACTCAAAATCGGTATTTCTATTCTCACGGCAAAGATGTACCCAAGCCTTATAAACGACTATATGAAAACACATCCGTATATTTCAATAAAAGGATATGCATTCGGCTCTGCCGAACTCAGAAAATATGTTGAATCTGAAGATCTGGATGTCGCTGTTTCAGGTGCATTACCAAAAAACAATCCGGAGCTCAACAGCATATTTACAACTAAAACTTTGCTTTCCTCCGAATCATTTTTTTGGACCAATATAAACAATCCTCTCTCAAAAAAAGAAATTATAGATATCAACACGGATATTGACGGAACACATATTGCTCAGTTTCGTGAAAGTTCAATAGATACTTTTGAGGAACAGACAACAAACATCATTCCCGAAAAGGCAGGAGCAAAGATTAACTTTTCCACGAATCAGCTTGGTGAAATAAAAGACCTTCTTTTGGAAAATCGCGCTTCGACATTTCTGCCGCGCGGTATATTCCGTAACTGCCCCACTCTCGTATCCGTACCAACAAAACAACATCCGTCATTTTATCTTGCCGCGTTTTGGAAAAAGGATAAGGCCTATACCCATATCCTCGATTTTGTGGATTTTGCAGAGGAATATATAAAGAACAATTAAAATAAAAGATACCCCGACATAAAAACACGTCACAGTCCTTTACGGTCCTGTGACGTGTTTTATATCTGATGATTAACTTGTTTAACCTGCGATGATACCATTTGTACAGTGGTACCATTGCCGATTATTATTCCTGCTTGAAAAGAGTTTCCCCGTGGCAATCGGTTGCAACTACAACGGGAAAGTCGCGAAGAACTATGCGCTTCACCGATTCACAGCCGAGGTCGTCAAAGCCGATAACCTCACAGGAATCAACGCACTGTGCCGCGAGTGCCCCCGCGCCTCCGACAGCGCAGAAATAAACCGCCTTATTGCGCACTATGGCATCATTTACTTCCTTACTTCTTACACCCTTTCCTATCATTGCGGAAAGTCCGAGATCCAGAAGTCTCGGAGTATACGGATCCATACGTCCCGAGGTTGTGGGACCGCAACTTCCTATGGGAAGCCCCTTTGGAGTCGGAGTAGGACCGCAATAGTAGACACAAGCACAGTCCAAGCTATACGGAAGCTCTTTTTCGCCATCCAGAAGCTCAAAAATTCTTTTATGCGCCGCATCCCTCGAGGTATACACAACACCGGAAAGTAATACTCTGTCACCGGCATGAAGCTTTTCTGCTTCCGTTTTTAAGTTTTCGGTGTTCAACGAATACTCTGCCATAAGCTCTCCACAAACACAATCATACAATCTTTATCTTCACTGTGGAAGACGGTCTTTTCACGGTAACAACAGCTTTTTTTACGGATACAACTTCCTCCGCAGTCTCTTCCTCTGTCTCGAAGGCGCTGCATGAATCCTGATTTTCCTCGTACTCATCAACCATTTTTTTTACGTCCTTGATAGGCGAAGACTTTGCAGTTCTCCTTGCTGCCTCCTCAAGGCCCTTTGTGAAAACGTCTATCTTTGTCCTGAGCATAGAATTCTCTTTGAGCAACGCATTTTGCTTTGAATTAAGCTCCTGAATCTCGCGCTTGAGTGATTCGTTTTCAAGCTGAAGCTGCTCAATAAAGTCCATAACGGCCTTTTTGTCAAAGCCCATTATCTTTGTTTTAAGCTTGATATCTTTTTCAAGTTTGTCCATAGGGAATTCTCCTTTTTCAGGCAATTTATACGTCAGCCTATTACGCTGTTGCACCACGAAAGAACATCATTCATAGTGTCTTCCTTCTGAAGCTCATTAAGTATTTCATGTCTCGCACCTTCATAGAAGATATGATCTACGTTATGACCCGTATTTTCAAGCGCTTTTATAACCTTATTTACACCCTTTGTGTACTCTCCGCACGGATCCATTGAGCCTGAAATAACAAGAATCGGAAGATCCTTCTTTACCGCTCTCGGCCACTCGGAGCTGTTAACCCACTTAAGAAGAGTAAGAAGATCTCTGTAACCTCTGTTTGTAAAATAAAAACCGCAGAGAGGATCGGCGATGTATTTGTCCACAACAGCGTTGTCCCTTGAAAGCCAATCGAATTTTGTTCTTTTTTCGGTTTTATTATTATATGTACTGAATGCAAGCCTGTCTATAAGCTTTCCGTCAGCCACCGGTCCGTCCAGTTTACTCATGATGTCACAAAGCATGATTGCGATGTCGTTTGCCGGATTAGGGCCAACCGTGCCGCAGAAAATCGCGCCGGTAAGCGAAGCGCCGAAATGCGCCGTAAACTTTCTTGCAATAAGCGAACCCATAGAATGACCGAAGAAGAAATAAGGTACCCCCGGATTCTCGTTTCTTGCTATTGACATGAGCTTTTTGCAATCCTCGACAAAAATCTCACAAGCGGTATTTCTCTTGCCAAAATAGCCGAGAGGATAAATATGGTTTATTGACTGTCCGTGTCCGAGATGGTCGTCACCGTAAACGGCATATCCGTTTTCGGCAAGGAAGGTGGCAAACTCGGTATAGCGTTCAATGTGCTCAGCCATACCGTGCGCTATCTGTATGACACCGCGTATTTCTCCCGAATCGGGCTTAAATGAAACAGCGTGAATTTCGCAGTCGCCTACTGTGGATGTAAATGTAAAATCTTCTCTTTTTACTGACATTGATAACAAACTCCTTAAATGATGTAATAAAAAAAGCTTATTCAGTCTCACCCATATATTTTATATTTTTGTTTAAGCAATGTCAACTTAAGGAGACTATGTTTTCTGTTGATTTTATTGTAATTATAATATATAATTCAACATGCAAAAATTAAAGAAGGGAGAACCTGAAATGCTTCTTGTTATTGATGCGGGAAACACCAACATAACCATTGGCATATACAAAAATGACAATCTTTTGTTCGTGTCCCGACTGGCAACTGACAGAACCCTGACGGAGGATCAGTTTGCAATAAACATAAACAGTATTTTCAGTCTTAACAACCTAAAAGGTACGGGCTTTGCCGGAGCGGTGATAAGTTCTGTTGTACCGGAAATTACATCGGCACTTGAAAACGGTGTAAAAAAAGTTACGGGAAAGAAACCGACGGTGATAGGACCGGGAATTAAGACCGGCCTCAACATACGTCTTGACAGTCCTGCCGAGCTCGGTGCAGACCTTGCTGCAACCGCTGTAGGCGCACTTTCAAAATATCCTCTTCCCTGCCTTATACTTGACCTCGGTACGGCAACAAAAATCACGGTTCTCGACGAGACGGGTGCTTTTCTCGGCGGCGCTATCGCACCGGGCATCAAGATTTCACTCAACGCACTTGCCATGGGAGCCTCGCAGCTTTCACAGATAAGCCTCAAAGCTCCGAAAAAAGCAATCGGCTCAAACACAACCGAGTGTATGCGCTCGGGAATCGTATACGGAACAGCCGACATGCTTGACGGCATCTGCACACGAATGGAAAAAGAACTCAGCGCACCCGTAAAAACAATTGTTGCCACAGGCGGTCTTTGCAGTATTGTAGAGCATTGTACCCACCCGATCGTAGTTGACGAAAATCTTCTCCTTGAGGGCTTAAAGGTTATCTACGAGAAAAACAAAAAATAAAATTTCAACATTGTATCCGACAAAAATTCAGGGCGGAACAATAGTAAGGAGATTCAAAATGGCTAAGCAAAAAGTAAACCAGAAAATCGTACACATGACGGAAATTGCAGTTCTCACAGCAATAATTATTTTGATGGCATTCACACCCATTGGATATATCAAAACCGCCGGGATTGAAATCACTCTTATCACCATACCGGTTATTGTGGGCGCTATCGTACTCGGTCCGGCCACCGGTGCATTTCTCGGAGCCGTATTCGGAGTGACAAGTTTTCTTCAGGCTGTGATGGGGCTCAGTCCGTTCGGCGTTATGCTTATGGAGATAAACCCCTTCTTCTGTTTTCTCGTATGCATACCGACAAGAATTCTCATGGGTCTTTGCACCGGCTTTGTTTTCAGAGCCTTCAAAAATAAAAGCGTAGTCGCATATTCGGTATCCGGACTCAGCGGTGCGTTGCTGAATACATTGTTCTTCATGAGTACACTTATAGCACTCTACTGGAGAACAGACTTTATACAGGGCCTGGCTGAAAAGCTCGGCGCATCAAATGTTTTTATGTTTGTCATTTTATTTGTCGGCATAAACGGTCTTATTGAGGCAATCTGCTGCTTTGTTGTCGCTTCGGGTATAGCAAAGGCCGTAAATAAATATATAGAAAAGATATAGGCGTTTTATGGATTCACTGAAAAAATTGTTTGTAAAATACAAGGAAATAATAATGTACCTTATTTTCGGCGTATGCTCTACCGTTGTAAGTTGGGGCTCATATGCGCTGTTCGTAAAGGCGTTCTCGCTTTCTGTCGAGTTCGGCAATGTACTCTCCTGGGTATGCGCAGTCCTCTTTGCTTTTGTTACAAATAAGCTGTGGGTATTCGAGTCTAAGACATGGGAGCCTAAGAAGGCAATCTCTGAGTTTGTTACCTTCATAGGAAGCAGACTCATAACCGGAGTGATTGAAATGGCAGGTGTTCCCCTGCTTGTAAGACTCGGTCTTTCACAGACTATCTTCGGTGTAGAGGGAATGCTTGCAAAGGTACTTGTTTCCGTGATAGTAGTTATTCTGAACTATGTTTTCAGCAAGCTGATTATTTTCAGAGAGAAAAAGAAAACAGAGGAAAAATGATATATCCCAAAAATTTTATCAGGTAACAAAAACATCTGAAACATAAAAGTAAAACAGCGTTGAAGAGAAAACCAACTCTTCAACGCTGTTATTTTTGATTTTGAAGTTTATTCAGTCGGCATACGTCTCAGCCGTTCGGTTGACATAAGACTTAATCAGCCGAGCTTGTTACCGCAGTTCGGACAAAAATTTGCGCCCGCATTGAGCTTTGTTCCGCAGTTTGGACAGAAGCCTCCCTGTTGCTGCTCGGGCTTTTTAGCTCCGCAGCTTGTGCAGAAGTTACCGTTGTTCTGCGCACCGCATGAACACGTCCACGCACCTGCAGCCGGCGCCGAAGCGGAAGCGGAAGTAGTCGCAGCTTCAGGATTCTGATTTGTCATCTGACCGAGTCCCGCATTTCCTATGGCTCCCATTCCGAGACCTATGCCCATCATTCCCGAGGCACCTCCCGTTTCTCCTGCGGCTTTTACACCCTCTGCCATCGTCTTCTGTACGTCATAGTTTGCAGCATTTGTGTTTGCGCCCATGTTGAATGCCTTCTGCATCTCCTGAATCTGAGCTTTATCCTCATCAGTAGCGACAAAAGCACCGTTTATCGTAAAGGTTACAACCTCAAAGCCGCGAATACCTGCCCACTCTTCACTGAGATTTTTGTTTATGAGAGCGGCAATTTCTTCTGCATGAGCACCGATACTTGTATACGGTACGGGCTCGGTTGCGCCGAGTGTTGAGATGGCAGCGCCTATCTTGTCAAGGATACCTGATTTCAGGTTTGAGAGAATACCGTCGTCGTTGAGCGAAACGAGAACGTCATCATCCGTTCCGACATACTGAGCACCGATATTTTCAAAGAATTTCATCGGGTCGCCGACCTTTATGGTAAGCTGTCCGTTACCCTTTATGGAAATATCAAGTTCAATGTTTCCGCCCGCCATCTTGCTTGTATGGTGGAATGCGATGTCTCCGCAGCCCCACTTTATAGGCGTTGCGAGAAGCTCACACATATTGATGAAGTAAACTCTCTGTGAGTTGAAGCGCTGACCGCCTGCCTGCCACTGAGCAATGATATCTTTTCCGTAAGCTCTGAGAGCGTCTCCGAATTTTTCATTTTCGCCGGGGATAAATGACGGGGCCGTCGATTCCTCATACGTATAACGTCCAGGCTCGGCACAGAATTCTACAACTCTTCCGTTTTCAACGAGAATCATGCACTGTCCTTCCTGAACATCAATTCCCGATCCGGCTGAAATAAGGTTATCATCTGCTTTTTTGTTCTTTCCGCCATCCACGAGAATTTTCTCTGCACGCTTCATAAGAACGCCGTTTGACATATCTCCGCTTTGGAAGTACTCCTTCCACATTGCGGACTCGGTTGCTCCCGAAAGTGCCTGCAAGCCGCCGCCGAGAACCTCACTTACCGTAGTTGCTGCAAGTTTTAAAAGTCCCATTGATAAAACACTCCTTTAGTCTTCTGTTATTGATGAGATATACCAGGTATAAATAGTATCCATTACGATTTTTGCGCCGCAATACTGACACTCCCCGGTGTTATCCGCAGAAATCTCGGCATTGCAATTCGGGCATATATAAGAGACTGCACTCTCTCCCTCTTCCCGAAAACGCAGCGAGTAGGAAATCTTGTAGCGTGTTTCCACCCGCTCACCGTCAAGATCATATCCACAGGAAATCTGATACTTAATTGTAGCATATTCCTCCTGCTTTTCATACCCTGCAATGGTTATTTTGTTGAATACAATATTTTTCACCGTATGCTCGCCCGAGACCGGTACAATTCCCGATTGCACGGAGTTTGATACGCCGAGGTCAAACGACTGTCCGCCCTCGTATCTTATCGCAAGATACTGTTTTATAAAATTCTTAACGGCTATTTCCGCATCGTTTTTGCTGAAGTTATCAAAATCCTTCATTATCTTTTTCAGGTAAACATCCGTCGCTCCCGAAACAGATCTGGGGTCCGGCGTCCTTGCCCCCTCTGAAATTGCACCTACAACGGTTGAAATCTGTTCAGGCGTAAGACCCGTAGCACCGACCGTTATATCCACAACCTCACGATGAAGTCTTTTTATCAGTTTGTTCTTTAAGGTATTGTAAATCGCCATCAGAAGCTGTGTCCTCCTCCGCCGTGAGAACCGCCGCCGCCGGACGAATGACTTGAACCGCCACCGCCGCCGGAGGATTCTGACGGCTTGTAATAGTCGTGAAGAACCTCGTGGCGAACACCCATAAAGTGTTCATTTCTTGACAGAACTCTGAAGTTTCCGTCCATATAATTTGCCGCCGACGGAGCCCTGTTATTTTTGTTGTGAACAGCAAGCATTATAAGAACAACCACAACTGTTACAACAGCCGAGAAAATCAGCGATGCACCTGTGGGTATAAACTTGTTCGGTGAAGAATTGATAACACCGTATTCCTCTCCGTAATCATAGGGCGCATACTGTATGCTGCTGTCTCCGTTTGCGTAAGCATAAAGCGACTTATCCAGCGTATTTATAAAGAATCCGTAGTAATTGCCGTCTTTTGCGTAGGTGAACGTACTGTCGAGTATGTCATCTATCTCATCATCGTCGATATTTCTTATCGCGGTGCCGACCGTGTTGATATACACCTGTCTGTTATCCATGTCAACCGCAAAAAGAATACCCGAGATATCCATACCGACGTAATAGTCATAAAAATCATCCGTAAATACGGTCGTGGATTTTCCGAAGGCGTCATCGTATGTGACAAAGTTAAGAGCAATTCCGTATCTTGAGCCCTGTTTTGCGGCAATTACCGAAAGCTCCTTTTCCTGCTCATCAGTAAGCAGGTCGGCAAAATCATACACATGCTCATACTTTACCTTATCCATGTCGAGATTCGGAACCATATAGTCATACGAATATCCGTTAGGCGCAGTATAGCTTTCCGTAGATGACGCGTTGTACTCCGACGAATCGGTCGCATATTCCGAGTTGTTTTCCGTAGAGTCGCCTATGTAAGGATTTACAAATTCATCCTCCGCAAAAGCGGAAAAACAAGTCAGGGTGAAAATCAAAGCTACCGTCAGGAGGACAGATACTATTTTTTTCAGTTTCATTTCCGTTCCCCCTTACATCGTAAAAAGACGCACTATCAAAGCTATAAGCTGGGTGCCCAAAAAGCTTCCGGCAATAGATGCGGCAAGCTTCAGCTTACTTATGGGAAGCTTACCGGCAACCTTACCCGTCTCGCCGTTTACCGCAAACTGATAGTTCTTTTTGTTGTATTCTACATTGAAAAGCCATACAGGCATCATTGCGTACTTTGATATCTCATTTTCATAGCTCGGGCTGTACGCCGTTATAAGCTTTGTCTGATAAAAGCCTGCATTGCTTATGGAATTCGACTCCATGGCGGATCTTGAACGGATGTGAGCCTCATGAACGGTTTCATTTGCGGCCTCATCGTACTCCTCGGCATAAAAGCCGGCCATATATGCGGGATTGAAATCCGTGAGCTTTGAATAATCAAATGGCTCTATTGCCGCCATAAGATCATTATTGAGGTTTTTCAGTCCGTCTGTCGGTATACTTTCAAAGTCACCCTCAACGTCCATATTAACCCTGTACATATGGTGCTCGATTACCTTATCGTAACCTCTTTTGTGGCTTGTCATGTTTTCACCGTCAACGTCAACAACTGCTTTTTCCGTGTATGAGTGAAGCCAAAACGGTACATATACGCCCTTCATCTTTTTCAGTTCATGTGCAGAACTGAATTTTTTCGGTGAAAGGAGGCCCTTTGCCGTGTATGTCTTATATATGTCCCTTGCCTTTTTCTCGTCTATCAAAAAAGGAATAACAGAGTCAGGTCTGAAATCTCCGACCATCTTATCTGTAAGAGAAATGGCTCTTCCGCAAAAAGCACAGGTTGTGGCAACCGTGCTGCGTGAGGTTATTACCTCTGCTCCGCAGTTTTTACAGGCATAAACCACTAAGTCGGAAAGGTCAATCTTCTCGGATTCATCCGTAACCCTATCCTGCTCATTTGCCTCTCTGACCTGCTTCTCTTCTGCCTTTTTTTCATTTGCCGCACCTTGCTTTTCACCGCGAATTTCGGCAGACCTCGCCATGAGCTTATCAAGCTCCTCCGGCTGATACTCATGATCACAGTAATCACACTTAAGAGCATTGGCGTCAGCATCCCAAAAAAGCTCTGCCCCACAGTTGGGACAGTTATATTTTTTCATATATAAAAGCACCTCCCCGTTGATTGCTTTTGTTAATTATTATACCTATCAGTATATCATATCGAAAATCCAAAGAAAACAATGAATAAAAAAAAGACTTGCATTTTGTCAAAGCATCTGTTATTATCTACAAGTAACAAAATGGTAACAAAAGTGTTACAAATGCTAAAAAGTGATTACAAAAGCATACGGGAGTGTGTTGATGGATACTAAAATAAAGATTCGCATTGCGGCGGTTACATCGTTTATTATAATGGTTTTTACCATCTTCCCCGTCTCAATGTTTACAACTGAAAAGGAAGTTACACTCAAAAGCGGTAAGGGCTCACTTGACGCAGTAAACTCAATAGAGGTTGTTACGCTCGAGATGAACTCACCGAATCAGCAGGTAAAATACGGTACAACAGTCGAGAAAATACTCAACAACGCACCGCTTGATCCTGTTATCACAAGAGATTCCTACGTTGACAACAGAGTTGATGAAATCCTCAGCGAGATAACGGATTGCACCATGTCAAACTATGAAAAGGTTCGTGCAATTCACGAGTATCTTATAAAGAATTTCTATTATAAGAGCTCTTTCATAACGGCAAGCGCAAGCTACAAAAGCTCTTATGACGCAAAAATGGTAGGTCGTGCAAAAGGAATGCTTAAAACAGGACACGGAACCTGCACCGAATACTCCGCTCTCTTTATGGTTATGGCGAGAAGAATCGGTCTCCCTGTGTACTGCGTCCAGGGAACACTCAGCGGCGGCCCGCATACCTGGAATGTTCTTCGAGTAGACGGCAAGGACTATATCTTCGACTCAGAGGTTGATTATATGATAGGAAAAGGAAGGCTTATATACAGACACTTCTGTACAACAAACACCTCCGGATACTATGCATTCAACAAAGAGGGAAATATCGGTTCTTTCAAAAATTTCGCATAAAAGGTTCGGGAGTAATACGAACGCAGAGAGTACAAAATAATTGATTTTTAAAAAAACTTGTTCACGTGATAAGTCTTTTTTCTTTTTATTTTCTGTGTTATAATCCTGTCATCGGGGAAAATTATTTAATATGGAGTTGAAAAACATGATTGACGAAAAAATTGATCTTAAAAGAGTTTCCGACAAGCTCTCCGGTGCTATCAAAATAAAGACCATATCCAACGAGGACGAAGCTCTTACAGACTGGAATGAATTCGACAGATTTCATTCGTACCTCAGGGAACAGTTCCCTCTCATTCACAAAAACCTTACTCTTGAAGTCGTAGGAAGGGCCGGTCTGCTCTACTATTGGAAGGGCTCGGACGAAAGCCTTGATCCTATTGCGTTTCTTGCACATCAGGACGTTGTTCCCGTTGCTGTTGGAACGGATGAAGACTGGGAGCATCCCGCTTTTGAAGGCTATAACGACGGCAAAATCATCTGGGGACGCGGAGCTATCGACATGAAGAACCATCTTATTTCCGTCATGGAAAGTGTTGAGCTTCTTCTTGAAGAGGGCTTTGTACCGAAACGCGGTGTTTATATCTGTCTCGGCTACAACGAGGAAATCGTTGCAGGAAAGGATAACTCCGCAAGAATGATTGCAAAGGTACTCAAGGACAAGGGCATTCATCTTGACAGCATAGTTGACGAAGGCGGCGCTATGGTTCCCGTAAAGATTCCCGGCGTTGTTGATACTGTACTCTCTGGCATAGGAATCGGTGAGAAGGGATACGCCGACTTCAAGGTTACGGTCAATTCCAAGGGCGGTCATTCATCGGCACCGCCGAAGCACACGGGTCTCGGTGTTCTTTCAAAGAAGATAAGAAACCTTGAAAATCATCAGTTCCCCTCGGAGATGCCGGATTACTTCTTAAAGCTGATTCAGGCAATCGGTGATAAATCCGCTTTCTGGCTTAAGCCAATCCTTAAGAATGTCGACAAATACAAGGGGCTTGTTACCTTTATCATGTCAAACAGTGCTGCCGGCGCATCATTTGTGCGCTCATGTCAGGCTGTAACCATGGCAAGCGGTTCCCCCACCGCCAACGTACTTCCTCAAAAGGCTTCCTGTGTTATTAACTTCAGGATGTTCCGCGGTCTTACAATTGAAGATTGCAGACGCCATGTTGAAAAGTATATGGGCGGAAAGGATGTTACCGTTGAGCTTCTTAAGGGAAAAGAAGCAAGCGAAATTTCACCTATGGACTCAAGAGCTTTCGAAACACTCTCAAAGCTTATCGTTGAAAACAATCCTAAAAGCGCCGTAACTCCGTTTATGATTGTAGGAGGAACAGACTCCTATAACTATGAGTGCGTTTGTGAAAACATCTACAGATTTGCTCCGTTTGAGGTTCCCGCAAACATCATGCTCACGGCACACTCTACAAACGAGCGTATTCCTGTTGAGCAGCTCGGACGAGGCGTTGCCTTCTTTAAGCGCTATATCCGTGAAATGACGGCAGAATAACGTCGCAGCGGTGTTGAGCGACTCTATTAAAAGTAGTGAAGTGCTTGTTTAAGCAGTGTATATAAATGACGTTTTAACGGTATATAAGTACTATTTGAACGGTAAATAAGCGGCTATTTAAGTAGCATTTAAACGCTGTTTATGCAGCATATATAGACGAAAAAATCAATTTATAAAGCTTCATAACAGAAAAAAAAATAAACAGTTCGTTTGAACTGTTTATTTTTTTATTAAATTTTACGCACAGTAAAACTGTGAAATAATTTTGTAAAACAGCCTTATAAAGCAAATCCGTACAACTATTTTGCACTAAAATTGTGCAAAGCAATGATACGCAAAGCTTTTTATCAGAAGGTCATTTAGAAAGAAGCTCTTTTATTCTTTTCATTGCTTCAACCGTATTTTCATAGCTTCCGAAGGAAGTAAAACGGAACCAGCCCTTTCCGCATTCTCCGAAGCCCTCTCCCGGTGTTCCCACAACCTGCACCTTTTCAAGTAGGATATCAAAGAAATCCCATGACGAAAGACCGTTCGGACATTTCACCCATATATACGGAGAATTCTTTCCTCCGGTGTACGGCATACCGAGCTCATCAAATGTTTCGGCAATAACCCTTGCGTTTTTTTGATAGTAGCCGATATTTTCTTTTATCTGGCTTATACCCTCTTTTGTAAACACAGCCGCAACAGCACACTGCACGGGATAAGAAACACCGTTGTACTTGGTGCTGAGCCTTCTGTACCAAAGCTTGTATATGTTATGCCCGTCACGCTCAAGCTCACGCGGTATAACGGTATAGCCGCCGCGTGTTCCCGTAAACCCTGCGGTTTTTGAAAGTGAGCAAAGTTCTATGGCACATGTACGTGCGCCCGGAATCGCAAATATGCTTCTCGGACTGTCATCCGTTATGAAAGCCTCGTATGCACAGTCATATATGATGATTGCATCATTCTTGTTTGCGTAATCAACCCATTCTTTAAGCTGAGCATAAGAGTAGGCTGAGCCGGTAGGATTGTTCGGTGAGCAAAGATAGATGATGTCGGCGTGGACATCATGGTCCGGCATGGCGCAGAATCCGTTATCCTCGGTGGCAGCGGCATATATGATTTTTCTGCCGGCCATGATATTGGAGTCGACGTATACAGGATACACGGGGTCTGTCACAAGGACAATATTGTCTTTTGCAAAGATGTCTCCAATGTTGGCGCAGTCGGATTTTGCACCGTCGTTGACCAGTATTTCATCTGCGCCAACGTCCACGCCGAAGGTCTTGTAATACGAGCTTATTGCCTCTCTTACAAAAGCATACCCTTCATAATCAGGATATCCCTTGAAGGTTTCCTTGTGTCCGAGCTCATCCGCCCCTTTTTTCAGCGCATCTACCACAACCGGCGCAAGCGGAAGTGTTACGTCGCCTATTCCCATACGGATAACCGGCTTGTCGGGATTTTTCGCAATAAAGTCATTTGTTCTTTTAGCAACCTCGGCAAAAAGATAATTCGGGACAAGATTGTCAAAATTTGAATTGATTTTCATTTAGTAATACCTCATCGTCACACAAAAGATAAATGTAAAAAGCGGATTGAATATACCGGGCTTATAAGATATGCCCTACCAAACGGAACAATTGTTGAATTGCCGTATATTTTATGTTATTCAGAGACATTCACCTTTAAACACAAACCTTGCGGGACCTGTCATAAAAACAGTACCGTCGCCTGCATAGCGTATTTTAAGGTCGCCCCCGCGAAGCTTTACGGTTATTTCTCTGTCCCGCTCACAAAGACCGTTCAGAGCAGCCGCAACAACAGTCGCACATGCTCCCGTTCCGCAGGCAAGCGTTTCTCCGCTGCCTCTCTCCCAGACACGCATTTCAAACTCCGTATCGCTTAGCTTTCGTACAAACTCGGTGTTCGTGCGTTCCGGAAACATCTCATGATTTTCAAAGTACGGCCCTATCCTTGTAAGCTCAAGCTTCATCGGGCTTTCATCCATAAACACAACGCAGTGCGGATTTCCCATTGAAACGGCAGTTATTTCATACGCTTTATCATTTACGGAAATAAGCCGTTTTACAACTGTATCTCCGAAAAAATTCGTAGGTATTTCGGCACCGATCAAAACAGGCCTTCCCATATCAACCGTCACAGAGTCAACCGTTCCGTCCTTCAGAAAAAGATTGAGCGTTTTTATTCCGGAAAGTGTTTCAAGAGTAACGACGGTTTTATCCGTAAGCCCGAGATCATATACAAATTTGCCTATGCACCGGGATGCATTGCCGCACATCTTACCCTCTGAGCCGTCAGCATTGAACATACGCATCTTAAAGTCCGCAATATCCGACTTGCATATGAGTATGATACCGTCTCCTCCGACGCCGAAATGTCTGTCGGAAAGCTTTACCGAAAGTTCCTCCGGGTTATCAATCATATGCTCTGTACAGTCAAAATATATGTAGTCGTTTCCGAGACCCTCCATTTTGTAAAAAACCACTGCTGCCACACCGCCTTTGTATATGATATGTTTTGTGATATTTTATACCGCCTAGTTTCCACATTCAATACTTATTTCATTAAATATCCGGAGAAGATCGTTTATTCCCGTGTTTTTTTTGTCCTCTCCGCTCTTGTCAAGGATTACATCGCCCTTGTCCATCATGATAAGACGGGTACCGTACTCTGCCGCATAGCGAAGATTGTGCGTTACCATCATAGCGGTAAGATTCTTTTCTTTTACTACCTTATCCGTAAGCTGCATGATTATCTCAGCTGTTTTCGGGTCAAGTGCCGCTGTATGCTCATCAAGAATAAGAAAGTCGAGCGGTGTGAGCGTCGTCATAACCAGAGAAAGAGCCTGTCTCTGTCCGCCGGAGAGGGAGCCGACCTTTATGCCCATCTTGTTTTCAAGCCCGAGACCGAGGATTTCAAGTGAGGACTTATAAAAGTCTTCACGCTCCTTGTTCACGCCCGAAGAAAGTCCGAAGCGCTTACCCTTGTTGTCGGCGAGGGACATGTTCTCAAGAATAGTCATTGATGGGCATGTTCCGACAGCCGGATTCTGATAAACACGGCCTATCCTTCTGTATCTTTTGTACTCCTGCATCTTTGTTATATCTTTTCCGTTTATCAAAACGCTTCCGCCGTCAACCGGAATGCTTCCGCAAACGATATTCAAAAGAGAGGTCTTACCGGAGCCGTTAGAACCAACTATCGAGACAAATTCTCCGTCCTTAACCGTGAGATTGAAATCCTTGAAAAGGCACATCTCGGTTATCTCTCCGGGATTATATATCTTACATATGTCCTTGAGCTCAAGCATGACTCTCACCTCCTACCTTTTTGCTGTTTCCTATTACAAGAATGATAAGGAAAAGAACGGCGGTGATAAGCTTCAGGAGATTTGCCGGAAGTCCGAGTGTGATAGCAATCTGAATACACGCCTTATAGATGATACTTCCGACAAGCGCGCACGTTGTTCCCTTTACAAAGCTCAGCTTTTTGAAAATAGTTGAACCTATTATTACGGTGGCAAGCGCAAATACAACCTGTCCCGTACCCATGGTGCTTGAAAAAGCTCGCTGCTCCTGAACCACGACGCAGCCTGAAAGCGCTACAAGAGCGTTTGCTATAACAAGTCCGAGTATCTTAACCGAGCCCTTGTCCTTTGCCATGGAGGTAACAAGCGCCGCATTGTCGCCCACCGCACGGAGAAGAAGTCCGCTCTTTGTTTTAAAGTAAAGGTCGATAATAATTTTAAATATAACTACGAGGATAAGGGAAACAATGAGTTTTCTGTAAAGGAGAGATACTCCGCCAAACAGCGCCATGGTAGGTGCAGCCGTAAAGATAGTCGGCGTTTCTCTGCCTATACTGAGGTTTGAGCCCGCAATCTGAAGGTTTATTGAAAACAAAGCCGTCATGGTGATGATTCCCGCAAGAAGATCACGTACCTTAAGCTTTACGTGTATGAAGCCCGTTATGAAGCCCGCAAGCGCACCCACAAGAAGCGCAATCGGAATCGTAAGGTACGGATTCATTCCCCTTGTCAGTAAAACAGCCGTAACGGCTGCTCCCAGCGGGAAGCAACCGTCAACCGTCAGATCCGGAAAATCAAGTATTTTATATGTGATATACACGCCGTATGACATAAGGGCGTATATAAAGCCCTGTGTCAGCGTGGCAATAAGCAGGTCAAGAAAGACGTTCACTCTTAAGTTCCCCTCTCTGAATAATCGTTATATGTTAAGCAGAAGTTACATCTGTTGCAGCTTTCGAGATATCCTCCGGAAGTGTAATTCCGAATACTTTAATTGCATCATTATTTACATATGTCTTGTATTCTGAAATGGTCTCATAGTCCATATCCACAGCCTTTGCCTCACCCTTGAGGATTTTAGCCGCCATTTTTCCGGTTTTTATTCCAAGCTCAAAATAATCGATTCCGACAGAAGCCACGCAGCCCTTTTTAACCTGCTCAATTTCTGAACCGTATACAGGAATCTTTGCTTCATCTGTTTTTTCAAGTATTGAAGGAAGAACACCTACAACGTTGTTGTCCGTAAGGTTTGAGAAACAGTCAACGCCCTTTGAAATAAGAGTCTCGGCGGCCTGAACTGCTTCTGACTGAGCTGTGATACCGATAGCTTCAATCTTAAAATCATACTTTGATGCGCTCGACTTATACTCTTCGATAGCCGAAATCGAGTTTGGCTCTGAGGTTGTGTAAATGATTCCTATGGTCTTTGCCTCCGGCTGGAGTGTACGTATAAGCTTAAGCTGCTCTTCTACCGGGAGCTTATCGCTTGTGCCCGTTACATTGCCCTCATCAAGCTTTGCTTCCTTCGGGTCGGTGATAGCGGTAAATATAACAGGTATATCCTTGTCCTCTGCTGCCGCAAAGCAAGCTGTTGCGGACGGTGTTGCTATAGCACACATGAGAGATACATTCTTTGCCGAAAAGTTCTGTGCAATCTGCGTAGCGATTGCGTCATCAAATCCTGCATTCTGATAATCAACCGTGAAATCCTTTCCCTCAGTAAGTCCCGCATCCTTAAGTCCCTGAAGAAAGCCCTCTCTGCAGTTGTCGAGAGACGCATGCTCTCCATACTGAGAGATACCTATAACGGGAACATCGTTCCCCTTATCTTTGCCGCATGCCGAAAATGCAAATACGAATGAAAGTACAAGCACGATTGAAATTATTTTCTTAAAGTTTTTCATGATTTTTCCTCTTCCCTTTTATTTTATAGTCATCAATTTATGTTTTTTCCGTTCTTTATGCCATCGTATGGCGATGTAACAGCGTTTGTAATCAGAATCGCCATCGGTCGCTGTACGTATATCTTCTCATCATAATAAAACACCTCATAAAACAAAAAAAGTCTCAGAATTCTTAACGAATCCTGAGACGAAATTTAACTGAAATTCCGCGGTACCACTCAGCTTGACAAAGCGTCCACTCATTCATGCACTGACATGCACTACGCACGGTAACGGATGCGAACCGTCGGTTGCTACTCGGCACTCAAGCCTTTCGACCGCCCTCATAAGGCCATTCGCCGGAGTCTGCCTGCTACAATCACACCGCCTGTAGCTCTCTTTGAAACAGTTGCGACCGGTTACTTACTCTTAATCATCGGTTTAACTATTTACTTGTTGTCGAAATTGTAATACCAACAAAAACATTTGTCAATATATTTTTTCAAAAAATCATTTTTGCCCGATTGACAAGTATGATGTCAAAGCATATAACAATTAACCCTTCAGGAGCTTTACAACATCGGTAACATCCTCATAAAGAGCAAGCGTTGCGATACCGTCCATCTGCGTTTTGGTCTTGTTTATGAGGACTATGTTATTTCCTCGGAAATAACGGATATATGACGCAGCCGGATATACGACGAGCGAGGTGCCGATGATTATAAGCGTTTCGGCATGTGAGATGGCATTTACGGCGCCCTCTGTGACGTCATCGTAAAGAGGCTCCTCATAAAGCACGACATCCGGCTTTATGAGCCCGCCGCAGGCAGGACAGTGCGGCACACCCTTTGCGGAGGCTACAACATCCACTCCGTAATGTGCATGACACGCAAGGCAGGTGTTTCTTAAAACGCTTCCGTGTATCTCATAAACCTCCGTACTGCCTGCGGCAGTATGGAGCCCGTCTATGTTTTGCGTAACAATCGGCACATGCTTTCCCTGCCTTGCAAGCTCCGCAAAGTACATGTGTGCCGCATTCGACTTTGCCGTCGGGTACAGCATTTTCGACTTATAAAACTCATAAAACAAGTCTGTATGCTCCGCAAAGAAGCTGTGACTTATTATTTCCTCGGGTCGTATATTAAGTCCGCTGTCCTGATTGTAAAGCCCGTCCGCAGACCGAAAATCCGGTATACCCGACGGCACACTTATTCCGGCTCCGGTAAATACGCAGATATCTTTACTTTTATCTATTATCTTCTTCAGTTCTTCAATTTTATCCAAATCCATAAGCATCAGCCTACATCTATAAGCTCATATTCTTTAGTACCGATACCTATCTCGGCAGCTGCGTCAACCGTATGGATGCCGTGCTTTTCTTCTATGCGCTCGATAAGATGATCCTTTCCGGGGTCGTCCGACGCATAAATAAGGTCAACACAGGCTTTGTCGAGCGCAACGGGGTCAAGCGAGGACAGAATACCGATATCCTTCATACAAGGATCCTCCGCCACGGCACAGCAGTCGCAATCCACGGAGAGGTTTGCGACAACATTTACAAATGCCATGTTTCCGCCGAACATATCCACAACACTCTTTGCCGCATCTGCCATTGCCTCGCAGAAGGTATCCTGCTCCGCAACCTTCTGCCAGAATTCGTTCTGATCAAGAGTCACTCCGCCGCTGTGAATATTCACCTTTCCGGCAGTGGACGCACATCCTATCGAAAGCTGCTTGAGCGCACCTCCGAAGCCTTTCATGGGATGACCCTTAAAATGAGAGAGGACAAGCATTGAGTCATAGTTCTTTATATGCTTTCCAACATAGTTTTTTGTCAAAACCTTTCCGTTTTCCACGGGCAGAATAAGGTCCGGACCCTCCGAGTCCATTATGTCTACCTTTTTGAAAGCCTCCGACCACCCGTGCTTTTTAAGAAGCTCCATGTGCTCGGGTGTGTGATTTCTTGACCCTTCATAAGCCGTGTTGCACTCAACAACAGTTCCGCCGACAATGTCTATACACGGCTTCATAAACTCGGGCTTTAAAAAGTTTTGATTTCCCTCTTCACCTGAATGAATCTTTACGGCAATATTTCCCTTGAGCTCTGTTGCAAGCATTAGAAACATCCTTGCCGCGTTTTCGGGCGAAACGGTTTTTGAAAAATAAACAATTGACTTATCCGTTTTAAAACGACCTCCTCTTTATCCTTATACCGAGAATAGCTTTAAGATAAAATCATTTTCAGTCCTCAAGTGACTGAAGCATCTTCAGATGATTCTTCCAATATCCGAGCCATTCCTTTTTATGCTTTCTCCTAAGGTAATATGTCGAGCCGCCCGTTGCGGACAAATGGTCCGCAATTATGTCGGGCATTACATGCCATATTCCCTTTGTTATTTTGTCCGCATCAGCGTAATTTACATGTGGCTCTCCGAACGGATAACGTGCAGATGCGATAGGTACCATTCCGTCACTTTCTCTCCACGTCTCGTCAAGCTGCACGCCACCTATCTTTTTGAGTGGGAAGAAGCCCATCAAAGCCGCAGATGCACAGAGAGGAAGACCCATGATAGGTGCAGGTACATAGAACTGCGGATGATTTTTCATCGGTCTTGTACCGTTACCGGCAATAGAAAAGAAATATGCATCCTTTGTTGTATGCTGAGTTTTATTCAGTTGCTCCGCCTGATCAACCCTGAACGCAAAGCCGAGAGTATCCTTGTATCTGAAGATGTTATATATGGCCTTCCACTGCTTTTTAGTGAGAAGAAAGCTCTTTTTCTCAGGCTTAAAGTGGAACGGGTCCTTCATAAGACCGAACTGTTCCATATTTATGTCATATACGTCTCCGTGACCCCTGTTTGCAAGCACGGTTGTTGCAAGAAGAATTACAAAAACAGTTGCAGACAATGCACCCGGAGCCGCATGAACATCGGTTGCCCCGTTATGCGGAGAGGACAGAGTTGTAACCGACATGAGCCAGTCACCGTGTCCGCCCTCAAAAAGAGGCGAAACATCTCCCGGAGATGCGAGACGTTCCTCCTCACAGCCGTCTTCAAGAAGAGTCGCCAGCATACGAACTGTCTGACCGCCGAAGCTGTGACCGAGAATATGTATCTTCTTTATGACACCGTCCTTTATCGGCTTTCCCCAGCCTTCAAAAAGCGGTTTGTCATATGTTCTTCCGAAGCGTTCATGGTGGCATTTCTTTGAATGTGCCGCACCGTAATCAACAGTGCCGCCGACAAGCTGCGCATACAGCTCACAAGCCCTATCCCACGCACTGCTGAGAGGCCCTACAGACGGAGCATATGCCTCTATACCGTCCTTTCTCAGCTTCTTCACGTAGTTACCGCAAACAAAGCCCCAGTACGGCATAAAATCATAAGTCTTTTGATCCTCTCCCCAGCCCATCATTCCGTGAACAAAGATAAAAGGATATTTGTTTTTGTACATGTTTATAAATCTCCTCTCCGAAAGATTATTTTTATCTGTTTTTCCGATCAAAAAGTATTTTACTATAAATCTTCTCACCGGACAAGATTTGTCATTCTTCAAGATATTTTTCAAGTAATACTAAATTTATTCCGGAAATACCGTTGAAATCTGTCGGAACGATTCCAACCTCGGTATATCCGTGCTTTTTGTACATGGCGCGAGCCACCTCGTTCTTTACATTCGTATCAAGTCTGAGTTCGAGGCAACCGTGTTCCAACGCATATTTTTCATAAAAATCGATAAAACTTCCTCCATATCCTCTGCCCGAACTTTTCGGAGAAATCACGAGAGTATGCAATACGCATACACAGTCAGCGGAAATGTCGTGCCTCCAGTCACCGTATACGTACGAATCCATCTGTATGCCGTTTATTATCCCCGCACCGTATATTTTTCCGTCATTTTCAAGTACAAATAAATCTTCGCGCTCCAATGCCTTCACTGCTGTATCTCTGACAGGATATACGCTTCGTATCCATCCGATTTGCTGTTTGTTTTCTTCCTCAGCCGTGTGAATCTCATTATATATTTCTTCCACAGCGTCAATATCTTTTGCTGTGGCTTTTCTGATTACCATTTCAGCACCGCCGCTTTCTCTTTTATTTTACCTCATCTTTTTAAACAGAACGATGTGATTTTATAAGCAGGACGGATAAATCATTAACATTTGTACCGGTAGGTCCCGTAATTATAAGTCCGTCTGTTTTTTGCAATGCATGATACGAATCATTCCTTGCGAGAACCTCCCCGATGGTCAGCCCTTTTTCTGTCAGTATCTTCTCGGTGAGTCCGTCTACAAAGCCTCCCGCGGCGTCTGTAGGACCGTCTGTTCCGTCAGAGCCGAATGAAAACAGGCATACATTGTCCATGCCGGATATCCCCCGCGCCGCAGAAAGTGCAAGCTCCTGATTTCTTCCGCCGAGTCCGTCTCCGATAGCCTTTACCACCGTTTCGCCACCCGCAATATATGCCAGATTTTTTCCGTCACGGTAGTGTGCCCTTGCTATCGCGGACATAAACTCGCCCGCATCCACGGCATTGCAGCTCAGCATATCCGTCAAAAAAATCGGTTGATAGCCCAGTTCTTCACAGGTATGCATTGCCGCCTTACACAGCTGGCTGACACTTCCCGTAACACGGGTCTCGACATTGTTGAGAACCTTCGGTGTTTCCTCGCAAAGAAGCTTTGCAGCCGCATCAGAAAGTCTGAGACCGAATTTTTTTACAACAGCCATTGCATCCTCGCAGGAAGAACTGTCAGGATAAGCAGGACCCGAGGCAATCATATCCACGGGGTCGCCCAGCACATCCGAAAGAATAACCGAATAGACCTCAGCAGGTGCGCATATCCTCGCAAACCTTCCGCCCTTAACGGCAGAAAGACGTTTTCTGATGATGTTTATATCTACAATACCTGCACCGCTTGAGAGTAATTGTGAGGTGATATCCGCCATTTCACTTTCGGGAATCAGGGGCTTTTCAAAAAGAGCCGAGCCGCCACCCGAAATAAGAAAGAGCACTGAATCGCCTGTGCCCCACGTCTCAGCGGCTTTTATGACCTCTTCTGTTGCGAGGTATGTGTTTTTGTCCGGAACCGGATGTCCTGCCTCATATATTTTTATGTTTCCGAGCCGTCCCTGTGCGTGTTCATACTTGGTTATGACAAAACCGTCCGTCACTCTGTCGCCCAACACGTCGTATGCGGCTTTGCACATTTGCCAGGCTGCCTTTCCTATAGCAACAATATGAATCGCACCGTCCTCAAGATCAATCTCGTTCAGTGCCCTTTTTACGGCGGAATCAGGTGAAGCGGCTTTGATAGCTTCATCTATTATTTTTTCCGCATCTTTTCTCAAATTCATTTTCGGGGACCCCCTTCAATCACGAATACCCGCCAACGCCAAAAATTTTTTATCTGACTGAATACTCTGTGTCAAAAACCTGCCGTCTCTGAAAAGTGCGTATGTAGTAACGGGAGCGGGTACATTTTGTGCAGACTCTTTGTCCTTGATATGGATAACCTTTAGCGGAATATTGTATTCCGCCGCAACCTCCTGTATCCGCGGCACCCAATAACAGGTAAACGGACACTGATCAGTATAGTAAAGAACAAAGCCTTTTTCCGACACCTGCGGGTGCTTGGCACAAGCCTTAAACCTCGGCAGTTCTTCGTTCTCCGTAAACGGAAGAACACAGAGATTGATTCCGCAGTCAGATACATCCGCAACCTTAAAGCCCTTATAATCAAGAAACTTTGGGTCAGCGAGGAACTCCCGTTTCCTTCCCTCGGCACACAGTATGCAAATTCCTTTTTTCCCGCTCGCCCTAGCATCTTTGATGCATGCATCCAAAAGGTCGGTAGAATAACCGTGTCCCTTCATAGAACCTGAAACCCACAGGCAGTTGATGTAAAGGTAACCGTCCGCATCAATGGGTACCCATGCATTTTCCGCCGGAATATACTCAATGAAACACTTGCCTCGTTCCTCACTGCGATAAAAAACAAGGCCCTCATCAAAACGCTGCTTAAGCCATTCCTTTTTAGCAAGGCTCTGCTTGCCGGACATGGCACAGCATATATGTTCCCTGTCGATATTTTCCCGGGTGATACGGATGTAGTTCATAAACTGTCACCTTCCCTTGAGTCTCTCCGAACTTCGTCGAAAAATAAAGCCGTATTATTTTATAAAAGTAAAATTCAAAAATAATTGTATTCAATATAATTGCATTTATCAAGCATATTTTCCCCGAACAGCAAATCTTTATTACTGGTAAAGCTTCGAGTAAAAAGGTGAGCAATTTATAACTGCCGTAAAACAATAAATTTGCACTGTCGTAAAATACGACACTTACAGATGCAAATTTAAATTGATTTTTTATTAGCAAAATATTAGCACATTTCAAAAACCAGACTATAAATAGGCTAGAAATTATACAAATTGCACAAAAAATTCAAAAAGTCTATAGAATAAGAAAAGCCCTGTGTTATGCGGAAAAGCCACGTAACACAAGGCTTTTTTGGCATGCGTATATTTTTCTCTACACCCCTTGCAAACCAGAAAAAAGCGCGGTATAATATGACCAGAAGAACCAAAACGGTCATATTTCAGGGGGTGCGACCTTGGCTTTTACCGATTACGAGACTG
>UQZY01000010.1 GCA_900545655.1 uncultured Oscillospiraceae bacterium
GCGGATTCCGGAGCTTAAGAAGGAAAGAGGTTTTTTTTACGAGAAAAAACTTCCGGAACTTTTATCGGAAAATATTACCGCAGTATTTGCCGTGTCAGATTATTATGCCCTTGATTTTATGGCTTTTTTGCAGGAAAAAGGAGTAGAGATTCCGGGGGATATACAGGTAATTGGTTTTGATGATAGTATTGTAAGTAAGGTAAGTAATCCATCTTTAACTACGGTTCGTCAAGACCCGATGCTCAGAGCAAAAACAGCAATTGAATGCATTGAAGCAATGCGTGACGGTAGAAACTGTAACCCTGAAATCATTCTTCCTGTCGAACTTATAAAAAGGCAAAGTACGGGGGAGTTATGATGTCCGAATTTGTAAAATCATTGTGTAAGATTGCTGTTCCCGTCACGTTGCAAAGTATGCTGCAGGCATCTTTTTCAATTGTTGATCAGGTAATGATCGGTCAACTGGGAGAGATAAATATTTCGGCAGTCGGATTGTGTGGGAATTATTCTTTAATCTTTTCTGTTTTGATAGGTGCGGTAAGTACGGTTGCAGGGATATTAATAGCACAGTTTACCGGGGCCGGTGAAGATAAAGAGGTGTGGCGTAGCTTTTGGATAAGTATTATATCGGGAGTATCGATATCCTCTGTGTTCTTGGTTGCGTCAAACTTCTTTTCATCACAGATTCTCGAATTTTATACGAAGGATACAGAGATCATAAATGCAGGCGCTGTTTATTTTGAGATTGTCGCATTTAGTTACATTCCTATTGCGGTCGGCAATGTATTGTCCGCATGGTTACGCTGCAATGATCACGCGACCATACCTTTTTTGGCGAGTCTCGGAGCTGTAGCGGTAAATACCGGTCTTAATTATGTATTGATATTCGGTAAGGCGGGATTTACATCGTTGGGAATAAAAGGAGCGGCAATAGCAACCCTTGTATCTCAGTTTTTTAATTTGTTTCTTATTTTTATCGGATTTATCTTTTGTTTAAAGAACGACGGAAGAAAACCGGTAATAATATTTTGCTTCAGTAAAAATAACATACGAGAGTATTTTATAATGATTATGCCGATTCTGATTAGTGAATTTCTATGGAGCCTCGGGCAAAATGTTGAATCTGCGGTGTATGGTCATCTCGGCACAACAAACCTGGCCGCTTATACTCTTACATGTCCTATACAAAGCCTTATTGTAGGTGCATTGAGCGGTTTGTCAGCGGCAGCCGGTGTTTTAATCGGAAAGAGGCTCGGAAGGAAGGAGTATGATGATGCTTACTCGGAATCCGGAAAAATCATGTGTGCAGGATTGATAGGCTCTGTCCTTGTGTCGGTACTGCTTGTATCACTGGCGGGAGTATATGCGGATTTGTATCATGTAGATAACAGTGTAAAGGAGATTGGTAAAACTCTGCTTATTGTTTTTGCTTTATATACGCCTGTTAAAGTTGAAAATATGATTCTCGGAGGCGGGATTATAAGAAGCGGCGGCAAAACCGGTATTATTATGATTATTGATATTATCGGAACATGGGGTATCGGAATTCCGCTATGCGTTTTTGCAGCTAATGTGCTTCAATGGGGTATCGTCGGTGTATATACATTGCTTAATATTGAAGAAATATTCAGGTTGATTGTATCACTTGTTATTTTTAAAAAGCGTAAATGGATGATTAGTATGACGGCAGATGCTTAATAACAAAGCTGAAAGGGAGATTTTTTGAGAAAATTAAAGTATGATCCGATTGAGGATACTGAAGAATATAAGGCAGAAGTGGCGGAAGCAGACCTTAAGGCGAGTAAAAAAGTTGAAGAACTTTTAAAGAAATTAGTTGATGAGTGTGAGGATGATTTGATGAAGGAATTTATTTTATCTTCTGCTCTTACTTCGCATAGATTTGCATTTGAAAAGAAGAAAATACTTAATGAAGAATACGGTATTGAATGGAAATCTGTTATTGAGATGAATCCGGATATTATTTTTGATTGATATTTTCTTTTGTAATTTAGGAGAGTATTATATGATAAAAATTATTTTTATCTGCCACGGCAACATATGTCGCAGCCCGATGGCGGAGTTTGTTATGAAGGATATGGTAAAAAAGGCGGGAGTGTCGGATGAGTTTTTGATTGAATCGGCTGCGACAAGCCGTGAGGAACTCGGTAATCCGGTTTATCCGCCGGTAAGGAAGCTGCTCGGAGAGCATGGTATTTCGTGCGGCGGGCACGCTGCACGGCAAATGACGGCGGCGGATTACGACAGATACGACCTCCTCATCGGCATGGATTCCGCAAATCGCACAAATATGATGCGGATTTGCGGCGGAGATCCGGAAAATAAAATACATCTCCTGATGGACTTTACAAAAAGGCCGGGAGATGTATCGGATCCGTGGTATACACGTGACTTTGAAAAAACGTGGGAGGATGTAAACGAGGGTTGCGGAGCACTGTTTAATAAATTGCTTTTATGATTATTTTTTGATAAAATGTCAATAGTAATTAAAAAAGGAGGTTGCTTTATGAATACGTACGAAGTTCTGATTGAAGAAATCATTCCCTGCGGCGGTGGGGAGTCTCCCGCAACACAGATGATAGATGTCGAAGCAGAAAGCCCGCGCGCTTACGTTGAGGAACACGGGAAATTTCCTATTATTGATGAGGGAAGAGACCTTAAGGGTGATATCGTATTTACCACCGGTGACGGAAAAGGTGTGTTTGTAAAGTATACCTTTATCGAATAACCTCGCACATAACAAAGACGGTCGGAGCGAAATAAATCCGACCGCTTTTTGTTTGATATTTGGGATTTTTTTGAAATTGTTTTGTAACTTTATGCGTGTAAAGTGGAAACTACAATGCGAATTCTTATTAATCGCTTCGGGCGGAATGAAAGAGAGGAAAAGTGCATGATAAAACTGGAAAATGTTTCTAAGTTTTACTACAGCAAGGGTGTTATTGCCGTCGGCTTTTCAAAAGTAAACCTAAACTTTGATGTCGGCGAATTTGTTGCGATAACAGGTGAATCCGGCAGCGGTAAATCCACGCTTCTGAATGTCATATCCGGACTTGACAGTTATGAAGAGGGTGAGATGTACATCGACGGCAGTGAAACCAGTCATTTTACCGAAAAGGATTTTGAAAATTACAGACGACGTTATATCGGAAATATTTTTCAAAACTTCAATCTTGTAAACAGCTACACAGTTTATCAGAATATTGAACTGGTGATGCTCCTTAACGGGTCAAAGCGTAAGGAGATAAAGGCGCGTGTCAACGACCTTATCGATAAGGTAGGACTTACCGAGTATAAGCACACAAAGGCGTCTAAACTCTCAGGCGGACAGAAGCAGAGGGTTGCGATAGCGCGCGCGCTTGCAAAGGATACACCTATAATCATTGCGGACGAGCCTACGGGAAATCTTGATTCCGAGTCTGCTGCAGGAATAATCAAGCTCCTTTCTGAAATTGCGAGGGACAAGCTTGTCATCATTGTTACTCACAACTATGATCAGGTTGAGCCTTACGTTACAAGAAAGATAAAGATGCATGACGGAAGGGTTCTTGAGGATACGGTTATTCGAAAGCGCGATGAGGATATCGTTCCTTCACCGACAAACGAATACAATAATATGAGACCTCTTTCACAGCTTCGCCTCGGTATAAGAAATGCCTTTAACATACCGGTCAAGTTTTTACTTCTTACATTTGTCTTTTTATTTATCTCGGCGGCGATGATTTCGGAGCTTTCGGTTTTTCAGTCTCAGAATCATGACAGCTCGATTTCCGGATGGAACTATTATTTCAATAACACGTCCGAAAACAGAATTGTCATAAAGAAAAAAGACGGTACATCCATTTCATCTCAGGATTTTTCAAGCATTCAGAAAATACCGAATGTTGATTTCATAGAGAAAAACGACATACTTGTTGACTCTACACGTTCATTTGAGGACACCAACAAGGGAGATATCTATCTTTCCGGAAACCTGCGTTCGCTGAGCAAATTCGAGGGTAAGCTTGACAAGGGTCGTATGCCCGAAAAGGACAATGAAATAATTGCAGTCGTAGAGAAGGACGATCATCTTTTCTCAAAATCGGCTGATTCTATACTGAACACTACCTTTAAGATGTACGGCTCGGAGACAGATGCCGGCAACGACAGGGTTTATAAGTTCGTCGGTATAAAGTACCTTGAAGAAGGGGATTCCGACAGCATTTACGGACAGATGCCCGGTGGGATTATCAACTATGTTTTCTATGTATCGGACGCATTTTTAGAAGATGTCCTTATAGACAGTAACAAGGAATACGGCAGCATGTCCGTGGATTTTGCCGGAAAAACATATACCGAGAACAATGCCCCTTATCCTCTGTTTAACGTTGCTATAAGCAGTAAGGTGGAAAAGGGAACAGCCGTTGTTTCCACACAACTCAACGATTACGTGAAGAACGGTAAGGCTGTCGGAAACGAGCTTAAGCTCAATGTAAAAACACCGTATTACTCGGATTCGAAAACACTTAAGATTTCCGGAACATACACAAAGAACAATTACAAAAAGTATTATGCGGGCGCAGATGATTTCACGGCGATTGACGGTGTTATCTTCGTAAATCCCGATGATTACAAGAGCCTCTATGACAAGGAAACCTTCCAGTCCAGCGTATTTGTAACGGATCCTCTCAAGGTGGAGGAGACGGCAAAGGCACTTCGCGAAAGCGGATACAAGACCCTTGTCATCAAAGACACTCTTTTCACGTACGGTGAAGAGATGATACTGAAGATTGTAAGCTATATCGTAACCTTCGGACTTGCGGTCACACTCTTCTTTATCTCGTATTTTGTAATAAGAATCATACTGAAATCCAGAAATGTTTATTACTCAACCATACGTATGCTCGGTGCTAACGTAAGCGTTTCGCGCCACCTTTTGATTCTCGACCTTATGACGGATGCCAACATTGCATATGCGGTTACATTGCTCGGGGTAAAGCTTCTCAGCCTTTATAAGCCGGATATGGGTCTTATAAAAGCCATGACGCAGTTTATGGGCGCGCCGGAGTATATCGCAATCTACGTAATCGTCCTCGTAATCTCGATTCTTATCAGTCTAAGGTATTCAAAAAAGCTGTTTAAGAATACGACCATAAACACAATAAAAGAGGAGGTGTAAGAGCATGATTGAAATAAAAAATCTGAACAAGTATTTTAACAAAGGCAGAAAAAACGAAATTCATGTAATTGACAATACATCTCTCACACTTCCGGACAAGGGCCTCGTGGCTCTGCTCGGTGAATCCGGCTGCGGAAAGACAACGATGCTCAATGCAATAGGCGGTCTTGACACGGTTCGCAGCGGAAGCATCTTTATAAACGGACAGAAGATTTCGGGTCACAATGTACACGCTATAGATAAAATACGAAATCTCTCGGTGGGGTACATCTTCCAGGACTACAAGCTTATTGATGACATAAGTGTTTTTGACAATGTAGCCCTTGCGCTCAAAATGGTCGGTATAAAAGACAAAAACGAGATAAAGGTGCGCGTTGAATACGTGCTTGATAAGGTAGGAATCCTTCGCTACCGCTACAGACCTGCCGCAACTCTCTCGGGTGGTGAGCGTCAGCGTGTAGGCATTGCCCGTGCGCTTGTAAAGAATCCTGATATCATTCTTGCCGACGAGCCGACGGGAAACCTTGACTCAAAGAACTCCGTTGAGGTTATGAATATCATAAAACGAATCTCGATGGACAGGCTTGTAATTCTCGTAACACATGAGAGAAACTTAGCGGAGTTTTATTCTGACCGTATAGTTGAGATTGTTGACGGAAAGGTAGTCAACGACTATGAAAACGACCACAACAACAAGCTCGATTATGAAATTGACAATGTATTTTATCTCAAAGAATTCAAAAACCATGATTCCTTTGAAAATGAACAGTCAGACAGAGAGATAAATATCTACGACGACAATCGTGAAAAAATAAAACTCAACATAATCGTTAAAAACGGCAATATATACGTCCAGAGTGAGACTCCTGCCAATGTTGAGGTTATCGACGATTCGTCCAGTATTGAAGTGGTTGACGATTTTAAAAAGGAAATTGACAGGGAATCGGTTATGACATATGACTTTGATATGTCATCTGTCGGAGATCAGAGTATAAAGAAGCGTTATTCCTCTATATTCAATTTCTTTACCGCAATTGCAGCGGGCTTTAAAAAGGTCTTCAGCTTTTCAATTCTCAGGAAGCTGCTTCTCATAGGATTCCTCTTTGCCGGAGTATTCATAGTATTCTCGGTCGGAAGAATAGGTGCGGCATATCACGTTGAGGAAAAAGACTATGTAACCAACAACAAGAACTACATCTTTATAAACAAGCCCTCTATGAAGGTTGATGAGTTCTTAAGTCTTGAAAAGATGAACGGAGTGACGTATGCACTTCCGACAAATGCCAAGGTTTCCTTCAGAGTTTCGCTGGGAGATTATTATCAGACCTTAAGGGCAAACACCACCGTAAACGGTTCTCTCTCGTCGATTAATCTTATAAAGAGAGAGGATATCGTTTACGGACGTATGCCAGAAAACCCGGGTGAAATCGTTGTTGACAAGCTTGCTCTTGAAAAGTTTATGAACAATGAAGTTTCAAAAATGACGGGTATTTTGTCTTATGACGAGCTTCTCGGGAGAAAAGCCGAGCTTTCCGACGGCTTCAGCTACACCATCGTAGGAATTTCAGATCTTCAGAGCCCGTCGGTTTATGTAAACGATTCGGAATTCTATACTATACTGAGTTATTCGTATCAGACGAGCGGAGATGATATGGACGGTATGTATATGGTGAATATGTACGAAGATTACTCTTCATCCTCCGAAAACTCCAGAAAATACAAGAACTATAAGCTTTATGAGGACAAGATAACACTTGCTGACAAGAAGAGTAAATTGCCCGTAAATGATTATGAGGTCCTTCTCAATGAAGCTTATAAGGAAACATATCCTATCGGAAAACCGACTAAGCTTACAATAAACGGTCAAAAGCTTGTAGTAAGCGGCTATTTCAAAGCAGAGAACAGCTCGGACAATTTCTATGTAAATGAAAATATGGTAAAGTACGACCTTATAAATTCTTCGGACGGATTTACGCTATGCTCATCCGATAAGGGTGCTGTTCTTTCAGCACTTGAGAGTAAGAATTATAACGCATATGATACCTTTGAAAAGAGTAAGACTACCTTTGAAAAGAATAGAGCGGACTCAGTTAGTGCAACTCTCATTTTCTCGGCGGTTATTCTTGCAATCTCTCTTATTGAAATGTTCCTTATAAGCCGTTCTTCGTTCCTTTCAAGGATAAAGGAGGTCGGTACCCTGAGAGCGATAGGAGCAAAGAAATTCGACATCTACAAGATGTTTATGGGCGAGATAATAGCAATTACAACTCTTACAAGTGTTCCCGCAATGCTCGCAACATATTATGTTGAACATCTTCTCGCGGGCTCTGTAAACTATTTTGCAAAGAACATGTTCTATATGCCTCTGCCTTATCTCGGGCTTTCCGTTCTCGCGGTATTTGCATTCAATCTCTTAGTCGGTCTTTTGCCGGTATGGAATACAATGAGAAAACGTCCGGCAGCAATCCTTGCAAGGTACGACGTCGATTAAAAGAAACTTTAAGATACTTTTTATCATTCGAACTCACTGAAGTCCTCTTCGGTGAGTTCTTTTTTTTCAATGCTTCTCGGAATATTTATGGTTGTTATGACAGGACTTTTTCCACGCTTTGCAGATGAGTATGTATCCTTTCTGTATGTGACTAGGACTGTGTCCTCGCCGATAACCTTTATATCCTCCCAGTTGATTTTTATCGTCTCGGTCAAGGCCGAAAAAAGCCGTCCTTTTCCGAGAATCAAGAGGGAAGCCATCTGCCCGCTCTGTGTATCAACTTCAAAATCACAGATTGTCCCGAGTCTTGCCCCGTCAATTTTATTGATTACTTCCTTGTTTCGAAGCTCTGAAAAATTACATATCATAATAAAAACACCTCATCAAAGTTTATGCTTTGATGAGGTGTTTGATTACCTTTGTGATTTATTTTGTAAAAAGCATTTTATCTACGCATGTGTGGCATTAATCAGTCGTTGATGTCGTTTTTGAGAATAACGTCATGGGAACCGCCCTCAACTATTGAGGTGGATGATACGACTGTGAGTTTTGCTTTTTCACGGAGTTCGGGAATTGAAAGTGCTCCGCAGTTGCACATGGTCGAGCGTACCTTTGAAAGAGTGGTATATACACCGTCCTTGAGAGAACCGGCATACGGTACGTATGAGTCAACGCCTTCTTCAAATGAAAGCTTGCCTGCACCGCCGAGGTCATAGCGCTGCCAGTTTCTTGCGCGGTTTGAGCCTTCACCCCAGTATTCTTTAACATAACGTCCGTTTATACGAACCTTTTGAGTCGGGGATTCGTCAAAACGTGAGAAGTAGCGTCCGAGCATGAGGAAGTCTGCTCCCATCGCAAGAGCAAGGGTTATATGGTGGTCATGAACAATACCGCCGTCGGAGCAAACAGGAACATAAACTCCTGTTTCCTTGAAGTAACGGTCACGTTCTCTGCAGACGTCTATAAGGGCTGTTGCCTGTCCGCGACCGATTCCCTTTGTCTCACGTGTGATACATATGGAACCGCCGCCTATGCCGACTTTAATGAAGTCTGCACCGCACTCTGCGAGGAAACGGAAGCCTTCGGCATCGACAACATTTCCTGCACCGATTTTTACGTCATCTCCGTAATGCTCACGAACCCATGCAATAGTGTTTTTCTGCCACTCGGAATATCCTTCCGATGAGTCGATGCAAAGAACATCCGCACCGGCTGAAAGGAGGGCGGGAACACGCTCCGCATAGTCTCTCGTGTTTATTCCGGCACCGACGATATATGATTTATGCTCGTCGAGGAGCTCATATTTATTCTCTTTATGCGAATCATAGTCCTTGCGGAAAACAAGATAGGTGAGGTGATCGTTTTCATCAACAAGGGGGAGAGCGTTCAATTTGTTATCCCAGATGATATCATTTGCAATCTTAAGTGACGTTGTGTCGGGAGCAGTAACAAGCTTTTCACGCGGAGTCATAAACTCACGAACCTTTGTTGCAGGATCCATACGGCTTACACGGTAGTCACGGCTGCCTACTATACCGAGAAGCTTTCCGTGAGCGGTTCCGTCATCCGTAACGGCAACAGTTGAATGTCCTGTCTTTTCCTTAAGTGCAAGGATATCGGAAAGAGTTGCGTCCGGTGTGATATTGCTTGTAGAGGTTATGAAACCTTTTTTATAGTTTTTAACCTTGGATACCATTGCCGCCTCATCTTCTATGGACTGTGAGCCGTAGATGAATGAAACGCCGCCTTCCTTTGCAAGTGCAATAGCCATAGTGTCATTTGAAACGGCCTGCATGATTGCGCTTACCATCGGTATATTCATTTTGATCTTCGGTTCTTCTCCGGCCTTGAATTTTACAAGGGGAGTGGAGAGGTCAACAGAAGACGGAATACACTCCGCCGATGAGTATCCCGGAACAAGTAAATATTCTCCGAAAGTACGGGAAGGTTCTTCGAAATAGTATGCCATAGTAGTTCTCCTTTTCACTTATGTAATTTGTATATGCTTTCTGATTATTAGTAAAATATTATAGATGAGTTGAAAAAAAAGTCAACACATAAAAGGTAAATAAAAAGCAAAACAAACGATATTTTTAAAGGGAAAATGTAAAAGAAAAAGGACGGTACAATACCGTCCTTTCACAGTTATTTTTTAGTTGCTTTCTTCGCGGAAGAAGCCTTTGCCGAAGCCTTCTTAGCGACAGTTTTCTTTTCAACTGCTTTTTTCTCTGCAGGCTTCTTTGCTGCCGTCTTTTTTTCAACTGCTTTCTTCTCTGCAGGTTTCTTTGCTGCCGTCTTTTTTTCAGCTGCTTTTTTCTCTGCAGACTTATTTGCCGCCGTCTTTTTTTCAGCTGCCTTTTTCTCTGCAGACTTATTTGCCGAAGTTTTTTTCTCGGCTGTTTTCTTTGCTGCGGGCTTTTTTGAAGTCTTTTTTTCAGGCTTCTTTACAAGGTTTGCAAGTGCCTGAGCATGCTCAATGTTTCCTTCAAGGTTTATAAGACCGCGGAAAACAGCATCTGTTGCGTCAGTCTTTCCGGTTACTATGCTAAGGAAGTTCTTTGCACTGGAGGTGAGGAGAACGGTGTGATCATAGTAATCATACGGTTCAACTGCAAAGACTCCGCCGATATTGGCAACATAAAAGATACCGCCGCAATCCTCGTCAGTGAGGTTTACCTGCATGGCAAGGTCATGTGGTAAAGAAGATGTGTCGAGTTTGCTCATCTTTTTTTTGATGTTTTCAAACTGTTCAATAAATGTCATAAAAATCTTCCCCCTAAGGTTTAATTCTCAATCAGTTTTCAATGTCCTGTGCTTTCACTGCCTGAGACTTGGAACTGGAAGTCTCTTTTTGAGCATTGATTGCCGAAATCGTTTTTTCAGCGAACTTTTCAACTCTGTTCTTTACTCTTCCGGCAAAGAAGTTGTTGAGAGATGCGTCATATTTTTTGTCTTCTGTGATTGACTTAAAGAAAGCATCGTATTCTTCTTTTACAAGGTCTTCTTTTATCTGTGTCTGCCACTGAGTGGTGTCGGAGATCTTTGACATGTACATGATATGGGAACCGTATGTTGTGTCAATGATACCGTAATCTCCGATCTTACGTCCGTCTGCAAAACACCAGTCAAGGAATTCTTTAACGTAGCTTGATGATTTTGTAACGTCCGCATAGAGTCCGCCGTTGTCGGATGAGCCCGGATCCTCTGAGAGTGTTCCCGCAAGCTCCGTGAACTTATCCTCGGTTGCGCCGGCGTCGATCCACTCCTTAAGAGTCTTTTCCGCAAGAGCCTTAGCCTCTTCCTTGGTACGAAGCTGCTTTGTGGTCTTGTTGCCGTTGTCATCCGTTTCGTCTTCAGTGAGTTTGAAGAGAATATGACGTACACTTACGGGCTGCTTTGTGTCGTCCCTTGAAGGTACGGCAGTCATTATGAAAACGGTACAAGCAACCGAACCGTCTTCATTTTCGGTCTTTGCAAGATACTTGTCTCCAACCTTACGTCCGCTTTCAAAAGCCCATTTTGCGGCGTCTTCACCGAAGTAGCTTGTAATGTTTTCCTTTGTGAGAGCGGAAGCGTCCGTTGCTTCGTCTCTGTCTTTGTATGCGTCTTTTTCATTGTCAGGAGCGTACTCGTAGGCGAGTGTTCCGAAGTTGTCGAGTGTTGCGGCATCATAGAACTTCTGGATGCTTTCAAGTATCTTTTCCTTTGACTCGTTTGTCTGCTTCTTAAGTTCTTCCTCCGTATAAGAGGTGCTGTCTGTGTTCTTCGCAGCCTCTGATGCGAGACGGAAAGCACGAAGATCTACAGTCTGGTAAGCAGAGGGATCTTTTTCGTAAGCTTCATTTATCTTTTCATCAGTGATAGAATTCTGAATATCCTCAAGCTTCTTTTTGTCAAACTTGTCAATGATTGCATACTCTTCAAGCATTCTGCGAAGGAGCTTTTCATTGAGTCCGCGATTATAGTTGCTAAGAAGATATGCGTTAAGGGAGTAGTTGTTGTCGGATGCGGTCTTGCGAAGCTCCTCAATCTGCTTGTTAACGCTTTCCTTATCATCATCGTCAAGCTTGTAGCCTGCGTCGATGGCAGCCTTATAAATGGCCTTTATCTGCTTTATCTGATTTATGGTAGTGCTTTCAAAGAAGTCTGCCCATGTTGGCTTTTCACCGTACTTATCCTTGTCGATGTCATCACCGGTATACTCCTGGCTTTTCGGTGTTTTCATGTAGTTGAAGCCGCCTGTGTACATGGCTCCGACACCTTCGCCGTAGTAAGAATCATACTGATATGCCGTATTTACGTAATTGTTGTAAATAGCTTTGTAATAGTACTCGTACTCGGCGATGGAAATCTTTGAACCGTCGGCGAGCTTAACAGCAGTAAATGTTCTCTGGGGAACTCCGAAGTAGTAGAGGAGTCCTAAAACCAGTGCAAGAACCACAATAACTACAGGCACAATGATTTTTGCACGTTTTTTTGAAGCAGGCTCCTTTGCCTTCTTCTCTTTCTTTTCCGTTTGTGTCTGGGCTGCTTTTTCGATTCGTGCCTTACGCTCCTCACGAGCAATTTCAGCACTGGTCTTTTTTTCGTTGTCCATGGATATGTATCCTCCTGTTAGTTAGCATTTGCAGAATAGATATAAAAGATAAAATTATCTTTACTATAATAACACCTGAAGTGTTTTATTACAATGAAAATATGATTATTTTTTTCGCAATGTATCCTTTTTTATGATTGTGTAATTTCCCGACGAGGTCATACTTAGAAAGAGAATGTCCTTTTTGTCAAGGTTCTTTTTTTTCATGAACTTTTCAAAGCTTTTTTCCGTAAGATCACATTCCGGGAGATTGTTTTTAATTATAACTCCGTCATCTATCACGGTTACCGGTATAGTGTCATTTTCAACTTCGATTTTAAGGTCCTCGGGAGTAACCGGACGCTTGCCCGGCTTCGGCATCACGCTGATAGTTCCGTCGGTTTCCGCAATGGCATATTGTACTTCTGAGATGTCGAAGATATCCTTTTTACGAAGTTCCTCAAGGACATCCTCCATAGAATAGCGCAGTCTTTTAAGCTGACCCTGGTCTACAACGCCGTCACGTATGATTATTATCGCGCTCCCCTGTAAAAGGTTTCTGAAGTGGACGCTTTTTATGTTCAGAAGAGAGATGAGAAGCTCGAACAGAATAAGTGTTGCAAGGGGAACGAGTATCGTTTTTATACTCCTGTTCGTCTCCTGAATGGGAAGGGCTGCAATCTCCGAAACGAGCAGGGTTATAACAAGCTCCGACGGTTGAAGCTCTCCTATCTGTCTTTTCCCCATAACACGAAGAGAAATGACAACTATGGTGTAAAGCAACACGGTTTTAAAAATAAGTGACAGCAAGCACAAAACCCACCTTTTACAATAAGCTTTTTCTCTTAAAAAAATCTTTAAGCCAAGCGTTAAGAATACAAAAAAATGAAAACATATGAGCAAGTTATGAAAATAGTTTTACCGCCGCGGAAGTTAAAATACATAAAATGCCCGGAAGGAGTGAATATTAATTCAGAAAAGGTGTTTTATAAATCTTACAGAAAAGGTCAAAGCGGTGATTGAAAATGGGGATTTTTGCGGATGTTCCTATGCCTGTGCCGGAGATACCTATTGACAGGAATACAGACGTAAACAAAGGAATAATAGAAGGTCTTACGGGCAAAAGCGCGGATATCATCCTTCACGAATTTGAGTCTTCGGGTATAAAAATGCTGGGATTTATGTGTGACGGTATGTGTGATAGGCTCATAGTATCGGAAAGTATCCTGAAGCCGCTCAAAAGCTATGAGAGAAGATACGAGGGAGATGTGCTGAGTGATGTGAAAAAATTCCTCGTTACCGAGACGGATATGAAGGAAATCTCTACCGTAAACTCTGCGATTGAAGGGGCGATGGGTGGATTTTTTGTCCTTTTTATTGAGGGCTCCGAAACTGCTATAGCCTTTTCCGTTCAGGGCTTTTCGGTGAGATCCGTTGACGAGCCGGGAAGTGAAGCTCAGGAGAGAGGGGCACGAGAGGGCTTTGTCGAAAATTTTAAAATAAACATGACTATGATTAGACGACGCCTGAGAAGCGCAGATGTCAGATTCAAACTGAAAACGGTCGGTGTTACGGGAAATAATCGGGTATGCATCTGCTTCATAGACGGACGTGTCAGTGAAGAACTTTTGCAGGATGTTGAAAAAAGAATAGAAAATGCGGTGTTTGACAATGTACTTGAATCCGGTTATCTTCAGCCGTTTCTCGACACTGACAGACCGTCCGTCTTCTCAGGCGTCGGAATAACGGAGCGCCCGGATGTGATGTGTGCAAAGCTTGCCGAAGGCAAGGTGGGAATAATAGTTGACGGCACTCCGTTTGCCCTCTACGTGCCGCATATTTTTGTGGAAAATCTACATTCCATGGATGATTATTCAAACAGACCGTTTTATACGACATTCATACGTATGCTTAAAATTGCATCGTTTATCATAAGCGTTGCATTGCCGGGGCTTTATGTCGGAATCGCTATCTTTCATCAGGAGCTTTTCCCGGAGGATTTGCTTTACAGTATTGTAAGCTCTGAACTCAGAACTCCGTTTCCGATAATGCTTGAGGCCATTATAATTCACCTTATTTTTGAAATAATGCGTGAGGCGGGACTGCGGATGCCGAAGACGGTTGGGCATGCCGTATCAATAGTCGGGGCACTTGTCATAGGGGACGCGGCGGTGACCGCGGGGCTTATTGCGGCTCCGATGCTTATAGTAGTCGCGCTCACCGCGATAAGCTCATTTGTCATACCGAGCTTATACAATTCCGTTGCGGTTTTAAGGCTTACCTTTATTCTGCTCGGAGGGACCATGGGGATTTACGGAATTTTTCTGGGGCTTATAGTGCTTGCGGTAAATATGACGGCAATAGATCCTTACGGAGTACCGTATACATCACCGATTGCACCGGTTATTTTGCCCGCAATGCGTGATGTTGTTTTTCGTCAGGGCTGGAAGCGTATGAGTAAAAAGCTTCAGGTAAATAAAACGCTTAAAAAGGAGTCGCTTAATGATTAAGACGGGTACGGACAAGATTACCGTGTCGGAGATGTTTATAATTATGGTGATGAGCAGACTTATCGTCACCTTGCTCTATATTCCCGGTGCGGCTAAAAAGCTGGATGTCACCGATTTGATAATTCAGATTCTGTTTGCGTCTGTTATTCTTATGATTTTTGCATTGCCTGCGTATTTTTTCATAAAAGACGGTAATAACAACGGATTCTTTGAGAGATGCGGCAGTATCTCGCCGAGTCTTTCAAAGCTCTGTGCTTGCTTTGTCTTCTTCTCATTCATATTTCTCGGACTTCGAGTGATAATGCGGTTTGAGATATTTACGACAACGGTTATTTTTCCGCAGTCAAACCTGAAATTTTTTCTTATCATTCTGCTGCTTGCGTGCCTTTACTGTGTTCTTCTCGGTCTGGATGTGCTGGGAAGAACTGCGGAAATATTTTTTTCGGTGGTAATTCTCAGTATTGTTTTTGTTATTGCGGTCACCATGCCGAGAATGAGGTTTACAAATTTCACGCCGGTATTCAGCGACGGAATTGCACAGCCGTTCATAGCTTCATTTTATTCCGTATCCGTATCGGTCGAGCTGTTTTACCCTGTCCTTATGAAGGATAAGCTTTACGGTAAAAGAACCGCTCTTATTTTTCCGTGGATTGTCTCTGTGTTTTTATTCATTTCGCTCATTGCCTTTTTTCAGGCCGGAGTACTCGGAAACTATGCGATGACGCAGCTTTTTCCTTTTTTTACGTTTACATCTATGAGCTCTCTCGGTTTTATTGAAAGGCTTGACGCTCTTTTGACCGCGGTTTGGATTGTCTGCGAATTTGTAAAGATAAGTATGTATATATTCATTTGCGGGAAATGCGTGAATACGGTTTTTCCGAGGACAAGCAGAAACACGGGACTTTTCGCGGTGACAGCCGTGCTTGCCGGCATAACATTGGCCTTAAAGGAAAGCTACAGAGTACGGGGGCTGCTTGCGAACATAACGGTATCGACGGTGATTTTCTCGGTTATAGTTGTCCTTATGCCGCTGATTGTCCTGATAATTGAGAAGAAAAAGGCGGGTAAGGGGGAGATGTGATATGTCAAAAAGGTTCAGAATATTCATAAGCGTGGTACTGATTCTGATAACGCTTCTATCCTTCAAAGGCTTTCCGTATGCGGCGTATGACGTGAAAAATACAACGGTTATTCAGGGCGTCGGGATTGACTATGATGAGAAAGAAGGCTTTATTCTTACGGTTGAAATTTTCGACGCGTCACAGTCCTCCGGTGTGGATGAGGTAAGCAGCGGAAATCTCACAAAGGTCATAACCGTAAAGGGTGAGGATATATCCTCTGCCATGGATGAGCTAACACTGAAGATAGGAAAAACGCTCATCTACTCGCAAAAACGTGTAGTCGTTATAAGCAAAGATGCTCTTTCTCAGGGTGTTACCAATGTTATGGACTTTTTTGTGCGCGATTATAAAACACGGTCAAGCGTCCTTGTTGCCGCAACCGTCAACTGTACTGCCGCAGACGTAATGAGCGCAAACGAGGGCAATGTATCCTTTCCGGCACGCGAGCTTCAGGAGCTTTTGAAATCCGGCAAAATAAACGGGTATACTACCGAAGTGGATTTTGCCACGCTTACCGAGCTTACAAAAGATAAATACACAAGCGCATATCTTCCCGTGTTTGATATACAGCATTCCGGCAAAGACACCTTTGCGGCTCTTTCCGGCTTTCTCGTCCTTTCGGACGAAAAGCCGAAGGGTGTCTTATCCCTCGAAGAAGGACGCGGCTTTCTCTTTCTGTGTGATGCTGTCAGCAGCGGTACTGTCAGCATAAAGAATGAAAATCTCGGATTTTCATCTCTCAGAATTGTCAGTAACGACACCCGCGTCGGCGTCTCCGCCGACGCAGAGCCGCACTTTGTTGTAAACATTGATTGTACAATGGATATAATGGAAATGAAGACGGAAAACGATATCTTCATTGATGAGGGAAATTCGGGCATAATTGCAAAAAACGCGGAGGAATACATCGAAAAAATCACTCGTGACACGTTGAAAAAATGCCTTGATGACTGGAACTGCGACATCTTCGGCTTCGGAAGAAGGCTGTGGATACTTTATCCGTCGTATTGCAGGAGGACTCTTGATACAAAGGAGAAGGCGATAACCTCCGACTTGGTTGACGTAAATGCTCATGTTTTTATAAGAAGAGTCGGGCAGGGAAACGTATAAAATGCAAGATTAAAAATCAAATATTGCAAAATAGTGTTGCAAAAAGAATTGCTTTGTATTATATTAGTTGCGTTGCATATGGCGCAGCATCAATTATTTTTCTGGGGGCCTGTTCATAATGAACTATACCGAAATGTCAAAAAAAGAACTTCTTGCTTTGCAGGAGCAGTACCGACATGAGTACTATGTATTCAAGTCGAGGGGGCTCAAGCTGGATATGTCCAGGGGAAAGCCGTCTGACGGACAGATAAAGGAAGCTCTCGGAATTCTTGATGTTCTCGACTCAAAGGCAGATTATGTTTCCGACAGCGGTATTAACTGTCTTAATTACGGTTGTCTTGACGGACTTCCGGAGTGCAAGCAGCTTTTTTCCGAAATACTCGGTGTTCCGGCAGAAAAGTTCTTTATAGGCGGAAACTCAAGTCTTGCTCTTATGTTTGATTATGTTCTTCAGTGCTATACCTTCGGTGCTTCCGAAAAATCCGAGCCATGGTCAAAGCAGGGAAAGGTAAAATTTCTCTGTCCCGTACCGGGCTATGACAGACACTTCGGTATAGCCGAGTACATGGGCATTGAGATGATAAATGTTCCGATGACCGCTGACGGTCCGGATATGGATAGGGTGGAATCGCTTGTAAGAGATCCGCTGGTAAAGGGTATGTTCTGTGTGCCGAAGTACTCAAATCCCACAGGAATTACATATTCCGACGAAACGGTAAGGCGTCTTGCATCCATGCATACGGCTGCGGACGATTTCAGGATTATCTGGGATAACGCATACTGTGTTCACGACCTTTTCGGACGTGAGGATAAGCTTCTTGAATTGCTTGCTGAGTGTGAAAAATGCGGAAACCCGAGTCGTGCGGTGCTGTTTGCCTCCACTTCAAAGATTTCCTTCTCCGGCTGTGGTATTGCGGCTCTTGCGGCAAATGAGGAAAACCTTGCGTACATAAAGAAGAGATACTCTTTTCAGACAATCGGTTATGACAAGTACAATCAGCTTCGTCACGTAAAATACTTTAAGGATCTTGACGGGGTAAAGAGACATATGTCGCTTCTTTCACAGATTATTTCTCCCCGCTTTGAAGTTGTTCTTAAGGCATTTGAAAGTGAACTCGGCGGAACGGGAATTGCTTCCTGGACGAATCCCAACGGAGGATATTTCATAAGCTATGATGTTCTTCCGGGATGCGCACATAAGGTTTATGATTTATGCGCGGAGGCAGGAGTTACGCTTACACCGTGCGGAGCTACTTATCCTTACGGAAAGGATCCTGAGGACAAAAATATACGTATTGCTCCGACATTCCCGACACTTGAGGAACTTTCCGACGCGACAGAGATACTTATTCTCAGTACAAAGCTTGTAGCTATAGAGAAAATTCTTCATGACAGAGACTGATAACATAACACAGAGTCCGTCGCTTTGCGACGGACTTTTTCTCTTTCCTTTTCGAATTTTTAACTTGGTACCGAGTGTCTTATCGGAACTCTTGCTCATATTTGCTTTAAAACTTGTTTAAAGGCACCTGATATGAGTTTAGTCACATTCAATTTTTATTTTATTGTAACTGTTTAATTGTATACATTTTCGACTCTTTATGATAAAATTTAAAAAACGTTTATGGAGGTAACATATATGTTTTGTCCATATTGTGGAAAAGAAATGGCGGACAATGATGCTTTCTGCGGCTTTTGCGGTGCGAAAAATGAGACCGTAAAGTTTAATTCAACGCCAAAGTATAAAGGTACGAGCTCGGATTCCGAAGATAAGAGCGGAGCTTACAATACACAGGGTGTACCGCCTAAAAATCCGACCGGTGCCCCTGCGGGAGGGTCTGCTCCCACTCCTTCTCCGAAGAAGAAAATGAGTGCGGGAAAGATCATACTTACGGTCTTTATCTGCTGTACGGTGGTTGTTGTTCTCTTTATCTCGCTTATGTTTGCGACGTTTAAGGTTGTTGTCGATAGTGTTCCGTGGGACAGAATCGATAATTATTTTGAAGATTTCGGTGATGACTTTGATGACGATTTCTTCAAAGGGTATGATGAAATTTCCGGCGGTGACAGCTATTATAAATCCTTCAAGGGCAGCGGCAAATTCATTTCCGGAAAGACCGATGCGGAAAGCAATTCCTACGAGAGTGAATTCGGAGGACTTAAGTTTACATTGCCTACCGCGTATGAAACATTTACTCAGCGGGATATCGCTCAGCTTTACGAGGAAAACAAGATTTCAGCCGGTGAAGCGTCAAACAATCTGACGGTTTATGATTTTTATTCCGTAAATAAGCTTACGGGAACGCAGTTACGCATAGACTATTACAACAAGGATTATTATTCGGACGTGTATGAATCCTATGCGGATTACATCGACGAGCTTAAGGATGAGATAGAGGACTACAGTGACTACACTGACGGTTACGTTTATTTTGCAAGTGATTCGACCATAACTCTTAACGGCAATGTATACACTCAGATTGCCGCAAAAATAACTGACGGTAAAAAAACATATTATGAGTATGACTTTGTTAGAGAGATAAACGGATATTATATGAAAATAAACGTTTTCACAACTGATCTTTCAAGTGTCGGTGAACTCATAGACATCTTAAACGGAGAGAGTAGATAAAATGCGCGGAGACTTAAACGATCAATTACAAAGAGCACAGGCAGGTGTTACGGAGGATAAGGCGCCGAAGTATATCGTCATAGCGGCTGCCGTACTCCTTGTGTCATTTCTTGTTGCCGTTATTGCCGGAACAGTATTTTTCATAAAGGCTCTGGATAAATTTTCAGAACCGTCGCCTGACACGACGGCGGGACAAACGGCTCAGGGCGGAATATTCGGCTCATCTGTGACTACAACCAGGAAATCCGCATTCGGCGGCTTCGGAAAGACACAGGCGGGGAATCAGCAGCTTACTTCAAATTTCCAATACGGCAAGGTTGACGGTACATCATACTACAGCGAATTTTCCGGAATAAGCTTCAATGCACCGAGCGGATGGACTCTTACCTCTTTCAACGGTTCAACGACCAACCTTCTCTATCCGAAGGATTTTTCCGCTTCCAGTGAGAACCTTTCGGCAAGCGTTGTTCTATCATATGAGGCCATGTCCGCAAAGTCGTATTCATCGGCTTCAGACGCGCTTAAATCGTCAATAATCATTGCTAATACCGGTGACAATGCACAGATGCTTGACGAAAACGTTAGTGCAAAATTCGGCGGAAACAAGTTTACCGGTATCAGGTACAAGAAAACGATGGATGCGAGTTACGCGTATTATGTTGAGGTTCTCTGTGCCGAGGTAAACGGATATGCTCTTAAAATTACCGTTCAGGCAAATACCGAAGAAGAGCTTAACAGTGTTATCGCCATGTTTAAATAATCAGGTTTAACAAAGATATTTTTCAACTATGGATGTTAAAAAGTTTTTCAAAGATAAAAAGAAATTACTTACAGCAGCTGCCGTTTTTCTGTCAGCTGTTGTTGTTCTGTCTGTTATCCTGAAGATATCCGTAGGAAACAAAAACCCTCAAAGCGGTAAAAAAACAACGGGGACGGCTTCCGTAAGCAAAAAAGACGTTAAGTTTGAGCACGGTGAAATGTGTGAGTCACCGTCCTTTTCCGATGAAAAAGAATCGCTTGCGGAGTTTACAACCGAGGAAACCACGACGCAGACAACAGCCGTTCCGACAGTTCCGCCGCCGGCACCTGCTCCGGTGACGCCTTCCTATCCTGAAGGTCCTATCTTTGTGACGGCTTCAACCGTTACCGTGAAGGTCGGCAGCGAAAAAATACCCGCCCCCATGATCTGTATAGACGACAAGGATAAAAAAATCATACCTACCGTTGAGGGATACTACAATCTCAACGCTGTCGGAAAGTATAAGCTTACACGTGTTGCAAGGGATTCTGACGGACATGTTACCCGTTTCCCGTTTGTCTTGAATGTTGTGTCGGAGCTTCCGGAAACATCTGCACCCGAGCCTTCTCCGAAGCTTAATTTTTCGGATGCCGTAGCAAGGTATAAAAATGGTAAAACCGCTGTCGGCATTGACGTTTCAAAATGGCAGGGGGACATCGATTGGAAAAAAGTAAAAAATGCAGGGTGTGAATTCGTCTTTATACGTATCGGTGTTCAAAACGGCTTTGGCGGAGAGTCAAAGACGGATACATATTTCATAGATAATTACAAGGGCGCAAAGGCTGCCGGACTTAAGGTCGGCGTTTATTTTTACACATATGCAACGGACAAAAAAGAGGCAAAGGAACAGGCAAAGTTTGTTCTTGACACTCTTTCCGAAAATTCATGTAAGCTTGATTTGCCTATAGCTTACGACTGGGAATCATGGAATAAGCTCGGAGGTCTTGAGATGAGCATAAACGACCTCAATGCATGTGCGGAAGCCTTTCTCTCGACTGTTGAAAAAGCAGGTTATAACGGTATGCTCTATTCGAGCAAATATTACCTTGAAAAGACGCTTTGGAGACTTGATATGACAAAATACCCCGTTTGGCTTGCTCACTATGTCAGTCAGACTTCATATGCGGGATCATACTCCGTATGGCAATGCAGCTGTACCGGTAAAATACCCGGCATAAAAGGGGACGTTGACATAAATGTTATGTACTACTAAAGCAATGAATATAAGATAAAAAGAGGTCTCCGTCTGTCAGCATTTGTTCTGACTTTCGGAGACCGTTTTAGTTTTTGTTGTAGCTTCAGTTTTCATCACAGTTATAGCTTGAAAGGTTGGAGTTTACTATCTCACCGATGATTTTTCCCGAATTTGCAAACGCCGTTGCCTTTACCGCAAGGATTGCTTTTCTTAAGGTTTCATCGTCAGTTCTTTCCTTTGCAAGCTCGTTTGTGCTTTGAAGGTCACTTATACAACCGGTGAAGCACTCTTTGTAGCTTTCAACGAACATATCCATAAGCTTGTCGATGGTTGTGACGGTGAGCATGGATTCTATAAAGGTGTGTATGACCGGTATGGGAAGCGATTGCTTCATGGTGCAGATGATAAAAAGATAGGCGAGATGCTCTTTGCCGTATTTCTTCTTCACCGGTGCTGGCATATAGCCTTTTTTCACGTAATTGTTTATCATGGACGGTGTTATTATTTTATCGGTGTCGTCAAGACCTTCGTTTTCGATATTTACAGCCGAAAGGTACCTTTCCATAAGACTTGTTACCTGATCCATATAAAGCTCAAGCTCCGGCAATGTATCCCATGTCGGAAACTTAATTTCCTTGAGTGAGTTAAATGCACTTTCAAGGTCTATATATGATTGTCTTGTGTTGTCATCCATATTTTTACTCCCATAAAAAATATTTCTCTCATTTCTTTCCTAAAACATTTTATCAAAAAAACATCTGGTTTTCAATACAAGATTATCTGTTTTTGAGATTACTTTTCGTGTTAATACTTGATGAATTAAGCTTTTTAGAGTAAAATTAAAGAGTAAAGCTTAAAAAGGAGGACTTTTTATGCCAAAGAAGAAAAAAAATAAGACATCAAATGAAGTTCAAAAGAAAACAGGTGCCGTTGTAACCGAACAGAATACCAATTCGGATGATTCTCTTAAGGAGGAAGCCATGCTTGCAGAGGCTCTTCTAAAAGGAGAAAATAAGGCCGAAGTGTTAGCCTCCGAAAAAGAATTAAAGGCTGACGATAAAGCTAAAATGTCTGATGACAAAGCTGAAAATGCTGATGACAAGGCTGAAAAAGCTATAAAGGCTGATGAAAAAGCTGTAAGGGCTGATGAAAAAGCTGAGATGTCAAAGAAAAAAACCGCAAAGACGGAGACTGAAGCAGAAAAATCAGATTCAGAACTCAACTCCTCAGAGGTAAAATCCGAAAAAGTAGATAAAAAAGCCGAAAAGAAAGATTCCAAGACCGAAAAGGCAGAGAACAAGGACGAAAAGGCTCTTGTCAAGGCTTCTCCGAAAGAACTGGCAAAAAAGGTTGACCGGAAGGTTGAAAACAAGGCCCATGAGATAGAGAAAGCAAAGGACGCAATAGATGCGGAAAAAGCTTTGAAGAAGCTTGCCGATGAAGCTGATTCGGACTCAAAGGCGCTTATCAAAAAGGAAGAAAAGAAAATCTCCAGGAAAGAGGAAAAAGCCTCTTCGAAAAAAACGGAAGAAGCTGTTCCGGATAAGAAAAAATACGCCGAAATAATGAAAACGGGAGCTTTTGTAAGAGCTTTCGTACTCATGCTTATTCCGGGTATAAATATTATCTGTGTGCTTTTATGGGCCATAGGTGCCGCAAGGAATAAAAACAAGGTTCATTTTTCAAGAGCCTGCATCATATTCTTTATAATTGAGATTTTCCTCACCGTAATTTTGGCGGGTGCGGGGTATATCACCGCAAGCGTTAAGGAGGATGATGTTTTAAAGTGGGCTGACGAAAAAACAAACGGTCTTATTTCATACTTTGAAATTGATTCCTATAAGGAGCTTCCGAGGCTTCTTGAAACTGCGAAGCACCTTAAGACTCCCGAAGAGGAAAATCCAACCGAGCCTGAGGTTCCGAAGACCTGCTACGTTTATAATCCTGACGGAATTGATTCCTACGGTACATTTATGAATCTCTGGAATGCAAAATTCCATAAGGAAAAGGTGACTGAGCCTGTAACTCAGACCGCTGCGGCTACTGTGGGAAAGAATGAATCCGAAACAGCCGTAAGCACGGAACCGACCAGAGATCTCTTTACGATTCTTGAGGAAAACAATGTGGACACAAAGGAGTCAAAGATTATATACATCATCATTGACAACGACAAGGAGTCCTGTGTTATAGCATTTGACCCGACAGGAAAGCTTCAAAGCTTCCCGAAGGTTGAAATAAACAATGAAAATATTTTTATAGGAGGTACTAAGTAATGGCTTACTGTACTAAATGCGGAACAGAGCTTGATGAAAACGGCGTATGTCCGAAGTGTCCTCCGAAAGAAAACACCGCGGAAAAGATAAATAAGGGCGTAAATAAGCTTCACGATAAGTTTAAAAACACCGAAGACACAACAGCCGAATACGAAAAAAAAGATATTGAAAAGAATCTTTTCTTTGCGATAATCTCTTATTTCGGTATTTTGATTCTTTTGCCGATAATAGTTGTGCCGGATTCAAAATTTGCCAGATTTCATACATCTCAGGCACTGAATCTTATGTTGCTCAGATTTTTTTATTACATCGTTTCAGCTGTGCTTATCCTTATTTTTATAAGTATAAGCAAGGTAGTGACGATTATCATTGCAGGATTGCTCGCAATTCTAGGAATCGGCATCTTTGCGATATGGATTCAGGGTGTTGCAAACGCAGCCGGTAAACGTGCAAAGAAGCTTCCGTATGTAGGAAATTTTGATATTCTCGATTGATTGTTTTATTCATTATTTATGTTTTTATTAAAACACATTTAATATCAAAAAAACTCCCTTTATGACTTGGCAGTCATAAAGGGAGTTTTTACTTTTTTGAAAGCTTTTTACTTTTTCATGTGACGTATGTAACGAAACGTCTTTTTTTCACCTTGTTCCGAAAGCATATTAAGAAGCATGAAAAGTGTTTCACGGGTTTTGGGATGCATGGTCACACGATAATCATGTGAATTGAAGTAGTCAAGGCTGGTGCTGTCTTTATAAGCGGCGCCCTTATAAACCTTACTTGCGGCAACTCTGTCGCAGAACATCTCTATGATATACCTTGTCGGCATCGGAACGGGAGCGATTGAAAGCGTATGGTCATCATTGTCAAACCAGTATTCATAATGGTGCTTGTTACGGCCTTTGTGGTGCATCCATGCGCTTGAATAGCCCTTTGCTTTTCTTTCTTCGACATTCGGGCTGTGGTCGCCGCGATAGTACTTCACTCCGATAAGAAACTCTGCGGGCGTGTACTTTGAAAGGTCATGGCGAAGTCCCTGGAGGGGTATTCCCGCGCGAAAGCAATTTCGCATAACAAGGTGTCTGTGTTTTGTTATTGTTTTAAAATGTTCAACTGCATTTTTTAGATACATTTTATTACCTGATTTCCGAATTTTCAGTTTTTGTTTTCGCTTTCCTTTTTTGATACTTTATAATTCTTTTTGTGCGGTTATTCCTTTTTATTTTCAGAGGAATTGTTTTCGTCGGATGAATCATCGGAATCAATCACATTTTGTTCATTTGATGATCTTCTCTTTTCATGCTCGGCACGAAGCTCGTTCAATTCACCCTCAAGGTTAACAATACGTTTTGCAAGCTCGGCCTCAACCTCTGCAGGATCTCTGTCCCAGTTGCGCTTAACGGGGATAAACATAGCCGCAACCTTGTTCTGACCCTTTGTCTTAAGGTACGCAACAAGGAATATACAGAAGATGGCTGCTCCGAGAGCGGCAACTGCGAGGTCCTTCATTGTGTCGAATAAACCGATGTCAAGATAGCCGTCAAACGGAAGCTTATAACCGTCGATTATTACTTCATGTATGTTGTCAACAGCAACGGGTATATTTGATTTTGTGTCATCAAGCATAACGCTGTGGAAACTGTGAACTATGGTGTCTTTTTGCATATCCTTACCGAAGAAATAGTCCATTGACCATTCAAAGAATTCCCAAAGAACTCCGACAGCCATTGTAAATCCAAAGGAGTTTATACAGAGATATGCCGGGTGAAGCTTGAATTTTATGGATGTATCCTTGTTCATCAAGTCTATAAGAGAAAAACCAAACGCGGCAAAAATGAAGCCGTAAATGGTGTGAAGCATGGTGTCCCATCCGGGGATTTTTACATAGAATGAACAAATCTCTCCGAGTATGTTTGCCGCAAATGCAAAGCAAAGAACCACAATTTCAAAGACGGAGGGCAGGTCTGCTTTAAAGCCTCTTTCAAAGAATGGGGGAAGGCAGAAAAGAACAAGAGTAAGAACACATTGCCATATATGCTCGTAACGCTTGTTTATAAAGGATAAAACCATTATGGCTATTACAACTAAACGCAGAAAAGTATAAAAGAAAAAGGATACCTTTGATGCGCCGTACTGCTGAGCCATTAGACGTTCGAATTTGTAGGTTCGTCGGATTCCTTTGTTAAAAAGCTTCAATCTTTAATCATCTCCAAAAAAATGTCATTTATCATCAAAAATTATCGTATATTGTATCATAACGGCAAATACATTGCAAATCAAAGAACCATGAACAAACTTTGTCAAATTGCACAAAGACTATGCTTTCTTTTCTAACCGAAAAGAGTTAACGGACTCGGACAAAAGCCGAAATATATGGTAAAATATTTATACGTCAGTTTGTTTCGTTTAATGTTTTCGGGAGGTAATAAAATGAAAAAAACAAATGATTATCCTATCATCCTGATTCATGGATTCCTTTGTTGGGGAACAGAATCGAAAATCAATCAGTTTATGCCGTGCATGGGTATGTGGAACGGTAACGCACGTGTTGCGATTATGGAGGAAGGCGTTCGCTGCTACACTCCTCATATCGGACCCTTTTCAAGCATGTGGGACAGAGCATGCATACTTTATGCCATGATAAAGGGCGGCCGTGTTGACTATGGGGAGGTTCACTCAAAGCGTTACGGGCATGAGCGCTTCGGTGAAACCTATCCGGGATATGTCCCGAACTGGGGCGAGCTTGACGAAAAGGGAAGGATTCAGAAGGTAAGCCTTATAGGACACAGCTTCGGTGCACCCACCGTACGTACTCTTATAAATCTTCTCGCAGAGGGTGACGCTGAGGAAAGGACAGCAGGCGGTGACGTAAGCCCGCTTTTTGAGGGCGGAAAGCAAAGATGGATACATACCTGTACAACTCTTGCGGGCACGCATAACGGCGTAACGCTTCCGGATGCCGCAAGACCTCTTGTAAAGCCGGTTTCAAAGGTTGTATTCGGTCTTGGAAATCTTGTATCCGGTACAGCACTCTCCAGAGTTTATGATTTTCACCTTGACAGATTCGGCATTTCTAGCATGGAGAGGCATATTCCTTTCAACAAAGAGGCTGTCAATCATCTTGCAAACCTTGAAAGGGACAATATTTTTTATGAGTTGTCTACAAAGGGTGCTATAGATTGTATGAAGGATTACAAAGATTATGACAACATTTATTACTTCTCTTACTACGGAAGAAGGACCTACAGAAGGTTCGGAATTGAGATTCCCTCAAGTGATATCTGGTTTCCGCTTCGTGTATTGTCTCCGTTTGAGTGCCTTTACAAGGATTCCACACATGGCGTGGACTGGCAGCCGAATGACGGTATAGTAAACGTTCCGGCAGCACATCATCCGGAGGGTCATGCCTTTGTTGATTATAAGGACGGCATGGAGATAAAACCGGGTATTTGGAATGTTATGCCTGAGGAATGGAAGGACCATACATCCTATATGGGTATCGGAGAGGCTACCGAGGATTATCAAAAATTCTTCAAGACTTTAGCTGTCCGCTCAATGACGCTTCCTGTTGTTGAATAAACGGAATCCGCTCCGGTGCTTTAGGAGGGCTTTTTGAAGTAAATCACGGCAATTGATTGTTTTTATTGCAAAAAGAATACCAGAAAATTGGAATACTAATGAAAAATGAAAGATTTGTTTTGCAAGTCTTTCATTTTTTGTGTTTTTTTATTGACTTCATTATTTTCAGGTGCTATTCTATTTACATTAAATTCCAAAGGGAGAGACGTAAAGATGAATGAGTACATTGAGAAAGTAATCGAAAAAGTTGAAAAAAAAGACTCTAACAAGCCGGAATTTATGCAGGCTGTAAAGGAAGTTTTTACAACTCTCGAGCCCGTCATAGAAAAGCATCCCGAGTATGTTAAGGCAAATATCCTCGGTCGTTTGGTTGAGCCCGACAGAGCTATTCAATTCCGTATTGCATGGGTTGACGACGAAGGAAATACTCAGGTGAACAGAGGATACCGTATTCAGTTCAACAATGCCATAGGTCCTTACAAGGGCGGTCTTCGCTTTCATCCGTCAGTAAACTCTTCTATCATAAGCTTCCTTGGTTTTGAGCAGATTTTTAAAAACTCGCTTACAGGCCTTCCTATGGGCGGCGCAAAAGGCGGCTCCGACTTTGATCCTCACGGAAAAAGCGACGGAGAGATAATGCGTTTCTGTCAGGCTTTCATGACCGAGCTTCAGAGACATATCGGACCGAATGTTGACGTGCCTGCCGGTGATATCGGCGTGGGAGCACGTGAGATCGGATATCTTTTCGGACAGTACAAAAAGATAAACAACGAATTTACAGGCGTTCTTACCGGTAAAGGGCTTACCTACGGCGGTTCTCTTGCAAGAAAAGAGGCAACAGGCTACGGCCTTTGCTACTATACGGAGGCAATGCTTAAGGCAAACGGAAAATCATTCAAGGATCAGACCGTTATTATTTCCGGCTCGGGCAATGTAGCCATTTACGCAACAGAAAAGGCTACCCAGCTCGGTGCAAAGGTTGTTACGCTTTCCGACTCAAACGGATATATCTATGACAAGAACGGAATTGATCTTGACCTCGTAAAGAAGATTAAAGAGGTTGAGAGAAAAAGAATAAAAGAATATGTAAAGGTACACCCCGATGCTGAGTATCATGAGGGCTGCAGCGGTATATGGTCTGTTCCGTGTGACATCGCACTTCCCTGTGCAACACAGAACGAGATAAACGGCGAAAATGCCGAAATCCTTGTTAAAAACGGATGCTACTGCGTATCGGAGGGTGCAAATATGCCGTCAGACGCAGACGCTATAGCTGTTTATCTTAAGAGCGGTATTCTTTACGGACCGGCAAAGGCTGCAAATGCCGGCGGTGTTGCAACATCCGGACTTGAAATGAGCCAGAACTCATTGCGTTATTCATGGACCTTTGAAAAGGTTGATTCCATGCTTCAGGATATCATGGTGAATATCTTTAAGGCTTGTGAGGATGCGGCAAACAAGTACGGCGTACCGGGCAATTACCTTGCCGGAGCCAATATCGCAGGCTTTATAAAGGTTGCAGATACAATGGTAGCACAGGGTGTTTATTGATATCCCGTAACCAATACAATATATGATTTTTTCAACCTGTACATAACCGGTATAACGGCTTATGTACAGGTTATCTTTTTGAAAAGTAAAAAACGAAACTCTGTTTCGTTGACGTAAACAAGCGGATATTTTATAATAAAAAAAGTATTTAATTGTTTTTGGCGGTGGAGTATGAGGGACATCATTTTACTTAATGATAATTGGAGATTTTACAGAGACAGGGACTCTGCTGACTTTGAAGTGGTAAGACTTCCGCACACAAACGTGGAAATTCCTTTTAACTATTTTGATGAAAAATGCTATCAGTTTGTAAGCGTGTATGAGAAAACTTTTACTCTTTCGTCTGATTACAGAGGGAATCTTATTTTTCTTACCTTTGAAGGCGCAGCACACAGAGCCGAAGTTTTTATAAATGATAAAAAGGTTTGTATCCACAATTGCGGTTATACGGCATTCTCAGTCGAGATATCAAAAGAAATAAAATACGGTGAGGAAAACACTATACGAGTCGTGCTTGATTCACGTGAAAATTTGAATATCCCGCCGTTCGGACATGTGATTGATTATCTTACTTACGGCGGTATTTATAGGGAAGTCTATCTTGAAATAAAAAATACTATTTTTATTGATGATATTTTTGTAAAGACAAATTCCGTTAACGGTGAACATAAATCGCTTGAAATTGATTTGGATATTGACTACGGAAAAAATGTTAGACCGCTCTCGACACGCGGTCTTACGGCATCGGTTGAATTTTATCATGACGGGAGGCTTGTAGGAAAAAGAGATGATATTCCCGTCAATGCGGGAACAAATACATTTGATTTTTATACCGACAAGCTTCCGTTATGGAGTATTGATAACCCGAATATGTGCAGTATCACTGCTATCTTAAAAAAAGACGGGGTGGAGGTTGACAGGAAAACGGCGGATTTTGGAATAAGAACCGCTGTTTTTAAACAGGACGGATTTTATCTCAACGGAAATAAGCTGATAATCCGCGGACTCAACCGACACCAGTCGTACCCGTATGTCGGGTACGCTATGCCTCAGTCAATGCAGGAGCACGACGTGGATATTCTCAAAGACGAGCTTTGCGTAAATGCTGTCCGCACGAGTCATTATCCTCAGTCAAAGTATTTTCTTGACGCGTGCGACCGTCGCGGCCTCCTCGTGTTTACTGAGGCTCCCGGATGGCAGCATATCGGTGATGCTCGGTGGAAGCAGCAGCATCTTGCGAACGTTGCTGATATGGTGATTCAGAACAGGAACCACCCGAGCATCATCCTGTGGGGCGTCAGGGTAAACGAGTCACAGGACGATAACAAGCTTTATAAAGAGGCAAACTCCGTAGCACATTCCCTTGACCCCACACGGCAGACATCCGGCGTGAGATTTTTGCAGATGAGCAATCTGCTCGAGGATGTTTATGCATTCAATGATTTTTCGCACACAGGTAACAATACCGGACTTACAAAGAAAATATTTGTTACACCGAAGCCTTGGAAGCCGTATATCGTTTCAGAATACAACGGACATATGTTTCCGACAAAAGTGTATGATGACGAGGCACACAGACTGTCACATGCGTTGCGGCATGCCAATGTTCTTGATGCAATGTATGACTCGGACAACGGCATTTCGGGTTGCTTCGGATGGTGTATGTTTGATTACAATACACATAAGGACTTCGGAAGCGGTGACAGGATTTGTTATCACGGAGTAACGGATATGTTCAGAAATCCGAAAATGGCGGCAGCGGTATATGCGAGCCAGTCTGACGGCAAGCTTGTGGCTGAAATATCTTCATCTATGGATATCGGTGAGCATCCTGGCGGCTGTCTTTCAGACGTATATATTTTTACAAACGCGGACTTTGTGGATCTCTATAAAAACGGTGAGTTTGTAAGAAGATTTTCACCGTGCAGGGAAAAGTATAAATATTTACCGCATCCGCCGATAATAGTTGATGATCTTATCGGATGTCTTCTTGAAGAAAAAGAGGGTCTTTCTTTGAAGTCCTCAGAGTCAATCAAACATGCCGTAAAGGATTTTATGAACGGTGGAATGTCAGCGGCAATTACCCCGAAAAATATTGTAAGGCTTATTCGTGCTGTTGTTTATGAGAGGCTCACGGTGTCAAGGTGTATGGATATTTTTTATAAATACATCGGGAACTGGGGCTCTGATGTTACAGTTTACAGATTTGACTTTATAAGGCACGGTATGGTGGAAAAATCAATTATAAAGGCACCTGTTACGGATGCGGTGCTTGAAGTTTTGCCGTCGTGTACATCGCTGGTGGAAAAAACTACTTATGATGTTGCCGAGATAAACATACTTGCAAAATCACAGGATGGGAATCTGCTTAACTACTATGATGAGCCTATCAGCTTGAAAGCATCAGGCGGAATTGAAATCATAGGGCCGTCAGTCATAATGCTGAAAGGCGGTATGGGCGGTACATATATAAAGACAAAGGGCAACCCCGGCAAGGGAAGGCTTACGGTTTCAAATGAGAGACTTGGGACAAGAACTATTGATTTTACTATAGAAAAGCAGGGTTAAAATGGGAAATACAATGAGCCTGAAGGTACTTGAAGCTTTTGAAAAAAAATTTGGTGACGCAAAAGGTGTACATTGCTTTTTTGCTCCGGGAAGAGTGAATCTCATAGGTGAGCACACGGATTATAACGGCGGTCATGTTTTGCCTTGCGCATTGAGCATAGGTACATATGCGGCTGTCCGGGTTCGTGACGACAGGAGGCTTCGTTTTTTCTCGTTGAACTTTGAAGATGAGGGAATAATTGAGGGAAGCCTTGACGATTTGACCTATGATTCCAAAAAGGCATTTTCAAACTATCCTCTGGCTGTTGTGTGGGCACTCGGACAAAACGGATATGAGGTACCTTTTGGCCTTGATATCGCCTTTTTCGGGGATATTCCTTATTGCAGCGGACTCTCTTCATCGGCATCGGTAGAAGTGCTCACGGGATTTGCTTGCAGGGAGCTTTTTTCATTTGACCTTGACCTTGTTTCACTTGCAAGGATATGTATGCAGGCGGAAAACGAGTTTGTCGGTGTGAATTGCGGTATTATGGATCAGTTCGCCTCGGCGATGGGAAAAAGGGACTATGCGATTTTTCTTGATACCGGCACACTTGATTATGAGTACATACCCGTAAAGTTTGACGGTGTCTCCCTTGTTATCGCGTGCAGTAATAAAAAACGCGGGCTTTCCGATTCAAAATACAATGAGCGCAGGAGGGAGTGTGAAGAGGCTCTTCGGTATCTGCGTGAGTTTAAGGATATTAATTCACTTTGCGAGCTTTCAGAGGAAGAGTTCGACGAGCTGTGCGGTTTTATTCCTGACCCCGTGTGTCAGATAAGAGCAAGACACGCAATACTTGAAAACATACGTACCGCTAAAGCCTGTGAGGCTCTGAAAAGAAATGATACAGCGGAATTCGGACGCCTTATGAACGACTCGCACCTCTCTTTACGTGACGACTATGAGGTTACGGGTGTTGAGCTGGATACTCTTGTTGAAACAGCATGGACTGTTCCGGGTGTTTTGGGTTCACGTATGACCGGAGCAGGCTTCGGGGGCTGTACGGTAAGCCTTGTTGAAAACAACGTAGTTGACAGCTTTATTCAAACAGTGGGAGAGGTGTATCTCAGAAAAATCGGATACCGAGCTGATTTTTATGTAGCGGAAACAGGAGACGGACCGCGTGAACTTTCGGAGAAGATATGATTAAAAAAGTAATACTCGCCTTGGTTACGTTTTTGATTGTTGCGGCAGTTGTGGTTCTTCCGCGCACTTTTTCTAAGGACGAAAAGCACAGGGAAATACAGTCGTCCGAGCAGTCAAAAACCGTATATCAAAGTACAAAGGCGAAAGAAAATGAATCAAAAGATGATACGGAAAATGAGACTCTTCAGTCTGTTGAGATGAAGGACGGTGTACTTTCATGGACTGAGGTACCTAACGTAAAGGAGTACAGTATTTACAGGGCTGCTTCAAAGGACGGGGAGTATCAGAAAATAGGTGTTACAAGCGGGACCTCGTATACCGATGAGTCCTCATTACCGGGTGTTACCTATTACTATAAGTACGGGTATAAAATTCCTGCGGATACATCGTCGTCTTCTTCGGAGGCTCAGAGCAAAGACACTACGACGGCAAAGTATTCAAAGAAAGCGACATCAACTAAAGCGGCAACTACGGTTACAACCTCAAAGCCCACCACCGTTACAACAAAAGTCTCGCCGGATACAGAGCAATATATGTTGGATCTTATCAATGCGGAAAGGCAAAAAAACGGTGTTCCGCCGCTTTCTTTTGATTCTCAGCTTACTAAGCTTGCTCGGATAAGGGCAAAGGAGCTTGCCGAAAAATATGATCCCACACATCTGCGTCCGGATGGGCGTGACTGGGTTACGATCTTTAATGAAGAAGGGGGATATTCCTTTGGATTTGCCGGCGAGAATATCGCATACGGACAGCGTACGGTTGATGAGGTCATGAACAGTTGGTATAATTCCGCCGGCCATTATTCGAATATGGTAAATTCGAATTATAAGCACGTAGGTATTGCCTGGTCGGAGAAAAACGGAGTGCGTTATTGGGAGCAACTTTTTACAGACTGATTTTTTTCGGTTTTCATACTCTTTTTTCTTGACTTTTAGGTATGCTCAATATATAATAATCAAGCGGTCAAAAACGACCGCTTTTGCGTGGACCATTAGCTCAGTTGGTTAGAGCAACCGGCTCATAACCGGTGGGTCCGGGGTTCGAGTCCCTGATGGTCCACCACGTTTTTTTCAAAAACTATTTATAGCCTTTTTATAGGGGTATAGCTCAGTTGGTAGAGCAGCGGTCTCCAAAACCGCGTGCCGAGGGTTCAAGTCCTTCTGCCCCTGCCATAAACACAGAAACCACCCAACAGGGTGGTTTTTGTGTTTTTAGTATGAGAAAAAAGACTTGAGTAAATATTTTTTGGATTGAAAATTGAAAAACTATGATGATCAGAATTTTATCTTGAAGCTATGGAAACAGAGTAAGGAAAAAACCTGCGGAGTTTCCGAATTGTCAATTGCCTTTTCGGAAAACATAATGAAATCGTATTTTGAGATATGATAAAATTACATTGTTTAAATATGTGTATTCTAAAACAAGCTAAAGAATATACATTGCTGTTTTATGCAGTTGATTGCTGCAGGAAGGGAGCAAAACAATGAAAAAGAAAACCGTTAAAGTAAAATTTCTGACAGCTTTATTGACGCTGTGTATGGTGCTGTCACTGGTTCCGATGACGGCATTTGCCGCAGATCCGGCAACGGAAACGGCGGACTTCACCGCTTCCGACGGCGGTGCAGCGGCGATTGCTTTGCTAAATCAGTATAAGAATGTCGGTGCTGCCGATTCCACTTGGGATAACGGCACCAAGACTTTGACACTCAGGGGCATCGACTTCACCACCAAGGCTGCCACGGCTGTTGAGCTGCCGGACAGAACCACCATTGTGTTGGCTGACGGCACAACGAACACAATTACCGGCGGCGATGCTGCGATAGCAGAAGATGATGGATATAATAAGCATATGGTAATAACCGCTTTGGAAGCTATGGGCGACCTGAAAGTTAAGGGCGGAGCTTCGGGTACAGGCACCCTGTCCGTTACCTCCGGTACCCATAAAAACACCGGCGAAGCATGGACTTATTCCTGTGCCATCGGCGTAGCAGACGGCGATTTCGAAATTGAGGGCGGTCATATCACTGCTCAGGGCGGAACGGCATACTCCGCCGACTGCGCTTTCTCCGTCGGCGTTCGTATGGACAACAGCAGCAGGCGCAGCAAGATCTTGCTGATAACCGGCGGTTCACTTACAGCCATCGGCGGAGAATCCTATGATACGGAAGATCCGCAGAATCCAAGAAAATCCTTTTCCGATGGCGTAACTGTGTCCAAGGGCAGCATTTCCGTCACCGGCGACGGAAAGCTGACCGCCAAGTGCGTTCCTGCTATGGATGGTGAAGGTCTTGCCTTTGCAATTCAGACACACACAGGAGATCTGCTCGTTTCTCACAATGGTGAGGTTACGGTCGCAGCCACCAATGGTATTTATGCCAACGCAGGCGGAATAAAACTCAGCGACGGTAAGCTCCGTGTTGAAAAGGGAGGCATAGGTGCAACCAAAGAAGTTGTTACCTCAAATACGGAAAACGCCGGCAACATCGAGGTGAACGGCGGTGCGCTTTATGCTGAAAACAGTAACTTCTCTATGGAAAAGTTCATCGTTACCGGCGGTACGGTAAGAACGGGAAGCATGTTGCCTGACACAGTCAGCATTTCCGGCGGTACGGTGCAGACACGGAATATTCTTGCCAAAGAAATGACCTTATCGAACTCCACGCTTACCATCCGTGAGCCGGTGAATAAGTTCGAATCCGGAACACTGTATACCAGGCCTGCTCTTTGGCTGAATAAGCTTACCGTTAACAGCGGTACGCTGGATGTTGCCTGGGATTGGGGAGAGATCGAGCCCACTGTGTTACCTATGAACACAGAAGACGGCTTTCCCACGCCGCTGGTAAAAATATGGGGCGACGGTCGTGAGGCGACCTTCAACGGAGGCGTCTCCACCTTTGACACCGGCTACGCCGGGAATATCGCGCTGAAACTGACACAGTTTAATCTGGGAGACGGTATGGAAATTACCGGTGCTGACACAGACCGATGCCAGCTGCGCAGTGATACGCCTGTGAAGATTGCGGCGGCTACTACTCCTGCCGCTGTGGAGAATGTGACAGTGGACTATGAGAATATCAGCTATAAAGCAGGCGACACTCCTCGCGCAGGGGCATCCGTATCAGGGGGAAACTGTGCCGTTGCCTATGAGTGTTGGACTGAGATTCGCCAGACGGAAGGTGGCGGCCAATGGTATGAAACAGGACGCCGCTGGTACTCCGACTCGGATAAGATGGCATCTCTTCCGGCTGATGAGCGTATTATCAGGTTTGAAGCAGGCTACAGCTATCAATATAATGTTGTCCTTGCCGCTGGCAGCGGTTATTCTTTCAGCAATGACGAGACTGTTGTTTCCGTCGGAGAAGACGAATGGGGCACACCGAGAAGCCACAAAAAGCTTGAAATAAAGGAATCGGGCAAAGAACTGCACATTAAAAGGATTTACACATTTGACCTTCCGAACACAGGTCAGCCAACCGCTATCACCTCCGCCGCCGTGGAGAATGTGAAGCTGGACTATAATGACGGCGAGGCCCCCCGGGCTTCGGCCAGACGGGCAGGCGTCAATCAGGATAAATATGACATTCTCTATGAATCCTGGGGAAAGCTGGAGAAGACTGATGAGGTAACCACCGAATCCGTAGCGTACTGGTACTCCGACGAGGACTATTTTCCTGCTGGTTATCCACACATTACCGCTTTTGATAAGGAAGGCAAGTACGAGTATTCCGTACGTCTTAAAGCCAGGGACGGCTACACCTTCAGCGGCAGCATTTCCGCCGACGACATCACCCTCAACGGCAAGAGTCTACCCGAGGGGTCCTTTGTCATGCTGATGGATGATAATAAGACCTGTCTTGTGACATATGGTATGACAATGCGTACCGTTCGACCTCTGGAGTCGGTCACTCTGAACGGGGTTTCCACAGACTTTTATGTAGACGGCGACAAGCCGAGATTTAACGGATATTCCGGCAGCGCCTTCTCTGACGTGGCGTATGAGATGTGGGAGGATAAGGACGACCGCAGCGTCGGCATCAACTCCGATGAAAGCCTGAACGGAGGCTACGGTCAGCTTATCGAGAGTTTTAAGTATGGCAGGACTTATACCTACGGAGTGGCCTTTAATATCGCCGATTTGGGTCTGGAGCAGGGCTACCGCTTCGACGGGAACACAAAACTATATTTCCATGGAAAAGAGGTCACCCTGAAGCCCTGGCAGGTGCAGGTGACTGACGGCGGCATGACCATTCGCTTCACGGATGTTTTCTCCATGACCCCGGAGGCTCCGTGGCAGAAAATCGACCTGATAGAGATCGAGGGCGCAACCGTTACCTTCAAGGATGGCGACAAGCCGGTCTTTACAGGTAAGACCCCTGAAAACGCTCCGTATATTTACCAGTTTGAATGCTGGGAAACGAAGGACGGAGCAGGTGTTAACTCCGCCGAATTCTTTGATAAAGCTTATGAAAAGCATATCACTGCCTTTAAAAGCGGCGAAATCTATCAATACATTTTATATTTTAAGGCAGAACACGGCTATTACTTTACTGCCGATACAAAGATAAAGATTAACGGCACTCTTTATAACTACAGACTCGTTAACATTGATCCGGACTCCGATTCGACCGGAAAGATGTACACTTTTTGGGCATATACCGACCTCACTATGACACCGCAAAAGTCCGGAATCACACCTGGATATAAAATCATTGAAGGCGCAAACGGTGTATGGATACAAAACAGCGACGCTACACTTACCTTCCGTGCAAACGGAGATTTTTCCAGGTTTACCGGGGTAAGGGTTGACGGCACAACGATTTCTGATGACAAGTATACGGCAGCCTCAGGTTCAACGGTGGTTACGCTTAAGAAGGACTATCTTTCTACTCTGTCCGTCGGAAAACATACATTGACGGTTGTTTATAACGACGGAGAGTGCAGCACGAACTTCGTTATCAAAGCAGTTGCAGGTCAGGGCTCTTCTCAGCCTGGAACTGAAAAGATTGCGAAAACAAGTGACAGCAATTCTGCCGTTACTTTTGCCGCACTTATGCTTATAACCGGTATGGGCGCAGCTTACACAGTATCTGTAAGGAAAAAATTCAAATAATTATTATCTAAAACAAGTGCTTTTGTGCTTGTGAGTGATAAATACAAATCCCGACTTTAAGAAATCTTTACAAAGTCGGGATTTTTTTATTTTCATTTTACATTGTCGGGATAGTTAATTTTACAGTAGAAGGGTAGCATAATAATCACAGGAACCGAAAAAAGGGACCTGTGAACAAACTAAGTGAAAGATAACCTACTTTGAAAGGAAGCAATGAGAAATGAAAAATTTAAAGAAAATAGTAAGCATCATTCTTGCTGCGGCATTCATCATGACTGTTGCATCCGCTTGCGGAAAAACAACCGACAAGGATGACGCAACAAAAAAAGAAAATGACAAAAAAACAGCAGGAACCGTTTCAACCGACGGGTCTACTTCGATGGAAAAAGTAATCGGTGCGCTCGGTGAAGTTTTCGAGAATGATACGGGTGCAAAGTTTACTTACAATCCGACAGGCTCGGGTTCGGGTATAACAGCTGTATCTGAAGGACGCTGTGATATCGGACTTTCAAGCCGTGCACTTAAGGATGAAGAAAAGGCAGACGGGCTCAAAGAAACAACGCTTGCTCTCGACGGAATTGCAATCATCGTAAATCCGGAAAACAAGGTTAATGATCTTACCGTTGAGCAGATTGCAAAGATCTACACGGGCGAGATAACAAACTGGAAGGATGTAGGCGGTGCAGATGCTGAAATCGTTCTCATAGGACGTGAGGCAGGAAGTGGCACAAGAGACGGATTTGAGTCAATCACAGAGACCAAGGATAAGTGCAAATACCGTCAGGAGCTTACCTCTACGGGCGATGTAATAACAACCGTAGCTCAGAACCCCGGTGCGATAGGATATGCTTCTCTCGCAGCCCTTAAGGACAGCGTAAAGGCACTTAAGGTCGGTGGCGTAACACCTACGGAAGCAACCGTAAAAGACGGTTCATACAAAATTCAGCGCCCGTTCGTACTTGTAACAAAGGACGGCACGGCGCTGTCGGAGACGGCTCAGAAGTTCTTTGACTTTGCAACCTCAAAGGATGCAGCGGAGATTATCACAAAGGCCGGAGCAGTTCCGGTAAACTGAGAATCGGAGCAGATAATGAATGAGAAGTAAGAAGCAATTATTTGAAACGATAGTTCATGGCATCTTCCTTATACTCGGACTTGTGACGGTGGCGAGCGTACTTCTTATCACGGTATACCTGGTTATCTCGGGTATACCGGCGATAAGGGAAATCGGCCTTAAGGATTTTCTTTTCGGAAAGACATGGGCATCAACTGCAAGTGATCCGAGGTTCGGAATTTTACCTTTCATTCTGACCAGTATTTACGGCACGGCGGGAGCAATCATCCTCGGAGTTCCGGTAGGTTTTCTTACCGCGGTATTCCTTGCGAAGGTTGCACCGCCTTCCGTGCGGTCGGTGGTTTCACAGGCAGTAAGCCTTCTTGCGGGTATTCCGTCTGTTGTATATGGCCTCGTCGGAATGTTGGTGCTTGTGCCCGGAATACGTAAGGTATTCAATATCCCCGACGGAGCGAGTCTTCTTGCGGCAATGATTGTACTTGCGATAATGATTCTGCCGTCAATAATCAAGGTGTCGATAACATCTCTTGAGGCAGTTCCGAAGGAATATGAGGATGCGTCTCTTGCGTTGGGAGCGACACCTGTCGAAACTTATTTCAGGGTTTCCGTTCCGGCTGCAAAAAGCGGTATTGCCGCAGCTGTCGTTCTGGGCGTCGGAAGAGCCATAGGCGAGGCAATGGCAGTAATGATGGTTTCGGGAAATGTCCCGAATATGCCGAAACTTTTTGAAAGCGTATGATTTCTTACGACGGCAGTTGCGAGCGAGATGTCATACTCATCGGGACTTCAGAGAGAAGCATTGTTTTCGATAGCACTTGTACTGTTTTTGTTTATAATGCTGATAAATGCGACACTCAACTTCTTTTTGAAGAGAGACAAGGAGAAATAATATGGACAAAAACAATGTAACTGCAAAAAGAAAATTGTATATCCGAATGATGAATTTTCTCATGGGACTATCGACATTCATAACATGCGGTCTGGTTATTTTTATGATATTTTACGTTCTTGCAAAAGGAATTCCGAATATCTCATGGGAGTTCCTGACCACAAAGCCGAGCTATGTTTCGGAAACCATAGGTATTTTGCCGGATATTTTAAATACTGTATACATCGTTCTTGCGACGCTTGTTGTTGTATTGCCTCTGGGTGTCGGGGCGGCTGTGTATCTTACGGAGTACGCAACAAATAAAAAGCTCGTATCTGTCATTGAATATGCGGCAGAAACACTTTCGGGTATTCCGTCTATCATTTACGGTCTTGTCGGTATGCTGTTCTTCTGTCAGTTCCTCGGAATGAAAACCTCGATTCTCGCAGGCGCCATGACTCTTGTTATCATGAATCTTCCGACTGTAATGAGAACTACTCAGGAGAGCCTTAAAACCGTGCCGCAGAGCTACAGAGAGGGTGCGTTCGGTCTCGGCGCGGGAAAATGGAGGGTTATAAGGACTGTTGTTCTTCCCGGCTGCGTTGACGGAATAGTTACAGGCTGTATTCTCTCGGTAGGACGTATTCTCGGCGAATCGGCGGCACTTCTTTTTACGGCCGGATTTGCTCACTCGGTAAACGGTCTTATAGAAGGACTTAAGAGTGCCGGCTCGACGCTTACGGTAGCACTTTATGTTTATGCGAAGGAGCAGGGGGAATTCGGTGTTGCGTTCGCAATAGCGGCGATACTGATGGTTCTTACATTGCTTATAAATCTACTTGCAACGCTTGCGGAAAAATACTTCAGGAGGAAAAATAGTCTATGAGTAAAGCTATAATCACCGTTAAGGACATGTGTCTATGGTACGGAGAGACTCAGGCACTTAAAGATATAAGCCTCAATATTGAGGAGCACAGCATAACGGCTCTTATAGGTCCGTCCGGATGCGGTAAATCAACCTTCCTTAAGAATCTTAACCGCATGAATGACCTTATTCCCGACGTTAAAATCACCGGAGAGATAAAGTACAAGGATCAGGATATCTATGCGCCGTCGGTGGATGTTAATGAGCTTAGAAAGGAAATCGGAATGGTATTCCAGAAGCCGAATCCGTTCCCGATGAGTATTTATGACAACATAGCTTACGGACCGAGAACACATGGTATAAGAAAGAAATCAGAGCTTGATGAGATAGTGGAAAAATCTCTTAAGGGAGCTGCTATCTGGGACGAGGTTTCGGACAGACTGAATAAAAACGCGCTCGGTTTGTCAGGCGGTCAGCAGCAGAGACTCTGTATTGCCCGTGCACTTGCCGTTGAGCCGGATATTCTACTCATGGATGAGCCTACCTCGGCACTTGACCCTATTTCAACATCAAAAATTGAGGACCTTATCCTTGAACTAAAGAAAAAATATACAATAATCATTGTTACGCATAACATGCAACAGGCGGTACGTATCTCCGACAATACGGCATTCTTCCTTCTCGGAGAGCTTATAGAATACGGAAATACGGAAAAGATTTTCTCAACACCTGCAAAGCAGAAAACAGAAGATTATATCACAGGAAGGTTTGGTTAAATGAGAAATCACTTTGATGAGCAGCTTGCTCTTTTAAACACGAAGCTTACTGAAATGGGAGCACTTTGCGAGGCGGTAATTGCCCGTGCATCAAAGGCTCTTACAAACGGCAGCCGTGAGCTCGCAAAGCAGGTTGAGCCGCTTGATGCCGAAATAGACAACAAGGAAAGGGAGATTGAATCCCTTTGCCTCAAGTTGCTTTTACAGCAGCAACCGGTTGCGAGAGATCTCCGTCAGATATCCGCGGCTCTGAAGATGATAACTGATATGGAGAGAATAGGTGACCAGGCTGACGATATCGCAGATATTATTATGTCTATGAACGGCAGAGCTGCGGAGCACGATGACCTTATGAGACAGATGGCAAGATCCGTTATTGAGATGGTCAATAACAGTGTGGATGCCTTTGTAAAAAAAGATACTGAGCTTGCAAAAGCCGTTATAAAGTCGGATGATACGGTTGACACCTATTTTGATGAGGTAAAGGAGCACCTTATCGATAAAATTCACAAGAATCCGAGAGACGGGGAGTATGCGCTTGATCTTCTGATGATAGCAAAATACTTTGAAAGAATCGGAGACCATGCGGTAAACGTTGCGGAATGGGTTATCTTTTCTGTAACAGGAGTTCATAACGGAAACGATATTTGACAAAAGCCGTAAGTAAATAAAAACAAACAGGGCATGCGCGGTTTTCCGTACATGTCCTGTCTTTATGTAACTTATACTTCGTCTCTTATATAAAACGATATCTCTTCACGCTTTTAATTGTAATTACAATGCCGGATATCACTTACCGCTGTCACCGTAGTTTGAAAGAACTCTTGCTGACGGGTCGTCCACGTCGCAGCCCTCCCATGATTTGTTCGGCATCCAGAAGTCAACAACCATATCCGACTGACCCGGATAGTATTTTTCAAAGATTTCGCGATAGAGGAGAGACTCTTTCGTGAAGGGCTTTGCATGAGTGTATTTTTGTATCTTTTTTTCGTATTCCTTATCCGTGTAGAGGTTGTTTGCATATTCCTTCAGATAATCAACCATTGAATGCCCTACGGCATCAGAAAAGGCTGCCTTTTCACGATAAAGAATGTCCTTCGGGAGATAGTCTCCTTCAAATGCGTGTCTTAAAAGATACTTGCCCTTGCCGTATGTATTGAGCTTCATCTTCGGATTTATCGACATAACATATCTTACGAAGTTAAGGTCTCCAAACGGGACACGTGCTTCAAGCGAGTTTACGGAGATACATCTGTCGGCACGAAGTACATCGTACATATGAAGCTCATGTATACGTTTTACGGATTCCTTCTGAAATTCTTCGGCATTCGGCGCAAAGTCGGTATACTTGTAACCGAAAAGCTCATCCGAGATTTCACCGGTGAGAAGAACGCGTATGTCCGTATTCTCATGAATCCACTTGCAAAGAAGGTACATTCCCATAGATGCTCTTATCGTGGTTATGTCATATGTGCCGAGAATTTTTATTACACGGTCTAGGGACGAAAGCACATCCTCCTTTGTTATGATGACCTCGGTATGGTCACTGCCGATATACCCGGCGACTTCTTTTGCATATTTCAGGTCTATTGCGTCCTCACTCATTCCGATGGCAAATGTCTTTATGGGAACGGGGGATTCCTTTTGAGCAACTGCGCAAACCAGAGATGAGTCAAGACCTCCAGAAAGGAGAAAGCCAACCTTTACATCTGAAATCAGTCGTTTTGTTATACCGGCAGTGAGTTTTTTGTTGATGTTTTTACAGACAGTTTCGATGTCGTCATCAACAACCTTGAAGACCTCGGTTATGTCATTGTAGCATGTGAATTTACCGCCTTTGTAATAGTATCCCGGCGGGAAGGGCATGACCTTTTTACAGAGCGGAACAAGGTTTTTTGCCTCACTTGCAAAGAGGATGACGCCTTTCTCGTCGTACCCGTAATAAAGCGGTCGGATACCGATAGGGTCTCTGGCGGCGATGTATTCTTTTTTTCTGCCGTCGTAAATTATCATTGCAAATTCTGCATCCAGCATCCTGAACATATTTATTCCGAACTCAAAATATAAAGGAAGGAGAATCTCACAGTCAGAGTCACTTTTAAAGGTGTACTTTTCTTCAAGAACAGCTCGGAATTTTTTAAAGCCGTAGATTTCGCCGTTGCAGACAACATAACTTCCGTCAAATTCAAAGGGCTGCATGCCTTCGGGGGTAAGACCCATTATTGCAAGGCGGTGAAAGCCGAGAAGACCTTTGCCCGTATCTATAATTTTTGAGTCGTCAGGGCCGCGTGAAACCGTTTCCTTGAAGCCTTCTTCAAATTTTGAAATATCAATGCCACTGTCACAGTAGCCCATAATCGAACACATAAATTATACCTCTTTAAGAATTTTTCTTTACCTTTTACTTATAAAAATGATTTACTCAACATCCTGAAGTGCGTCATAGCCCTCTTCACCTGTACGTACCTTTACAACATTTTCTACGTCGTAAACAAAGATCTTACCGTCACCGATATGTCCTGTGTAAAGAATGTTCTTTGCAGTTTCTATAACATCTCTTACAGGAACCTTACTTACAACGATGTCAACCTGTACCTTCGGATGAAGACTTGTTTCAACGGGAACACCACGATAGTATTCGGGTTTTCCGCCCTGTACACCGCAGCCGAGTACGTGTGATACGGTCATGCCGCTGATTCCGAGATTTGTAAGAGCGTTCTTAAGTGCGTCAAATTTCGCTTCCTTACAGATGATCTCAATCTTTGTAAACTTAGGAGCTTTAGTATCCGATGCTTCAAATGACGGAACTTTCTTAACGGGAACTGCTTCCGCAACGGGAACTTCGGCTCCCTCGGGTGTAGCAACGATTCCTTCGTCTCCCGCATAAGATGTATACTTGTGAACAGAGGGAGCAAAGTCCGGATATGCGCTCGGAAGACCGTGCTCTGAAATATCAAGACCTGAAATCTCATCCTCGGCATCGGCACGTATACCGTGGAACTTTTTGATAAGTGCAAATGTGATGATCATCATTACTACGGCGTATGTCGCAACCGAAGCAAAGCCAAGCATCTGAAGACCCAACTGCTTGAAGTCTCCGGTATAGAAAAGACCGCTGAGACCTGCCGGTGCATCCGGATTTGCAAGAAGTCCTACTGCGATCGTACCCCAGATACCGTTTGCCATATGAACGCCTACGGCGCCGACAGGGTCATCTACGTGGAACTTAAGGTCAAGAGCTTCAACAACCACTACGACGAGTATACCCGAGACGATACCTACAACGGCAGCACCTATGGCATCAAAAGCATCACATCCTGCCGTTACACCGACAAGACCTGCGAGGGATGCGTTGAGACACATTGATACGTCCGGCTTACCGTTCTTTACCCATGTGTAAATCATCGTTGTAACCGTTGCTACCGACGGTGCGATTGTTGTTGTAAGGAAAATTGAAGCGAGCTCTGACGGGGTTGTTGCGGCGGCACCGTTGAATCCGTACCAGCCGAGCCAAAGTATGAATACACCGAGAGCGCCTATGGTGATGTTATGTCCCGGTATGGCGTTAACCTTGATTACTTTACCGTCCTTATCTCTTTTGTATTTACCGATACGAGGCCCGAGGAATATTGCACCTACAAGAGCCGCGATACCGCCGACCATGTGAATTGCACAGGAGCCAGCGTAATCATGGAAGCCGAGAGCCGAAAGCCAGCCGCCGCCCCAGATCCAATGAGCCTCGATGGGGTAGATGAAAAGTGATATTATCGCCGAATAAATGCAGTAAGCCGAAAACTTGGTGCGCTCTGCCATTGCGCCCGAAACTATTGTTGCGGTTGTGGCACAGAACACGAGGTTGAACACGAAGGTGGAAGCCCCAGTGAAGCTTCCGTCTGCAGGACTTGCTATGAACTCCTTAAAATGAGTAAATAAGTCAAGATTCGGAATTCCTATAAGCCCGAACAATGTATCCTCGCCCATCATAAGCGAATAACCCAGAAGTGAGAACACTATCGTTCCTATACAAAAGTCCATTAAGTTTTTCATTAAGATATTTCCGGCATTCTTTGCTCTTGTGAAGCCCGCTTCAATCATCGCAAAGCCGGCCTGCATCCAGAAAACCAATGCTGCTCCGATTAAATACCAAAATTCTACGGTCATTTTTAACACATCCCTTTTAAACACTTTTATATTTCACTTTTTTCTTACCTTACACCGAAAAGGAGCTCGCCATAGGTTGGGAACGGCCAGTATTTTTCAGCTGTAAGAGTCTCTGCCTCGTCACACGGAATACGCAGCTCCGCCATTTTTTTGAGAATATCATCACGTATGTACTCAGACGCTTTTGTGATATCTGCTATGGTCTTGTACTTAATGAGTGATTTTTCAAGGGAGTCTGTTGCGTCGTGAATCTCATCAACAAGAACTGAGAGTTTTGAAATTTTTTCTTTTTCATATTTTCCCGCAGCATCACCTATAACACCCGTTTTTGCCTTGCATGTTTCGGCAAGGTCATAGATATAGTCTTCAATTGCGGGAAGAATCTCTTTCTTTGCCATGTCGACCATCGTAAGACCCTCGATGTTTACGGTTTTACAGTAGTTTTCAAGCATTATCTCATAACGCGACTCTATCTCTGGAACGGTGAAAACCTTATGAGAGGTAAGCATATCAACGTTCTTTTTATCAAGAAGCCTCGGGAAAGCGTCCGGCGTTGTCCGAAGATTTGAAAGTCCGCGTACCTCGGTTGCTTCCTTTATCCATGCGTCATCATATCCGTTGCCGTTAAAGATAATTCTCTTGTGATCCCTGATGGTTTTCCTTATCATTTCATGAAGAACAGACTCAAAATCTTTTGCACCCTCAAGTCTGTCCGCGTAAACCTTAAGTGATTCCGCAACGGCGGCGTTCAGCATGATATTTGCACATGCTATACTGTTTGAAGAACCGAGCATACGGAATTCAAATTTGTTTCCCGTAAAGGCAAACGGCGATGTACGGTTTCTGTCTGTAGTATCCTTCGGAAACTTCGGAAGCACACTTACGCCGAGCTTCATAACCGATTTTTCGGTGCCGTTATACGGCTCCTCTTTTTCAATAGCGTCAAGCACGGCTGTGAGCTCGTCACCGAGAAACATCGAAATTACGGCAGGGGGTGCTTCGTTTGCGCCGAGTCGGTGATCATTTCCTGCGGTTGCCACGGAAATTCGAAGAAGGTCCTGATAGTCATCAACAGCCTTTATTACCGCACAAAGGAAAAGTAAAAACTGCGCATTTTCGTATGGTGTTTCTCCGGGAGTTAAAAGGTTTATACCCGTGTCTGTGGAGATTGACCAGTTGTTGTGCTTACCTGAACCGTTTACTCCCGCAAAAGGCTTCTCATGCAGAAGACAGACAAGACCGTGCTTTGCCGCAACCTTTTGCATAATTTCCATTGTCAACTGGTTGTGGTCGGTTGCAATATTAGTTGTTGAGTATATGGGTGCAAGCTCATGCTGTGCCGGGGCAACCTCGTTGTGCTCGGTCTTTGCCAGTATTCCGAGCTTCCAGAGCTCTTCGTTTAAGTCATTCATATACTCAGCAACCCTCGGCTTTATAACACCGAAGTAATGGTCATCCATTTCCTGACCCTTCGGAGGCATTGCACCAAAAAGAGTTCTTCCGGAAAAAATAAGGTCTTTTCGCTTGTCGTATGCCTCTTTGTCTACGAGGAAGTACTCCTGCTCGGGACCTACGGAGGTTTTTACACACTTTACATCTGTATTTCCGAAGAGCTTGAGGATACGCATTGCCTGTTTGTTGAGTGCTTCCATGGAACGGAGAAGTGGAGTTTTTTTGTCAAGTGCCTCGCCGCCGTATGAGCAGAAAGCGGTAGGAATACAAAGTGTCTTATCTTTTATGAATGCATATGATGTGGGATCCCACGCAGTGTAACCGCGAGCTTCAAACGTTGCACGGAGTCCGCCCGACGGAAATGAGGAGGCATCCGGTTCTCCCTTGATAAGTTCTTTTCCCGAGAACTCCATGATTACGCGTCCGTCAGATGCGGGTGTGATAAAGCTGTCATGCTTTTCAGCGGTGATTCCCGTAAGCGGCTGAAACCAATGGGTAAAATGCGTCGCACCGTTTTCAACTGCCCAGTCCTTCATAGCAGCCGCAACGGCATTTGCAACTTCATTGTCAGGTCTTGCCCCTTCGTCAATGGTTTTTTTCAGCGATGTATATACCTTCGCCGAAAGTTTTGCTTTCATGACTCTGTCATCAAAAACAAGGCATCCGAAATAATCTGATACTGTCTTCATAAATTCAACACTCCTTTTGTCAGAATAAACAAGCAGAGGCAACGACACCCGTGAATTTTAATAACTCAGGACGTCATTGCCTCTGCTTGTTTTCAGTGATAATAATTAATCGGGAATTTTGAAAATGAAAAAGGCGTCAAGGAGACCGAATCTCCAAGACGCCTTTGCCTTTTCATGTGAGTCATTATACGCTGTGAAAATCATTTGTCAACACCTTTTTTGAAATTTTGCAAAAAATTTTTTAATCAAATTGACATCTGTTTCTCCCTGTGCTATAATTCCGGCAATGAGCAAAGGCGTTCATTCATTTAAAGGGATTTTTGCCCTTTACGTGAATGAGCGCCTTTTATTTTATTTCCGAAAGGATGAGGGTTATGAAGCTTGAAGGTCAGGTCCGTATACCGTCGGGTTGCGCAATTTCCGCGGTTATTTCAAGAGACGGAAACCGTATGTCGGGAGAAAAGATAATAGAGAGTATGATTCCCATGCATGACAGATCAAACGGACTCGGAGGAGGCTTTGCCGCATACGGTATTTATCCTGATTATAAGGAGTTTTATGCCTTTCATATCTTTTATGATGACAATACCGCAAGAGCAGAATGTGAGAAGCTTCTCAAGGACAGCTTTGAAATTGTAAAAGACGAAAATATTCCAGTTAGAAAGATTCCGAATATCACAGATGTTCCTCTTATCCGGAGATATTTTTTAGCACCGCTTTCATCTGTGCTTATACGTCTGCAAATTGACGAAAAGGAATATGTCGCAAGGTGTGTAATGAAAATAAATACTGAAATCAAAGGCGCATATGTTTTTTCAAGCGGAAAAAACATGGGTGCATTCAAAGCAGTCGGTTATCCCGAGGATGTGGGAGCCTTCTACCGTCTTGAAGAGTATGAGGCATACTCCTGGACCGCGCACGGAAGGTATCCTACAAATACTCCGGGATGGTGGGGAGGAGCTCATCCGTTTTCTCTTCTTGATTATTCCGTAGTACACAACGGAGAAATCTCCTCCTATGATGCCAACAGAAGATTTATTGAGATATTCGGTTATAAATGTACACTTCAAACCGACACCGAGGTTATTACATATATAGCCGATTATCTGCTTAGGAGGCAACGACTTACGCTGACGGAGATGGCGTCTGTCATTGCGGCGCCTTTTTGGAGCACGATAGAGAGGTGCGGGGACGCTGAAAAGGCAAAGGAATATGAGTACCTCCGTAAGATGTTTCCGAGTCTTCTTATCACAGGTCCGTTTTCTGTTATTCTGGGCTTTAACGGAGGTCTTATGGCGCTCAATGACAGGCTCAAGCTCCGGTCGATGGTTGCCGCCGAAAACGGTGACAGAGTTTACATATCCAGTGAAGAGGCGGCGATACGTGCCATGGACCCGGACGCAAAGAATTTTTACTCTCCCGCAGGGGGAGAACCGATAATAATTAAGGTGAAAGAGGGTGCGTACTGATGAAGATGCCGTATATGTTTCCCGATTTTGAAGTTGTGAGAAACTATGACCGTTGTATAAACTGTCATATCTGCGAGCGTGAGTGCGCAAACGAGGTACATTTTTTTGATAAGGAAAAAGGAATTGTATGCAGTGATGAGGCAAAGTGTGTTGACTGTCAGAGATGTGTGACTTTCTGTCCCACACATGCAATTAAAATTGTTAAGAATGATTGTACCTTCCGTGAAAATGCAAACTGGACGGGAAACACGATAAAAGAGATATACAAGCAGGCGTACAGCGGAGGCGTATTACTTTCGTCAATGGGAAATCCGAATCCGACACCGGTTTATTGGGACAGGATGCTCATCAATGCGTCACAGGTTACGAACCCGTCCATAGATCCGCTTCGTGAGCCCATGGAAACAAGGGTCTTTCTAGGTAAAAAGCCGGAGAAAATCGAGCGTGACAAAAACGGAAGAATAAAGACGGATTTTCCGCCGCAGATAGAGCTTTCCATGCCTGTTATGTTCTCGGCAATGAGCTATGGCTCAATAAGCTATAACGCACATGAAAGCCTTGCCAGAGCCGCAAAGGAACTCGGTATTTGCTACAATACGGGCGAGGGCGGACTTCATGAGGATTTTTACTGTTACGGCGAAAATACCATAGTACAGGTTGCGTCGGGAAGATTCGGCGTTCATGAGGAATACCTGAACTCGGGTGCGGCGATAGAGATAAAGATGGGGCAGGGTGCAAAGCCAGGTATAGGAGGACATCTTCCGGGTGCAAAAATTGTCGGCGATGTATCCCGTACCAGAATGATACCTGAGGGCTCCGACGCAATTTCGCCCGCGCCGCATCATGATATTTATTCTATCGAGGATCTGCGTCAGCTTGTGTATTCGCTTAAGGAGGCAACCTGTAACAGAAAGCCTGTTATCGTAAAGGTTGCCGCCGTACACAATATCGCCGCTATAGCGAGCGGTATTGCAAGAAGCGGCGCGGACATAATCGCGATTGACGGTTACCGCGGAGGTACGGGAGCTGCCCCGACCAGAATTCGCGACAATGTAGGAATCCCGATAGAACTTGCACTCGCAGCCGTGGATACACGGCTGCGCTCAGAAGGGATACGTAACAACGTATCACTCATAGTCGGGGGCAGTATAAGAAGCTCCGCGGATGTAGTTAAGGCAATCGCGCTCGGCGCCGACGCGTGTTATGTCGCGACGGCGGCATTACTTGCACTCGGGTGTCATCTTTGCAGAACCTGTCAGTCGGGTAAGTGTAACTGGGGCATTGCAACTCAAAGAGAAGACCTTGTAAAGAGACTAAACCCTGATGAGGGCTGTGAAAGACTTGTAAATCTTATGACTGCATGGAATCACGAGATAAAAGAGCTTATGGGCGGAATGGGTATTAACTCGATTGAAGCTTTGAAGGGAAACCGACTCATGCTCAGAGGTGTCGGAATGAACGAAAAAGAACTTGAAATACTCGGAATCTCTCATGCCGGAGAATAACAAAAATATTTACTTTTGAGACAAGGGTGGTATCATAATTATGTATATTGATGCGAAGAATCTTACATATACCGAGATAAATAATATGCTTCGTTCATCAGATGACAGCTTTGTTATAAAAAACTGTCTGGGACACAGGTTCCTTGCGGCGGGACTCGGAAAAAAGACCGTCACCATTGAAGGAATTCCCGGAAATGCCCTCGGAGCGTATCTCAGCGGCGCAAGGATAGAGGTTTTGGGAAATGCTCAGGACGCTGTCGGAGATACCATGAACTGCGGAGAGATAATTGTCCACGGGAACATAGGCGATACCGCGGGATATGCCATGCGCGGCGGTGAGTTTTATGTTGAAAAAAACGCCGGATACCGCACGGGAATTCATATGAAGGCTTACAGAGAAAAAAAGCCCGTCATAGTTATAGGGGGTCATACCGGAAGCTTTCTCGGCGAGTACCAGGCGGGTGGTCTTATAATAGTTCTCGGCATATACGATGACGGCAGACCTCTCGTTGGAAACTTCCCGTCCATGGGTATGCACGGCGGAAAGATGTTTCTTCGCGGAGATACCTCTGACATATGCTTTTCGGATCGCACGATTGTCAGAAAAGCAACCGCTGAGGACATTGCTGAAATAAAGCCGTATCTTGAAAAATATTGCAGATACTTTGATAAAAAAACAGAGGACATTTTGAATGAAGAATTTACGGTTGTTACACCTGACAGTAAAAACCCTTATAAGCAGATGTATATTGCCAATTAGAAAGGAATGGGAGCTTTATGACTTATTCACCTAAGGAGATAATGCAGTATATCGAAGAGGAGGACGTGAAATTTATTCGTCTTGCCTTCTGCGATGTATTCGGAAATCAAAAAAACATCTCAATAATGGCTGACGAAATAAAGCGTGCCTTTGATTTCGGAATTGCTATCGACGGCTCTGCGATTCCGGGGTTTTCAAGCGGTGTTCATTCGGATCTTCTTCTTCATCCGGATCCGTCCAATATCGCTGTTTTACCTTGGAGACCGGATCACGGAAGAGTTCTTCGTATTTTTTGTGGAATAACCTACCCGGACGGAACTCCGTTTGAGGCGGACCTTCGAAATTTGCTTATAAAGCAAATAGAAGAAGCGGAAAAGATGGGAATAAGCTTTTCATTCGGAACAGAGATGGAATTCTACCTCTTTGAAAGAGATGAGGACGGAGAACCGACGAGAAAGCCTTATGACAATGCCGGGTATATGGATATTGCCCCGGAGGACAAGGGTGAAAATGTAAGACGTGAGATTTGCCTGACTCTTGAAAAAATGGGCATTGCACCGGAAAGCTCTCATCATGAGGACGGTCCGGGGCAGAATGAAATTGATTTCAGATATGCGGATGCGCTTTCGGCTGCCGACAATGCCGTAACCTTCAAATCGGTCGTAAATACCGTTTCGGCGCGGAACGGCCTCTTTGCCGATTTTTCACCGAAGCCTATTTCGGACAGACCGGGAAACGGTATGCATATCAACATCTCGGCAAAGGCTGCGTCGGGAGAGGATGTTATGGAGCCCGTGCTTGCCGGAATTCTCAGGTATATTTCCGACATGACACTTTTCCTAAATCCGTCCGCTGACTCCTACAGGCGCTTTGGCAGCGACAAGGCACCGCGCTATATCACCTGGTCGCGGGAAAACCGCTCGCAGCTGATCCGCATTCCGGCAGCGGCGGGCGAATACCGCCGGGCCGAGCTGCGCT
>UQZY01000011.1 GCA_900545655.1 uncultured Oscillospiraceae bacterium
TAAACTTCATAGGAACAACAGAATCCGAGATATCCTACAACCCATTTGCATACTGCGAGAATGATCCGGTGAATGCAATTGATCCTACGGGAAATTATTGGTATTATACCTATGCTGGCTTCAAAAAAACTCGATTAGGATTTGACGTGAATGTATCTCGTTCATTTTTATCAAAATGGTTTTGTTTAGCGTATGCATATGATTTCTTGAAAGCAAATGGTAAGTGGAATTGGTATGGTTATACATATTCCGGAATGACACAACTTAGAGTTGCACAAGAATTATGGGCACACGCAATAGCGTACTATGTAGGCTCATATGTAAAAAAAGTACTTACAATAGTTGGGTTATCGTGGCGGCTAATAGATTATGTTATTGAGCACACATATGAAATAAATGTAAATAGTAATGATAATAGAGCTTGGGCGTTTAGAACCCTTTGGTGGTATTCTAGTTCAATAAAGTATGCACTGTGGAGGTATACAACAATACCTTTTTGGCTTTATCGTTTGATTTGTGTGTGAAAAGTGGTGCTTTTTTATGAGAAAAAAGTTGTTATGTTTTATGGGAATATTTTTAATACTAATTATTTTTTCTACATTATTTGTATATTATTTTCTTATGGATAATTTGTATGAGCCAATTATTATAACGGATGTAGATGAGTATAGTGCGATTTTTGATATTAAATACCCTGAAAAACACATTGATTATGAGACAAAACTATTTCCAAAAACAATTGATAACCTTGATGTTCAAAAGTACGAGTTTATACACAAAACATATAGTCTTTTTGGTACGGGGTGGCAAATTGTACTTGATATAAGGTATGATAACGATTCTTTTTCCGAAGAAGTCGAACGGATAAAATCGCTTTGTAAAAATTCTCCGATTTATGGAATATCAGAACATTTTGAAAATCAGGCATATGCAACTGTATGGAAAAATTACAATTGTTATGAGTATGCAATTGTAGATGAGAAAAATAGTCAGATAGCATATGTTTATCTTCAATTAGTTCCACCTGAAAAGATTACAATTGAGAAAAAGTATATTCCAAAAGATTATGATGAGCTGTATAGGTTTGGCGACGAAAAAACACATATTTTCTCAATATATCAATAAGATAAATAATATTTGAGGCGCATTTTGCACCGATAAAGTAACATCGCCAAGCCTCTTTCAACGAGTAGAGTATCACATATGATGTAGAGCCATAAAAAGTTTTTAATTAATAAAATTTTGACACCCCAAAACAAATTTGTAGTTTTGGGGTGTTGTTCTATCTGTATGAAATTTGCATTGTTAATCGCTTTTTTGGATATAGTATTACGTATGATGAAGTGGGTAACCCTCTGACATATAGAGGAAATACCCTTACATGGAATTTCGGAAGAAGACTTGCAAGTTTTGGAAATATTTCGTATACTTACAATGAGGATGGAATAAGAACCAAAAAGATTATCGGAAATAAAACTACGGAGTTCTATCTTGACGGTTCCAATATCATCAGACAGTCAGACGGAACGAATACACTTTTTTTCTTCTATGACAGAGATGATAACCTCACAGGCTTTGAGTATGACGGAGACGTTTATTTTTACGTAAAGAATATGCAGGGAGATATCGTTGCTATCTCTGACGACTCCGGCAATGTTGTAGCTGAGTATACTTATGATCCATGGGGTAAAGTTCTTTCGGTAACCGGAACAAATTCTGCACTCGGAAATCTTAATCCGTTCCGTTACCGTGGTTACTACTATGACACAGATACAAATCTTTACTACCTTCAGTCAAGATACTATGACCCTGAAACCGGTAGATTCTTAAATTCCGATGACGTAAACTTCATAGGAACAACAGAATCCGAGATATCCTACAACCCATTTGCATACTGTGAGAATGACCCGGTGAATGCAATTGATGAATGTGGTTATTTGGGACGGTATTGGTGGAATAGTGTTAAATGGGTTTCAAGGATTATAGATGTAATTATCATTGCTGTGTCACTTGGAAGAACATATATGAGTTATAAAGCATTGAAACAATTTCTAAAAGTGAATAAAAACAGGGTCGTATATCAAATACGTGGAAAAATTTTAGAATATTTCGGATGGTCTATTGTACGTGTTTTACCAACTGTTATTGAAATTGCTTTAACTTTATTTGGAACAAGCATTGGTGAGATGATTGCAAAAGCTTTAGATTATATTGACAGTTGGTGGGGATATAAGAGAAGTAATGGTTATATTTTAAACTGAAAGCAGTGAGGATTAAGATAAATGAAAAAAAATATAAAAAGGTATTCGTTATTAGTCGAGTTAACTACTATATGTTTATTACTGTGGATATGGCTAACTATGGAAGTAGAGATGGCGGGTACTATCTATCTAATTCCTAAAATTTTCGGAGTTTTTGTCGCGTCTGTTATTTGGATTGTGTATTTTATTTACTTTTTTATACTTGGTAAAGGCAAAAAATTGAATGATTTGATAGAATATGCAGAAAAAAGTGACCTTGAATCATCATACGAAAATGTGATGCTAATTGGTGGTGAAAATTGTGTAGATTTTTTTCCAAAAGATATAGATTCCTTAAATGTAAAAAAATATATATGTGAATACATTACAGGAAAAAGTATTCCTTCATGGCAAATGGAACTTATTATAGAATATAGTGATGATATAGCCTTTGAAGATGAACTGTACCGCATAAAAAAATTATCCGATTGTGATAAAACTAATGATATGAGTAGTTTGTTTAATATGACTGTGTATATTGAAACCTGGAATAAATTTAGTTGTTATCAGTATGCCTTAGTGGACGAAAAAGAAAAAAGAGTTGTATATGTATATATGCAAAATATAAAAAATACAGATATGATTATTGATAAGTTCTATTTACCCCAAGGTTTATATAAATAGTTCTTTTATATAAACCTTTTATCAACTGAAGCACATCAAAATCAATGATAACTTTTGATGTGCTTCGTTATGTCATTTTTAATTTTCTCCATGTCAAAGTTTAATTTAGTTGTGATGCTACAAAAGTTGCACCATATATGACGTATGTCCATTTTAATAGGTATAGTGCAGTTTTCAATGATAGTATATATTGATGAAAAGAACGAAAAAATTATGTATGAAAAAGATTTTCACATAGCCGAAAGCAAATATGTTAACATGCTGCTTGATATTTTGAAAGAAAAATATCTGTAAATGCTACAAACACCTCAAAATTGCGAAAGTTTTGAGGTGTTTTCTCTTGAAAATTCATCATCGTTTTGATAAAATATATGTGTATATAATTGGTCTGACCAATTTTTGTCTTGTTAATGGATACAAATGAATAATTGATGAAAGGGAGTATAGTCAATGAGTAAAGCAGATCTTAACGACAGAGAACTTTATCCCGAGATAAAGTATCCGGAGTACAACGGAAGCGATGAGCCGTTCCGACCTGTTATTGCAGAGCTTGCAAAGGCTGTTACGGACAGAATTCCGCAGAAGCTCGGACTTAAAAAGGTGACGAAGGAAGATCCCGAATACTGGGGTCTTGCCGCAATGTGTACTGATGAGATGGCTGAAATCGCGCTCAAAATGGGTGTAAGAAAGCCGAAGACTCTTGCAGAGATGGTTGAGCTTACCGGAAGAAGTGCCGAGGAGCTTGAGCCTATACTCCAGCAGATGGCTGTAAACGGTGTTATTGAGTACAACTGGGAGAACCTGCAGCATGAAAAGCAGTATGTTCTTCCGATGTTTGTACCGGGCAGCGCCGAGTTTTCAAACATGAATGCCGACCTTTTGGAGGAGCATCCTGAGGTAGGTATTTTCTTTGAAAGAATGACAAGACTTCCCCTTGATAAAATAACAAAATTCGTACCCGAGGGCGGAGCCGGAATCGGTATGCACGTTATTCCGGTTGAAGAGGCAATCTCAATGGAAAACCATTCGGTATCCATAGAGCATATCTCTCACTGGCTCGACAAGTATGAGGGCAAGTATGCAGCGTCTCCCTGCTCCTGTCGTCGCTCGAGAAAGATTTTTGACGAGGGCTGTGCCGATGACCCTGATGACTGGTGTATAGCTGTCGGAGACATGGCTGACTATGTTGTCGAGACAAATAAGGGCGGCCATTATATCACAAAGGAAGAGGCTCTTGAAATACTGAAAAAAGCCGAAGAAAACGGATTTGTTCACCAGATAACCAATATCGACGGTCAGGACAAGATTTTTGCAATCTGCAACTGTAACGTCAATGTATGTTACGCACTCCGCACCTCTCAGCTTTACAATACTCCGAATATGTCGCGCTCCGCATATGTTGCAAAGGTCACGGAGCAGAACTGTGTTGCCTGCGGCAAGTGTGTTGAGGTGTGTCCTGCGGGTGCTGTAAAGCTCGGACAGAAGCTTTGCACTAAGGACGGCAAGAAGGTTGAGTACAAGAAGATACCGCTTCCGTCAGACCAAAAGTGGGGCGAGCACATGTGGAGCCCGAACTACAGGGATCTTAACCGTATAAACTGCTATGACACAGGTACGGCACCCTGTAAGACGGCATGTCCCGCTCATATCGCCATTCAGGGATATATCCAGATGGCAAAAGAGGGCAGATATGAAGAGGCTCTCGCTCTCATCAAAAAAGACAATCCGCTTCCTGCAATCTGCGGACGCGTATGTAACAGGCGCTGTGAGGATGCATGTACACGCGGAACAATTGACAAGCCTGTTGCGATAGATGAGATAAAGAAGTTTATAGCAGAGCGTGACCTTAATGCGAAAACAAGGTATATACCGAAGAAGACCGTTCCGTCAACCAAGGGTGGTTTTGACGAAAAGGTTGCCATAATCGGAGCAGGCCCCGCAGGTCTTTCCTGCGCATACTTCCTTGCCCTTACAGGCTACAAGCCGGTTATCTTTGAAAAGAGTGAGAAGCCGGGCGGAATGCTCAGATACGGTATTCCGTCATTTAAACTCGAAAAGGACGTTATAGACGCAGAGATTGAGGTTATAAAATCACTCGGCGTTGAGATAAGGTGCGGAGTTGAGATAGGCAAGGATTTCACAATTGCGCAGCTTCGAGAGCTCGGTTATAAGGCGTTTTACATCGCCATCGGATGCCAGGGCGGAAAGAAGGCAGGAATTCCGGGTGAGGATTCCGCCGACGTTTATACCGCAGTTGACTTCCTTCGCAGGGCAGGAGAGGACGAGGCGTTCCCGCTTTCGGGAGACGTTGTGGTTGTCGGCGGCGGTAATGTTGCAATTGATGCAGCAAGAGTGTCAACAAGAGTCGGTGCGAAAAAGGTATCCATGTTCTGTCTTGAAGCACGTAACGAAATGCCAGCAAGTGACGAGGAAATCGAAGAGGCGGAGGCAGAGGGCATCTCCATAAGCAACGGATACGGCCCGAAGGAAATCCTTGTTGAGGACGGCAGGGTTACGGGCGTCGTGTTCAAAAAGTGCGTAAGTGTATTTGACGAAAATCACAGATTTGCTCCGAGATATGACGAAAATGACCTTATCACCGTTCCTTGCTCACATGTTATTCTCTCTATCGGTCAGTCCATAGAATGGGGTAACCTTATCGACGGCACAAAGGTTGAACTCGGCAGAGGAAACGGCGCTGTCGCAAACAAGCTTACATATCAGACAGCAGAGCCGGACATCTTTGTCGGAGGCGATGTATACACAGGTCCGAAATTTGCCATAGACGCAATTGCGGCAGGAAGAGAGGGAGCAATCTCTATCCACAGATACGTGCAGCCTCATTCTTCGCTCACGATAGGCCGTAACAGACGTGACTTTATTGAACTTGACAAAGAGAATATCAGTGTTAAAAACTATGACAATTCCGACAGACAGAAGCCGACAATGGATGAGTCCATAGCAAACCTTAAGTCCTTCAAAGATCCGATAAAGCCGCTTACAGAAACACAGATAAAGCTCGAGGCACACAGGTGTCTTTCATGCGGTGCATCGGTTGTTGACACGAACAAGTGTATAGGCTGCGGACTCTGTACAACAAGGTGCGAATTTGACGCAATCAAGCTTTACAGAGACAATCCGGGATGCTCCACAATGAGGACCTCGGAGGAAAAACTTAAGTATATCCTGCCGAATATGGCTAAGCAGTCGATTAAGATAAAGTTCCGTAAGGCAAAATAAAAAAACTCGTTGAAAAAACGGCCTGCATATGCTAAAATATGCAGGTCGATTGCTTCTCTGAAGCATATATACGCTGGTGTGGCGAAATCGGCAGACGCAAGGGACTTAAAATCCCTCGGTGGCAACACCGTACCGGTTCAAGTCCGGTCACCAGCACCAAAAAACGGGGAGTCTATACGCGGGTATGTGTTATGGACTTCCCGTAAATTGCTTTTTAAGTTATTATGATATTAAACTTTTTTGGATTCTTATGATTCTTTTGCGAGGGGGAGTCTTATTTGAAGAACCGATTGATTTCGGAAGACGATAAGGAAAAAAGTATTCAAAAAAATATTGACCTTATGCAGCGCACTCCCGCCGAGAAGGTTCAGAAAATTGCGAACATAATCATAACCGTGCTGTGGATTGCACTCATAGTTCTCTGTGTTATAAACAAGGATAAAATAACGGTTGACGGTGTGCTTAAGCTTACTCCTGCGAGTCCTGTGCTTGCGGCACTTTTTATGATTATTATTTTCGGACTGAAAAGCATATGTGTTGTTGTTTATGTGGGCTTTTTGTATGCGCTGACGGGGATTATGTTTCCCATGTACGAGGCTATAGCCATAAACCTCATCGGTACGGTTGTTATGCTTACTATTCCGTATGTGTGGGGACGTTATGCGGGAAAGAGCGCTCTTCAATACGTTGAGAGAAAATCCCCTAAGGTGAAGAGAGTTCAGGAACTTTCCGAAATTAACAGCTTCCTTTTTACGCTTATTCTTCGTTCAAACGGTGTCCTTCCCTGTGACATAATGAGCATTTACCTCGGTGCGATAGGGGTTCCGTATCCCACATATCTCGGGGCGTCGGTTCTCGGAATGCTTGTGCTTGCCGTGACATTTCCGATTATAGGAACTAACGTGCTGAACATCAGATCTCCGCAATTTTTAATTGCACTTGCGATAAACCTTGTAGTTATGGCAGGGTCGGTTGCTGCGTATGCGATAATTCTCAAAAAAAAGAGAAAAGAAAAAGAAAATCTTTCCGAAGAAGCGGATTATGATAAGGAAGTCGCTTTTTTAGAAAGCAAGGACGAGAATGATAAGCCTTGAATGATAAGTCAGGTCTGCATGACTAAGCCGCAGACCTGACTTTTTGTGTTACATTACGGTGCTATCAGATGTTTCCCGTTACGACCAGTGTAGAAGTTCCCGGTGTAACCGTCCATTCGCCCGTAACCGGATTTTGAGCGTAGGTTGCCGCAGGTACGGTTATACCGCCCTGTACGGTTGAAAATTCACCGGTTTGTGCGTTGTAGGTGTAATTTGTCGGTTCAGCCCAACTTGTGCCGTTGAACGTAACGCCGGTTATTGTCAGACGGGGATTAAAGGTATCGGTTATCGCAGCTGTATCTGCCGCCGTAACGGCAGTAGGTCCGTTGTTTGCTATCACGAAGGTATAGGTTATCTGTCCGTTGCTTGTTGTGGTTGTTGGATTGAGGCTCTTCGTTATTGTGAGTGCCGCACCTGTCGCAACCGGAATCGCTGCATTTGCGGTAAGCGGGTCAACAAAGCCGGCACCCGTTACGGATACTGTGTTGTTTATCCTTGCCGCCGTGCCGAGCGGAGCAAACCTGTTGGGTCTTGCGGAAAAGAGTATTACCGCATTTCCGCCCGCAGGTACATTGATGCCCGTTATCGTAAGAGGGGACTGACCCGTTACCGTCGGCGTTGCCTGTAAAACACCGTTTACGTAGTACCTGACTGAATCGGGAACATATGTGAGAGGGACATATGTCTGCGCGGGTGTTCCGGCAACAGTATATTCACCGAGATTATCCGTTACGGTCAGACCGTTATACGGGGTTGCGCCGGTGTTTACGAGACTTATCGAATAAGGGACGATATCATTTGTGTTATATGATGCCGTTCCGGCATTTTTAGCGACCGTTATCGGGTCGACTATTTCACCGGTTACGGTGTTGGAATTGATTATTGCATCGTTGTAAGACAGCGTTGCCTGATTTGTAAAAGTGGCCATATTTTTTCCTCCGGAAAGTTAATTGTAATAAGAATCGGCCCGAGAGGTTTCGACACCTCATTTCAGTATATGAAATTACACGAGTTTTGGGCATTAATCTTGTATTGTCGGTGTATTTATGCTATCATAACTGAATAGTATATTTAACGTGGAGAAATATGTTTAGGAGAGAAAAAAATGAGTTTGCTTGATTCGATTTTCAAGAACAGTTACGCATCCCCCGGAACCGTACAGCAGAACTTTTGTGAGTATACCGAGGTGTTCGGAAAACAGCCTGTTTTCATAAGATGTGACCTCGGATTTATGGATACGCTTCCGAACAATGCACTCAGCTGTTGCCTGAAGATACAGATGGATGTTTATGTAAGGCTGGAGCTGCCGACACTTATATCCGAGTCCGAAGCATCATATATCGCTACCGTTCGTTCCTCTATAGCCGAACACATAAGCGGACGTTTTGTGGGGCAAGGCGTTATAGGATCCTCGGGAACGGCATTTCTCATGTTTTATATACCCGAGCGCTCGGCTCTGTCTTCGAAGAAGATGCTCAGTGAGGTTTTTATGGGATCCTTCAGAAATGTTGAAACTACTGTTGTAAGCGACCCTGACGGACTTCAGTATAAAAAATATCTTTATCCGAACGAGGTTCAGATGAAGAAAAGCGAAAACATGAAGATACTGAAATCTCTCAAAACCTACGGTGATGACGGAACTATACCGAGACCCATAAGATTCAACATTGTGTTTGCAAGTAAAAAGGACGCGATGTCCTGCTATTCCGAAAGCACGGAGAAATCCTTCATATACAAGGATATGGTTTCCGAGCCTGTGCCGGAGGGCATGGTTTTACCGAGATTCAGACTTGTGCTTGAACGTACATTGCCGTTTAACATCGAGCTTCTTGCCGCTGTTGACAGTTATTTGCTGAGGCTTGCAAAAGAGCATAACGGAGAGTACAAAAGTCTTGAAACAGATATCGTAGAATAAGACAACAAGAAAAATTAAAGGAGTCAGTAAAAATGAGTATTCAGACAACTTTGCCGGCAGACGGCGAGATAACAGCAACTATTAACACTACTCTCGGAGCTATCAGGGTTAAGCTTTTCACGGAGGAAGCACCGAAGGCAGTTGAAAACTTTATAACACACGCAAAGAACGGATACTATGACGGTATCATTTTCCATAGAGTAATAAAGGACTTTATGATTCAGGGAGGAGACCCGAACGGAACAGGTATGGGCGGCGAATCCATTTGGGGAAGACCCTTTGAGGATGAGTTTACACCGAAGCTTCATAATCTTCGCGGAGCCCTTTCCATGGCAAATGCGGGACCGTGTACAAACGGGAGTCAGTTCTTTATCGTTCAGGCAAATACGGTTGATCCCTCACTTCTCATGCAGATGAAGGAAATGCCCGAGGAATTCCCCGTAGACTGCGTTGAGAGCTATGAAAAACTCGGTGGCACGCCGTGGCTTGACTACAGACATACCGTTTTCGGCCATGTATATGAGGGCATGGACGTTGTTGACAAAATTGCAGCTGTGCCTGTAGGTCCCAATGACAAGCCTCATGAGGATATTAAAATCATCTCGATAGACATAAATGAATGATCTCTTTGACGGAATAGTCAAACCAATCAGATTAATCACCGGATTAACAGAGCAATAAGACTGATAATAAGACTAATAAGGAAGCCTGTGTTTTATAAAAGCGAAGGAGCAAAGCTTATTTATGAGAATCGGACACGGATATGACGTTCACCGACTGGCAGCGGACAGGCCGCTCATTATCGGCGGTGTAAAAATTCCATATGAAAAGGGTCTTCTCGGACATTCGGATGCCGACGTGCTATTACACGCCGTTTCAGATGCGCTTCTCGGTGCGGCGGCACTCGGAGATATCGGAAAGCATTTTCCGGATACCGATGATTCTTTTCTGGGTGCAGACAGTATGGTTTTACTTAAAAGGGTTGTGGAGCTTATTTGGGAAAACGGGTATGCCGTGGGAAATATCGACTCTACAATTATCGCACAGAAGCCTAAAATGGCGGAGTTTATCCCGACTATGAAGGAAAACATCGCGACGGTCTGCAATATTTCTCCGGACAGAGTAAATGTCAAGGCTACAACCGAAGAACAGCTTGGCTTTACAGGCTCCGGCGAGGGGATTTCGGCACATGCCGTAGCGCTGATAACGGAGGTGAATGACAGATGAGTGACATACATACGTTTTTTGAAAAGATGCTGAGTATTTTTTCCACCTATAACTGGTTCAGCGACACTCTTGACCTGTTATTCATTACATTTATCATCTACTACATCATAAAAATGATAAGGGACTCGAGAGCACTTACCTTTGCAAAAGGTATTGTGATTTTTGCTGTTATGTACCTTTTGGTTGTTATTCTTGATATGCAGGCGAGCGCTTATCTTTTCAGAACGGTATTTAACAACATCATTGTCGTTCTCATAGTTATTTTTTCACCTGAAATACGTAAAATGCTTGAAAAACTCGGAACAAGTAAGAACTTTTCCGGTATAAAAAATATCTTCGGAAGAGGCTCATACCAACGTGCGATAGCGTACAATGACGAGGTTGCGCATATGGTAAACGAGGTTTGCCGTGCCGCATCGGACATGAGCGACAAGCACATAGGCGCACTTATGATTTTTGAAAAAAATACGCCGCTCGGAGAGATAATAGGCACAGGTACGCTGGTAGATGCCGACGTTACGTCTGAGCTTGTTGAAACAGTTTTTTATCCCGGCTCGGCACTTCACGACGGAGCTACGGTTATAAGGGACTGCAAGCTTTACGCTGCCGGTTGTATACTGCCTCTAACCTCGAAAAATGACTTAAGCTCCGACCTCGGAACGCGTCACAGAGCGGCAATCGGTATGTCCGAGCAGAGTGACGCCATGATTTTGGTTGTTTCCGAGGAAACGGGAGGAATCTCAATTGCCAATAAAGGCATCCTCAAGAGAAATATTTCTGACGGTGAAGCACGTGAAATGCTGCTAAACTTCCTGTGTGTGCCGGTGGATTCGAAAAAAGAAAAAAAGACAGAGGAGGACAGCAATGAAAAACAACAGGCAGATTAAAAAAATATCCTTGCAGTCCTTACTCAGCAATAATAAAATTCTTCTCGTTGTTTCGTTTGTTCTCGCTTTTGCGGTATGGCTTGCCATCTCGCTGAACGAGGCGCCCGAGATAGAACGCGTTGTCGAAAACGTAAAGGTAACAATTGATGACAGCGTACCCAGTCAGCTAGGATACGAAACCTTCGGTATTGAGGACGTTTATGTTGACATAACCGTAAAGGGTAAAAGATATCTTGTCGGCGACAATGTACTCGGCGCAGACGATTTTACGGTTACTGCCGTAACCTCGCATGTTGACGCACCGGGTAATTATTCGCTACAGCTTAAAGCAACGGCAAAGGATCCGAACGCCAACTATCAGATTGTTTCAAAATCGATGGACAATATCGACGTTTACTTTGACACAAAAAAGACTGTAGAGCTTACGGTCGAGCCGAAGATAACGTGTGAAAACGATAAGCTCCTTTATTCCGAAGACTATTCGACGGACGATCCGATTCTCTCTGTTGAAAAAATAAAGGTTACGGGTCCGGCTACGGAGATAGGCAAAATCAGACACGCCTTAGCGACCGTTGTAACAAAGGGTAAGCTAAAGGAAACCGAAACGCTTACAGCGGAGCTTTCAATAGTTGACGCTTACGGCGCAAAGATAAAGTATATATCCGTAGATACGGGTGAAAAGGATGTTACGATAACAATTCCGGTTTACAAAACCGTTGAACTGCCGGTAACCGTGGATTTCTCAAATATTCCAACGTATTACATCGACAATCCGCCGCACATCCTTTGTTCACCGGAGAAAATAAAGATTGCGGTTGACACCAACAAGCTCGGTACATTACAGGAGATTTCACTCGGTACCGTAGACTTCGGAACTCTTAAAACCGGAATAAATACTGTCGAGATGGATACCTCAAAGATAAAGGACGGAAAACCCGTCAACGACAGTGCGACCTTTAAGGTGTATATCACCGTAAATGAGCAGAAAACAACGACATAAAAGCATATTTTAGCAAACTACAAGACTTGACATGAAAGGAGTGGGACAGATATGGGTAAAAAGTGGATAATCATATATGCATCGGCTCTTATACTTCTTCCTTTTCTCCTTTTGTTTGTTATAAGACTGAAGGCTCCTGCGGAAATTATGACGCCTCCGGGTCTTTCGGGTCAAAACGCGCTTATTCAGGAGGCGTTTGAAGCATCCGTAAATGATAAGAACAATATCATACTCAAGTACCCTTCGACGGGAGATTACAGGTCTGCCTTCGTTACAAAGGATATTGACGGTGACGGAGAAGACGAGGTCCTTGTCTTTTACACGCTTAAGTCCGATGAGGCAACGGTACGAATCAATGTACTTGACATTATTGACGGTGAATGGGTCAGTGTTTACGATGATACCGGCTACGGAAGCGAGGTTGCGTCAGTTACTTTTGCCGACTTCAACAATGACGGCAGGTCGGAGATAGTTATAGGCTGGAGCCTTTATGAGGCAAATGCATCAAAGGTTATGACGGTTCATACCGTCAATACATCCGACGGAAAGGTTCGCGGCCTTGATACAGCCGTAAATCAGAGCTATTCGTATATGGGAATAACCGACATGGACAGTGACGGTAAGGATGAAATACTCGTAACATGGCTCGATAACAGTGATACCAAGCTGCAGAAGTCATATGCTTCACTGCTCAAGATGTCGGATGATAAATCTATCACTCCCGTAGGAAATACGGTTTCTCTTGACGGATCCGTTTCCGCGTATGCTTCCCTGAAGATACAAAAAATAGATAAGGACAGGGCAATTGCTTATCTTGACGCCTATAAGGGCGATGACAGCATGATAACCGAGGTTATATGGTGGGATTCGAATGCGCATGCTCTTGTTGCACCGCTGCTTGACCCTGAAACGCTGTCAAACCTTAAGACACTGAGAAGTCCCGCTGTTCCTTCACTTGATATCGATAAGGACGGAATAATAGAAATTCCCGTAAATGAGTCCTTGTCGATCGATAGGGAAAGTGCCGCTGTTTCTTCAAGTCAGACGAATGCCGGCGAAATAAGGCTGAATCTCACCACATGGTGTGAAATGACGCATGACGGTCTTCGGCCGAAGTGTTATTCGTTTGTAAACAATCCTATCGGATATGCGTTTATGCTTGACGAGAGGATAAAGGACAAAATTGTTGTCTATAGACAGACGGATAAAGGTGTTGTCACTTTTTACGATTCCGAAGACGGTATGAAAAAACACGAACCGCTGTTTACGCTTTCCGTAAAGAAAAAGAATGAGTTTTCAAAAAACGAGACCTACACGTTTAAAGTTACGAACGGAGAATACGTCATTTTCGGCAGTATAACAAGTGCCGGTCAAAAAATGGGCTTTACCGATGAAAGTATTGAGAACAGTGTGGTTTTCTTCAAATAATGAGGTGAAAATATGAAAAAAATTCTTGTAGCCGAGGATGAAGCGTCGATACGCGCATTTGTGGTTGTAAACTTAAAGCATGCGGGCTATACGGTGACCGAGGCGGAAAACGGACTTCAGGCACTTCAGCTTTTCAATGCGGCAAACGGAGACTTTGATGTTGTTCTCCTGGACATAATGATGCCGGAAATGGACGGTATAGAGGTTTGCAAGCGTCTTCGTGAGCAGAGTACAAGTCTCGGAATAATCATGCTTACCGCGAAAACCGAGGAGATGGACAAGGTTACGGGGCTTCTTGTCGGTGCGGATGACTACGTGACAAAGCCGTTTTCACCTGCCGAGCTTATGGCGCGTGTGGACGCCGTACACAGACGTGTGGTTATGAACTCCGGAAATGATGCGGCTCCGAAGAGCGTGATTGAGCTTGGAGAGTTTGTTTTGGATATACGTAGCAGAACTCTCACAAAAAACGGAGAACTCATAGACCTGACGCAGGTGGAATTTCAGATAATGGAATATCTTTTTACAAATCCGGGTGCCGCGCTTTCAAGAAACGACATTCTGAAAGAGGTTTGGGGCGCTTCCTATTACGGAGAGGAAAAGATTGTTGACGTAAACATAAGACGTCTGAGGATGAAAATTGAGGATACACCTTCAAATCCGAAGCACCTTACAACAGTGTGGGGACTCGGATACAAGTGGATTGTCTGATTATTTTGCAGGTTATTATTCGGAAAGGAGGGACAACAGGTGGAGGCATCATCCGGAATTACTAAACGATGGATTACAAATACATTGATCGGTGTCATTGTTGTCCTTCTTTTATTCAGCATTACGCTTTTGATGATAACCCAGAACTATTATATCTCAACGGTTGACCTGAAGCTTAATTCACAGTATTCAAACTCCGTTGCGGCTTTTTTTTCAAATTATATCGGGTCATCGAGTGAACGCTTTGAAGCCGGCGCGCGCACATATGTGGAAAACTTCTCACAGAAGGATATCATGGAGGTTTGGGTCATAGATGCCGACGGAAACGTTGTTGTTTCATCCTCGGGCTTCAATATCGAAAAGCAGGATATTCCCGACTTTGATGAAGCTCTTCGTTCAAAGACAAGAAGTGCGATGTTCAGCGGTGAAAACGAAAACAGCGAGCCTATACGCTCACAGACCTTCCTGCTGCCGACCGTCAACGGTAACGAGACAGGAGCGATAAGGTATATCATTTCCATGGATAGGATATACAGACAGCTTGCTCTGTTTTTCATTATTATACTTATTGTTTTTGCGGTTATTATCTTGCTTATAACACTTTCGGGCTTTTATTTTGTTCAGTCGATAGTAAATCCCGTAAACGAGATAAACGACATTGCCAAAAGAATCGCCGGCGGTGACCTGACCGCACGTGCATCGCCGCAGGAATATGATGATGAAATCTCCGAACTGTGCGAAAACATAAACTATATGGCGGAGGAGATAAGCTCTTCCGACAAAATGAAAAACGACTTTATTTCAACGGTTTCACACGAGATGAAAACTCCTTTGACAGCTATAAAGGGCTGGGGAGAAACATTGCTTGAGATGGGCGACTCCGACCCCGAGCTTACAAAAAAGGGTCTGGAGGTTATTATAAACGAATCGGGAAGACTGACCACGGTCGTAAACGACCTTCTTGACCTTTCGAAGATAATCAACGGAAGACTCAGCCTCCGAAAAGAAAAGATGGACGTTCTTGCGGAGCTTGACGAAACAATTTTTGTTTTCAAGGACAGGTCCATGAGAGAGGGAATCGAGCTGATTTACAATGCTCCGCACAATCCCGCGCCCATGATAGGAGACCCCGACAGGATAAAACAGGTTTTTGTAAATGTCCTCGACAATGCATTTAAGTACACGGAACAGGGTGGAAAGGTAACCGTAACGGTTGAGATTTTACCGCCCGAGCAGGGTGAAAATAACGAAGAAACGCAGGACATCTCCGGTGAGGCTTCGGCAGAGGCGAAAAAAACGGCAACTCTTAAAGTTTTCATAGAGGATACCGGTTGCGGTATATCCGAGGAGGACCTTCCGAGGGTAAAGCAAAAGTTTTACAAGTCAAACATTTCGGTCAGAGGCTCCGGTATAGGTCTTGCAGTCTGTGATGAGATAGTGAATATGCACGGAGGTACACTTGACGTAGACAGCGAACAGGGTGTAGGAACAAGTGTAACAGTGACTTTCCCTGTCGAGTATGTTGAACTTGCAGACGACCTTCCGCTTCCTCCGGAAATAGTTGAGGAATCAAAAGAAAGTAATAACGAACCGGAACAAGAGGTAAATGATATATGAGTGAAGAAAGAAAAACAATGATCGGCGGCCAGGCTCTTATAGAGGGTATCGTCATGCGCGGAAAAAAAGTTGCCGCAATGGCACTCAGGCTGCCGTCCGGTGAGATAGAGGTGACCGAAAAAAAGCTGAATCCTCTTCGTGAGAGGTACAGGGTTTTAGGCTTTCCTATCATTCGCGGGGTTGTTAATTTTATAGAATCAATAGTTTTCGGGTACAAGTGTCTTATGGAATCCGCGGAAAAGACCGGTCTTGATGATATGGAGCCCGAGGGAAAGTTTGATAAATGGCTCGACGAGCATTTCGGAGAGCATATGATGAAGGTGATAGGCGTTGTCTCGGCTGTCCTCGGCGTTGCTATCTCACTTCTTCTTTTTATGTATCTTCCCGCATTTTTGGTGGATATGTTTGACAAGTATGTTTCAAAAGGTGTTCTAGAGGTACATAGACTTCATCCTCTGTTTGAGGGTATCATAAAAATAATCGTTTTCATTATTTATATGTACGCGGTTTCAAAGATGAATGATATCCACCGTGTGTTCATGTACCACGGTGCGGAGCATAAAACAATTTTCTGTTATGAGCACGGATTGCCGCTTACGGTTGAAAACGTGAGACAACAGATAAGATTTCATCCGCGCTGCGGAACAAGCTTTATGTTTGTTATGATGATACTGAGTATATTCATCTCAACGGCGTTGATAGTTATTTTTCCGGGACTTTCGGCAAGCAGACCTCTTTGGGTTTTTGCGAAACTTTTGGTTTTGCCGCTTGTTATGGGAATAGGGTATGAGTTTATAAGATATGCGGGAAAGCATGACAATCTTTTTACAAGGATTTGCTCTGCTCCCGGACTTTGGATGCAGAGAATCAGTACCTGTGAGCCTGATGACAGCATGATTGAGTGCGGTATTGCAGCATTTGAGTACGTTCTTGAAAACGATGAGGATCTTGATATCAGATGATTGAAGAAAGATATACGGTAGCCGAACTCTTAAAATATGCGAAAGAAAGCCTGAACTTTGGTTCAAATGTGGATTCCGACGACGTCGAAACGGATGCGCTCGAACTTGTTTCGTATGCAGCGGAAATCAGGAGAAAAAACATAAACAGCTGTCTTTCCCAATACGTCGGAGAGGAACAGTTGGAAAAACTGAAGGACGCGCTTCGGAGAAGAGCTTCCGGTGAACCGCTTCAATATATTCTCGGCGAGTGGGATTTTTACAATCTTACATTTAAAGTCGGAGACGGAGTGCTTATTCCGAGACCTGAGACTGAGCTTCTGGTTGACATGTCCTTAAGTTTTCTCCGTGAGAATTTTGACGATGTGCCGTCAGAAAAGATGTATGAGATGTACAAGGTCATTTACGGCAGGGATGCCTCACGAAGCGAGCGTTATACACCGTGCGTTTTGGATCTTTGTGCAGGCTCAGGGTGCATCGGCACAACCATAGCTTATAATTTTGATAACTGTAAGGTGCTTGAGGTTGAGAAATCTCACAGGGCATTTGAGTATTTAAAGCAAAACATTGCTCTTTACGGTCTTAAAAATGTCACACCGTTTCTTGATGACGTTATCACCGGCTGCGGACATATCGTTAACTCGTCGAAGATAGAGTTTGACCTTATTGTTTCAAATCCGCCGTATATTCGCAGTGATGAAATAGAAGATCTTCAAAGTGAGGTACAAAGAGAACCTCATATGGCTCTCGACGGTGGGGAGGACGGCTTGGATTTTTACCGTGCTATCGCGCGGCGGTGGATTCCTAAGCTGAAACCCGGAGGACTTCTCATAGTCGAGTGCGGGGAAGACGAGGCGGATGAAATTATGTCGATTTTCGCCGAAAAGGTTTCAACATCTTGTGGAAATGTATTCAAAAAACAGGATTTTTCCGGAATATATAGGATAGTTGGACTAAAAATGTGCTGATTTTTCATTTTACCATTGACGGTTTAAGTTTTTTTTAGTATCCTTTTTATTGTATAATTTTAATTATAAGTGTAATTATGTTTATTCGGGGTGAAGTTCATGCTTTTATCTGCTCTTTTCAGTGGCAGTATTTTACAGATTGCGGTCACAATCGTAGCAGCTGTTTTTTTGATATTTGCATTGATTCCGCTCCATGAATTTTCACATGCGTTTGTCGCTTATAAGCTTGGAGACAACACGGTAAAGCTTAGAGGCCGTCTGACCCTTGACCCCTTGGCTCACCTTGATCCCATGGGTACCGTTTTGCTTGTGCTTATCGGCTTCGGATGGGGTAAACCGTGTCCTATTGACTCCCGGAACTTCAAAAACCCAAAAAGAGACCTTGCTCTCGTTTCAGCTGCCGGACCTCTTTCGAGTATTTTACTCGCATGGCTCCTCATTTTTATAAGGACCGTTATTTTTGTTGCTTTTCCCAAACTTTCGGGTGTAGTTATCGGTCAGGCTATAGACATTTTCTTTACCGTTACCTCACAGATAAGTGTTTATCTTGCTGTTTTGAACCTTCTTCCCATACCTATGTTTGACGGTTTCACCATATTTATGGCGTTTTTGCCGCCTGAGGTTGAGTATAAGATATATGCGAATCAGCAGATTATTTCCATAGTAATTATGGTTCTTCTTTTTACACGCGTGCTTACAACACCCGTTGCATGGCTTTCGACGTTTGTTCTTAAGTTTTTATACTTTATTTCTGCGTTGCCCTTCAGCGCTCTCCATTGAGGTGATCCCTATGGAGAAGTTTTCATATACACTTCCGGTTTTTGAGGGCCCTATGGATTTGCTCCTGTCCCTTATAACCAAACACAAGCTTGACATCATGGATATCCCGATAGTTGAACTGGTTGATCAGTATACATCGTATGTCAGACAGATGCAGGAATCAGACATGGAGGTTGCCAGCGAGTTTCTCGAGATGGCAGCCCGACTGGTTTACATAAAGACTGTTTCGCTCCTTCCGAAGCATGAAGAGGCGGATCAGCTTAAGATGGAATTGCAGGGTGAGCTTCTCGAGTACAGAGACTGTCAGATAATGGCTGAAAAGCTCAGAAACGAGGCCAACGGCTTTGACCTGATAACAAAGAAACCTCAGGTTATCGACAGAGACGAAACCTACCGGCTGCTCCATGAGCCCGATGAGCTGTTTTCGGCTTATATCAGTGCTCTCGGAAAAGGCAGACGTAAGCTTCCTCCTCCTATTGAGTCATTTACTGCAATCGTCACAAAGAAGATAGTTTCCGTATCTTCAAAGATTGTGTTTATCCTAAGACGCGCTCTCAAGGGCGGCGACATAAGGTTTAACGCTCTTATCGAATCATCGGAGTCACGCTCGGATATGGTTGCGACCTTCCTTGCGGTTCTTGAGCTTGTAAAGGCGAAGCGTATAAGGGCGGTTGATGAGGATAAAGGCGACATGAGCTTTGAGCTTACGAGAAATCATACTTAGGGGAGGTTAACAGCTTGAATGCTAACAATATTCAGGCATCCGTAGAGGCAATTCTTTTTGCGTCAGGAGATCCGGTCCCCGTAAACAGACTTTCACAGGCTCTTGAGATTGAACCCGAGCTTTGTATGCAGGTTCTTGAAAACCTTAAGGCAAGATACGAAGAAAACGAAGGCGGTCTTTGTATCGTAAAGCTCGGTGACAGGTATCAGATGTGTACACGCTCCGAGTTCTCGGACAGTGTGCGTAAGGTCCTCGAGATGCGGAGAAACATTCCGCTTTCACAGGCGGCATTTGAAGTTCTTGCCGTTATTGCTTACAATCAGCCTGTAACAAAATCTTTTGTAGAGCAGGTAAGAGGTGTTGACTGCTCCGGCGTTATAACCTCTCTTTCGCAGAAGGGACTTATAGAGGAACGCGGCAGACTTGACCTGCCCGGCAGACCCTTGGTTTACGGTACAACGCCAACGTTTTTACGTTGCTTTTGTATAGAATCGCTTGATGAGCTTCCTGCACTTCCGGGCGTTGAAGACGAACCGGAAAAAACGGAGGATTCGGATGAACCGGAACTTCAGGAAGAAAGTCAAACGGACTGATAATTATTCAAAACTGAATAAAAAGGGGAGGTGTTGATTATTGGCATTTCTTAAGATACTATTTTGGGTAATCGGAATTCAACTTGCACTTGTTATCCTTGTTACACTTTTTGTTCTTATTGCTCTTTCTCTCAAGGTACAGCTTGGCTTTGACTACGAGAATGAAAACAAGAGATTCTGGCTCAAGTACGGCCTTATTCCAATAAAGGTTTATCCCGAGATGTTCACTGAAGAGAAAAAGGCTAAGCGTGCGAAACAACTTGAAAAATTGAAATCAAAGTTTGGCCCTAAGCTTTCGACATTTGTGGATAAAGCCAAAGATAAGGCTTACGAAAAAAAGGAAAAGAAGAGTGCCGAAAAGGATTTGAACGATGCGGTTTTCATTCAGCAGGAGGAAAAGCGTATTGAAAGTGAAGAGGCAAGGCTGTCTGTTGAAATCCCGGAAGCGGAAGCTGAGTATGAGGCGGCTGCCAAAGCCCAAATGGAAGGAAATCCATTCCCGGATGTTGTTGATGAAGATGAGGTTTCAAAGCTTGATGATATCGTCACAACATTTAAAGCTTATGATATCCCGGGGGCAATTGACAGTGCCAGGGATTTTATCTCCGGATTTTCGTTTGATTCCATCATTGCCCTGCTTTCTTATATGAGCAGAAAGATGGGTAAAACTCTCGGAAAGGTTCAGAGACGGGTAACAATCAAAAAATTCAGAGTAGGACTTGTGATAAGCGGTGACGACGCTGCTAAGACAGCTATAAAGTATGGTACTGTTGCCGCAATTGCATATCCGGCACTCGGTAAAATGGCAAGCAGTATGACTGTTAAGGATATTGCGCTTGACATGACACCGGATTATCTTGCGAATAAGGACAGCGGTGAGATGAATGTTCTTGTGGCATTCAGACCGATAGGACTTATTACACCGTTTATAAACATGGTTCCGTCCATGCTTAAAGGTGTACTCTCTTTCAGAAGTGACTATAAAAAGACAAAGAAAGAGAAGATGAACGCAAAGAACGGAAAAAAAGTTGAAGCATAAAATTGCTCGCTTTTAAACTAACAAATAATGAAAAAAGATAAATTTTAGGTGGTGCTTTTTAATGAAAGAAACAGCTGCAGCAGGAATGCTCGGAACAACAATTGAAAAAGTAAAAGACATGATTGACGTCAGCACAATCATCGGAGATCCCGTATACACAGAGTCAGGACTTACTATAATTCCTGTTTCAAAGGTTACATACGGATTTGCAAGCGGCGGTACAGACTTCCCGACAAAGGGCTCAAACGAGCTCTTCGGCGGAGCAGGCGGAGCAGGTGTTACAATTACTCCTGTAGCTTTCCTCCTTATCCAGAACGGTCAGGTTACTCTTAAGCATATCACTGCTTATGACAATGCCGCTGAGAGAATGGTTAACCTTGTTCCGGAGATGTTCGACAAGGTGACAGGTCTTATCAAGAAGAACTGATTACAATTTACTTATTCAGTAAGAACTGCAATAAAGCGCAACCGCCTGCATATGTTTGATATGGCAGGTGGTTGCTTTGTTGAATAATAAAGTACGTAGGAAACGTATTGATGCCGAATGACAGATGGGAGTTTTGACAGTGGCAGACGAAAAAATAAGATTACAAAAGTACATGGCCGAGTGCGGCATTGCTTCTCGCAGGAAAAGTGAGGAACTCATTGAACGCGGAAAAGTAACAGTAAACGGCAGAACTGCGCATATCGGTGATAAGGTAGATCCGAAACATGATAAGGTTTCAGTAGATGGAAGAAAGATCTGTGAGGAATCGGAGCATAAGTATATCATGCTTCATAAGCCGCGCGGCTTTATCACCACTATGAGTGACGAAATGGACAGAAAATGTGTTGCCGAGCTTGTCTCCGACGTAGGAGTGCGTGTGTTTCCCGTAGGAAGGCTTGATAAGGATTCAGAGGGACTTCTTCTTCTTACGAATGACGGTGAGTTCGCGAATAATATGACTCATCCGTCAAAGCACGTTCCGAAAACATACAGAGTGACTGTCAGACCCGGTGTAAATGAGGACATACTGAACAAGCTTACGACCGGTATAATGATTGACGGAAAAATGACTCTCCCGGCAGATGTTAAGGTCCTTACTGAGGAACCGGGACGTGTCGTTATGGAAATAGTGATATGTGAAGGACGTAACAGACAGATAAGAAAGATGTGCGAGGAACTTGGACTTGAGGTGGCAAGGCTCAAGAGAACTGCTGTAGGACCTCTTCGCCTCGGTATGCTTTCTCAGGGAAAATGGAGAGAGCTTACACCCTCGGAGATAAACAGTCTCCGAAAGGCGTCAAAGTCCGTAAAAAGGTTGTAAACAGGACGGATTTTATGCTATAATACTTTGTAATTCCAAGGCAGAGAAACACCTTGTACGGTAGTTTATGGCCTTGCAATAAGGAGACGTATATATGGTAAAAAGCATGACCGGATTCGGTCGAGCTCAGCTTGAAACGGAAACCATGTTTGTTTCTGTCGAGATGAAGAGCGTAAATCACAGGTATTTCGAACTTTATACCAGAGTTCCGAGGACTTACAGTTTTCTGGAAGAAAAGATAAAGTCATACCTGCAGAACAGGGTTTCAAGGGGAAAGATTGAGTGTACCGTAAACATTGAATCACTTGATTCCGAGGACGTTGTCGTTAAGGTCAATCATACGCTTGCAAAATCCTATGTTGATGCACTTAAGGAGCTTCGAGACACTTATGAGCTTCGTGACGACATATCCGCAGGCGTATTGTCAAGATTTTCAGACGTTCTTGCAGTTCATAAGGGTGAGGCTGACGAGGACGAGATATGGAATGTTGTAAGGTCGGTTCTTTCTGAGGCAACAGACAAGTTTGTTGCTATGAGAGAGCGCGAGGGAGAAAAGCTCCGCGACGACATATGCGGCAGAGCAGAAACCATACTTTCAAAGGTCAGCTTTGTCGAGGAGCGTTCACCCGAGACAGTCAAAGAGTATAACGAAAAGCTTAGGCAGCGTATCAGCGAGCTTCTTGACGGAGCGGCTGTGGATGAGCAGAGAATTCTTCAGGAGGCAGCTATTTATGCCGATAAAATTGCCGTTGATGAAGAAACCGTAAGACTCAGAAGTCATATCGACCAGCTTAAGGACATGTTCAATGAAAAGGACGCTGTCGGCAGAAAGATGGATTTCCTTGTTCAGGAGATAAATCGCGAAGCAAATACCATAGGTTCAAAGGCTTCGGATTTTGAAATAAACAAGACTGTTGTAGACATCAAAGCCGAGATCGAAAAAATAAGAGAACAGGTTCAAAATATCGAATAACCGACCTTAAGGAGCCATTGAAATGAAACTTGTTAATATCGGATTCGGTAATTGTATAAATACCGACCGCATAATCGCTTTGGTGAGCCCGGATTCCGCCCCAGTAAAACGAATTATCGGTGATTGCAAGGAAAAGGGTACGCTTATAGACGCTTCTCAGGGCAGACGTACACGTTCGGTTATCATTACCGATAACGATCAGGTGGTTCTCTCTTATCTCGGTGTAGAAACCCTTACGCATAGGATTAACGGAGATGAAGAGGAGGAGTCACCGGTATGACAGAGTCTGTACAGAGCGGTTTTCTTCTTATTATTTCCGGTCCTTCCGGTTCGGGAAAAGATACAATTATCGACGAAATAATAAAAAGAGATGAAAAGACTATTGTTTCCATCTCTATGACCACCAGGGCTATGCGTGAAAACGAAGTCGACGGTGTGAGTTATTACTTTGTTTCGGAAGAAGAATTCAAAAAAAATATCGAAAACGGCGAGATGCTTGAGTGGGCAAAGTACGGAAAGCACTATTACGGAACGCCAAAAGCACCCATTAAAAAATGGATTTCAGAGGGAAAAACAGTTATTTTAAAGATCGAAGTCCAAGGTGCGGATAAGATACGCACACAGTTCCCGGACGTACGCACCATGTTTCTTATGCCACCGTCAATGAGTGTTCTCGAAGACCGACTCAGAGCAAGAAATACGGACAGCGAAGAGGATATCAGACGACGTATTGAAATTGCAAAAACCGAGATCGGCAGGGCAAATGATTACGATTATATCATCGTAAATAACCGTGTCGAGGACGCCGTAGAGGATGCACTTGAGGTTATTCTCAGACACAGACGTCATCTTCGGATGCTTACTGAGCTGAAGTCGGATAAATTCGAAGAGTTTTATTACGGACATCAGTTTAAGGATAAGCAGCTTAATGATTATCTTAATGAAAGCATACGTGTTCCGGCTCCAAAAGAGGACTACTCGGATATCGGACTTGTGAAAGTTAAATTTGATTAAAACCACAATTATAAACAAAGTGAGGTAACATCAATGCCAGAAAACAAAAAATTCAATCCCGATCTCAGAAAACTTTTAAACGGTGAGCATGGTGAAAAGCACATAAGCAGATATTCACTTGTAACCGCAACAGCAAAGCTTGCAAGAGAGATTTCAGAAGAAAATGAAGAAAAGGACGAGCTGGTAACTGAAAAGCCGGTATCAATTGCCCTTGAAAAGCTCCTTGACGGTGAGTATGCCATCGAGGAACCGGATGAAATAAAGGATATCTGATAAACGTTTCGGCAGCAGCGTTTTGTGCGTTGCTGCCAAAAACTATTTTTTACATTCTTTTTCGGAGGAAATATGACAGGCGTGACAACTGCACTTGTTGCTGTGCAAAATACGGCATATCATTTTGACAAACTGTATTCATATGTTGTTCCCGCCGAATATGCGAAAAGCATTTCGGCGGGATACCGTGTCATGGTCCCCTTTGGAAAAGGTGGTATGGTAAGACAGGGTGTAATCATTGAATTAGCAGAGTCTGATTCGGCGGAAGGTATGAAGTGTATAGCTTCGGTACCGGATAAGAAGCCGTTGTTTGACGAGCGAATGATAAGGCTTGCCGAGTTTATGAAGGAACGTACATTTTGTACGCTTTTTGATGCTCTTAAAACCATTTATCCCGGTCTTACAAAAGGAACAAGGGATCAGACCGTAAGAATGGTACGCACCGAGATTTACGAGAGCGAGCTTGAAAAAGCTTACAATGAAGCCGCGGAAAGCAATAAAAAGACCGTGCTTCTCCGTGGTGAAAGGATTTCAAAGAAACAGTTTGACGCGCTTGACTGTCTTACACAGCTTAAAACTTGCTCTGTAAAGGAACTCTGTTATTACTCGGGTGTTACGCCGGCGGTTGTTAACGCTCTTGAAAAGAAAACACTGGTCACTTATTATGACAAAGAAACTTTTCGCAGGCCCTATAACGAGAGTTCGTATGATACCGAAGCTATAGCACTTACCGAAAGTCAGACAAATGCATTTGAAAATCTTTTAAGAGCTTTTGAAAACGGAGGGGGCACAAGCCTTCTGTACGGTGTCACCGGAAGCGGTAAAACACAGGTTTATCTCAGGCTTATTGATGAAGTTCTGAAAAGCGGAAAAGGCGTTATTGTTATGGTGCCTGAGATTTCTCTGACACCGCAGACGCTTATGCTGTTTCATAAAAGGTACGGTGAAAAGGTTGCCGTTTTTCACAGTTCACTTTCAGACGGTGAAAGGCTTGATGAGTGGAAGCGTGTGAAAAAGGGAATTGCGCAGATTGCTATAGGTACACGTTCTGCCGTGTTTGCGCCGTTTGACAACCTGGGTCTTATCATAATGGATGAGGAACAGGAACATACCTACAAATCTGAGCAGAGTCCGCGCTATCACGCAAGGGATATCGCAAAGTATAAGTGCGCCGAAAGCAAGGCTTTGCTTGTGCTCGCGTCCGCTACACCGTCTTTTGAAAGCTTTGCCGCTGCAAGAGCCGGTAAATATTCACTCTGTGTTTTAAAGGACAGATTCGGAAATGCAAAGCTTCCGAGAGTTGAAGTAGTTGATATGCTTAAGGAACGGGCAGAGGGAAATACGGGAGAAATAAGCCGTACATTGCTCTCGGCTCTCATGAAAAATAAAGATGACGGACACCAGTCGATTTTGCTTCTCAACAGGCGGGGCTATAACACCTTTGCATCGTGTGATTCATGCGGTGAGGTGGCGATGTGTCCGAATTGCAGCATAAGTCTTACTTATCACAGAGCAAACAATAAGCTTATGTGTCACTATTGCGGATATTCGGTTCCGTTTACGACAAGATGCAGCTTTTGCGGTGAAAACGACGTTCATTATTCGGGAGTCGGGACGCAGCGTTTTGAAGAAGAACTTTCAAGGGTGCTTAAGGATGCTCGTATTCTCAGAATGGATGCCGACACAACCATGCAGAAGAATTCATACGAAGAGAAGCTCTCTGCTTTCAGAAGCGGCGAGTATGACATAATGATAGGGACACAGATGGTCGCAAAGGGACTTGACTTTGAAAACGTAACTCTGGTGGGAGTTCTCTCGGCTGACAAACAGCTCTACGGAGATGATTACAGGAGTGTGGAGACTACCTTTGATCTTCTGACACAGGTGGTCGGGAGAGCAGGCAGAGGACGTTATCCGGGCACGGCGATTATTCAGACCATACAGCCTGCAAACGACGTTATACGGCTTGCTGCAAGCCAGGATTTTGAAGCCTTTTACGACACGGAGATTAAGATGAGAAGGATTATGACTTATCCTCCGTTTTGCAACATATGCACCGTAAGTATTCAGGGCGCAAACGAGGGCAGGGCTGCAAATTCCGCGATGAATTTCAGCAATGCACTGAAGGAGGCCGTGAACGGAAAATATGAAGACGTAAAGGTAATTGTTCTCGGGCCCATGCCTGAACGGGTTTATAAGGTGAACAACAAATTCAGATACAGAATGATGATAAAATGTGTGAACAATAAACGATTCCGCGCGATGATGTCCGAGGTCTTTATGGAATTTTCAAAGGATAAGAGAAATTCGGGCGTATCCGCGATACCGGATATCATATAACATATTTCAAATACAATGCTCAAATTAAAATTTAATACTCAGAATAAGGGATGAATAAAAATGGCACTAAGAAAAATTGTAACAAAGGAAGACCCGATACTCAGAAAGAAGAGCAGACCCGTAGAGAAATTTGACGAAAAACTGGCAATGCTTCTCGATGATATGGCAGAGACGATGTATCATGCCGAAGGTGTTGGACTTGCCGCCGTTCAGGTTGGTATGCTTAAAAGAGTAATTGTTATGGATATCGGTGAAGGTCTTATAGAGCTTGTCAATCCGGAAATAATATTTGAAGAGGGAGAACAGACGGAAAAAGAGGGCTGTCTTTCACTTCCTGGAGAATGGTACGAAACCATAAGACCGGCAGTTGTTAAGGTCAAGGCGCAAAACAGAAAGGGTCAATGGTGCGTTTACAAAGGGGAGGAGCTGAAGGCGCGCTGCTTCTGCCACGAGATAGACCATCTTGACGGAATTCTGTTTATCGACAGGCGCAACCCGAGCCCTAAGACGGAATTACAGGATGATGTATTCAAAGAATAACTAAACGTACAGGAGAGAACAGATGAGAGTAGTATTTATGGGAACACCCGATTTTGCGGTTCCGACGCTTTTGCGCCTTATTTCCGACGGTCATGAGGTTGCGGGAGTTTTCACTCAGCCCGATAAGCCTAAGGGCCGTAAGCTTGAGCTCACACCGTCGGAGGTCAAGGTCTGTGCACTTGAAAACGGAATACCCGTTTTTCAACCCAAAAGCCTTAAAAACGGAGAAGCTATCCCTATACTTAACGAGCTGAAGCCGGAGGTTATAGTTGTTGCCGCATACGGTATGCTGCTTCGTGAGGACGTGTTGAGCTTTCCGAGGTACGGTTGTATAAACGCGCATGGCTCGATTCTTCCGAAGTACAGAGGCGCCGCTCCCATACAGTGGGCTGTAATCGACGGAGAAAAAGAGACCGGGGTTACCGCCATGCAGATGGATAAGGGCCTTGATACCGGAGATATGCTCCTTACAAAAACATTGGAGATAGGTGAGGACGAGACCTCGGGTGAACTTTTTGACAGGCTCAGTTTTCTCGCGGCAGATGTTGTTTCCGAGGTTCTTGTTTTGGCTGAAAAAGGGGAGCTTAACCCTGTTTCACAGGATGATTCCGAGTCCTCTTATGCCAGAATGCTCTCAAAGGACGACTGCCCTATTGATTTTTCAGAGCCGGCATCCGTCATACACAACAAGATACGCGGACTGTCACCGTGGCCTGTTGCACAGACTCAGCTTTCAGGTGAAGTGTTTAAGATACATCTTTCTTCACTTACAGACAAAAAGGTGTCTGAGGATACGAAGCCGGGTACGATTATTACCGACAAAAACGACATGTATGTTTCATGCGGAGACAAACGTCTTTTAAAACTTGTTACAGTTCAGCCGAAGGGTTCAAAAAGGATGTCTGCCGGAGATTATCTTCGTGGGCATAAGCCCGGAGCATCCTTTGATTAACCGGCTGCGGAGGTGGATTATGTCTGCAAACTCAAATGAAAATGCAAGAAATCTTGCACTGGATGTTTTGATAAGAATAGAAAAAGATGATTCGTATTCGAATCTGGCAATCGACGGTGCTTTGAAGGAAGCTCCCTCTCTGAGCAATGCCGATAAAGCCTTTTTCACGGCTCTTGTCTATGGGACTGTGGAGAGAAAAATCACGCTTGATTACAATCTCGAACTTTATTTAAAGGAGCCTTTAAAAAAGCTGAATCCTGTTGTATTGTGTGCATTGAGACTCGGTGCATATCAGATTCTTTTCATGGAGAAAATCCCAGATACGGCAGCGATAAACGAAACCGTAAACCTTGTTAAACGCAGGGCTGGATATGCCTCAGGTCTTACCAATGCCGTCCTCCGTAAGGTATCCGCAAACGGTCTGAGGCTTCCCGATGCTGACGATGAAAGCTATCTTTCCGTGAAGTATTCATTCCCGGAATGGCTTGTTAAGATGTGGATAAATGCCTACGGAGAAGATGATGCAGTCGGTATCATGGAGCATTCACTCGGACCGCAAAAAACATATATACGGATGAACACACTTGAAATAGACCTCAATGAAAACGGACTTTCCCTGTCGCCGTGCGCGGAATACAGCTTCAGCGGAGCGCTGGAGGACAGTGCTGATTATAACGCGGGGATGTTTCACGTTCAGGATAAATCATCTCAGATGTGCTGCGAAGCTTTGGGTGTAAGGCCCGGAGAGACTGTCTTTGACATGTGTGCCGCACCCGGCGGAAAAAGCTTCACGATAGCCGAAATGATGGGCAACAAAGGTGTTATAAAAGCCTTTGACCTCCATGAGCACAGAGTTGAGCTTATAAAAGAGGGAGCGGCACGGCTCGGTATAGATATCATTGAAGCTCGTGTTTCAGATGCGGAGAAGTATGATGAGAGCCTGGGGCTTGCCGACAGGATTCTATGCGATGTACCCTGTTCCGGTCTCGGAATAGTCGGAAGGAAACCCGAAATACGTTACAAAACGGCTACAAACATTGACTATTTGCCGTCTTTGCAGTACAATATTCTGGTTAATTCTTCAAAGTATCTGAGGGCTGGAGGGACTTTGGTTTACTCGACCTGTGCCCTGAATCCCAAAGAGAACGAAGAGGTTGTTTCAAGGTTTTTGGATGAACACAGGGACTTTGAGCTTAAAACAATTAAAACAGTTTTACCGCATGTGTATGACTGTGACGGCTTCTTCTACGCTGTCCTGAAAAAGGGTGATCGGAACTGAACACGGATATCAAGTCATTAAGCCTTCCCGAGCTGTCGGCATCTTTTGAGGAACAGGGCTTTGAAAAGTTTCGTTCCGGACAGGTTTATTCATGGCTTCATACCAAAAACGCGAAAAGCTTTGACGAAATGACAAATCTTTCAAAGGACCTTCGCCGTATGCTTTCGGAGAGGTATGAAATAAAGAACTGTGATATTGAGAGAAAACTTGTTTCAAAGCTTGACGGAACCGTAAAGTATCTTTTCAGACTTTGCGACGGCGAGTTTGTCGAGAGTGTGCTTATGAAGTATAAGTACGGGTACACCGTGTGTGTGTCAAGCCAGGTGGGCTGTAACATGAAGTGTTCCTTTTGTGCTTCGACTATCGACGGCTGTGTCAGATCTCTTTATCCGTCAGAAATCCTTTCACAGATTTATGAGATAGAACGTGATAATTCCGAATCCGGACTCTGTGTTTCACATATTGTGATGATGGGGATGGGAGAGCCGCTTGACAACTATGACAACGTTCTTAAGTTTCTGGATCTCATTACGGACAGGAACGGAAAGAACATAAGTGCAAGACATATCTCGGTTTCCACCTGCGGTATAGTACCTAAGATATACGACCTTATCGAAAAACATCCGCAGTTCACACTCTCGGTATCACTTCATGCGCCGACAGACGAGCTTCGCTCAAGAATCATGCCCATAAACAAAAGGTGGCCGGTTGATGAGCTGCTTGAGGCGTGCAAAAGGTATACGGAGACTACAAGACGCAGGATTTCCTTTGAATACGCCATGATGAGCGGAATAAATGACACGGACGACTGTGCAAGGGAACTTGTGAGAAAGCTTCGCGGTATGCTCTGTCACGTAAATCTTATTCCCGCGAACGAGGTCAGGGAAAACGATTACAGGAGAAGCGGCAATGAAAGAATTGTTGCCTTTTCAGATATACTTAACAAAAACGGTATAAACACAACTATAAGGCGAAGCCTCGGGGGAGATATCGACGCTTCCTGCGGACAGCTTCGCAGAAAACATACAAACGATCGAAAGGAGGAGAAGGTGTGAGAATAATTGCTAAGACAGATGTCGGCAAGGTACGTTCGTCAAACCAGGACTCATACGCCGCAGGCGAGTTTCAGAACGGAGTGGCATGGGCTGTAGTGTGTGACGGAATGGGCGGAAATGCCGGCGGAAACATTGCAAGCTCAACTGCCGTAAAAAGTATTTCCGAAAAGATAACCATGGGTTACAGAGACGGAATGACTTCTTCTTCTATAAAAAATTTGCTGATTACAGCGATAACAAACGCAAACTATGAGGTCTTCGACATGGCAAGTTCTAATTCGGAGCTCAAGGGTATGGGTACAACTGTTGTTGCTGCAATAATAACACCGGATGCGGTTTACGTGTCACATGTGGGTGACAGCAGAGCGTATCTGGTTTCAAAAAATGAAATACGACAAATAACGAAAGACCATTCGGTGGTACAGGATATGGTTGAAAAGGGTGAAATAACACCCGATGAAGCCAAAAGCCACCCACGCAAAAATCTTATAACGCGTGCCCTTGGCGTTGATGAGGAAGTAAAAGCAGACTTCCTTGCCGAAGACACAACGTCGGACGATGTTCTTCTCATTTGTACGGACGGGCTTTCAAACTTCGTGGATCAGTCAGATATTTACCGCGTTGTATGTGACAGGCCCTACACAGATTTTGCAGATACACTTGTTGACATGGCAAACGAAAAAGGCGGTGCGGATAACATAACGGTTGTCGCCGTAGCGTATTAATTGTAAGTAGTGTTTACTATTAGTGTAATCTTCACGGGAGTGTGCGAAAATGGATAGTTACGTAGGAAAAAGACTCGATGGTCGTTATGAAATCAGAGAAATAATCGGAGTCGGCGGTATGGCGGTTGTATACAAGGCATACGACAACATAGATGACCGCATAGTTGCAATCAAGATACTCAAGGAGGAGTTCCTTGCAAACGAGGAATTCCGCAGAAGATTCAAAAACGAATCAAAGGCTATTGCAGTACTCAGCCATCCGAATATCGTAAAGGTATACGATGTTTCGTTCGGTGACAGACTGCAGTATATCGTCATGGAATATATCGAGGGCATAACGCTCAAGGAGTATATCGAACAGCAAAAGGTTATTAACTGGAAAGAGGCTGTTCATTTCACAACTCAGATTTTAAGGGCTTTGCAGCATGCGCATGACAAGGGCATTGTTCACAGAGATGTAAAGCCGCAAAATATCATGCTTCTTCAAAACGGCAACATCAAGGTTACGGATTTCGGTATTGCACGTTTCTCAAGAGGCGAAACAAGAACGATGACAGAGAGTGCCATCGGCTCCGTGCATTACATCAGTCCGGAGCAGGCACGCGGTGAGATAACAGATGATAAGGCGGATATCTACTCTGTCGGTGTTGTTCTCTACGAGATGATAACGGGTAAGCTTCCGTTTGAGTCTGACAGCGCGGTTTCCGTTGCAATCATGCAGCTTCAGAATGAGGCTGTTCACCCGAGAGAAATAAATCTTCAGATTCCTGTGGGTCTTGAGCAGATAACGCTCAGAGCCATGCAGAAGAACATAAAGGACAGATATCAGTCCGCTGCCGAAATGCTTCTTGACCTTGATGAGTTCAGAAGAAATCCGGCTATAAAGTTTGACTACAGCTACTTTGTTGACAAGGAGCCGACAAAGTATATCGGTCAGCAGGCAACGACTGTTATTCCGACAGCCGGCGCTCCCGTTTCTCCGCAGCCGGAGGAAGCCGAGGATGAGATTGAGGACGAGGAAGAGGAGCACAACAAGGTTCTTCCTATACTTATCGGCGTTATGTCGGCACTTCTCGGCGTTGTTATTTTAGTTGTTATCATCCTTGCTCTTTTCACGGATATCTTCAAAAACGACAAGATTGAAGTACCCGAGCTTCTCGGAAAGGTCTATACCGAGGAAATCGAAAACAACAAGGAGTATACCGATGACTGGAAGTTTGAGGTTAAGTACGTTACCTCTACAACCTATCAGGCAGGTCAGGTTTGTAACCAGAGTCCATACGGCGGAGCAAAGGCCAAAAAGGGCAGTACGATAAAGCTTGAGGTTGTTTCCGGCGGTTCTCTTGTTGAGGTTCCGAAGATAAAGGGACATGAAATTGCCGCTGCAAAATCCGAACTTTCGGCTGCAGGCTTCACAAGCATAAAGGTTATAACTCAGTACGACGACAGCATGGATCCGGGTCTTGTTATCTCCTCTGACCCGAAAGAGGGAACAAAGGCAGATACTACAACAACCATCACCGTTTATGTTTCAACTGACGTAAATGAGAACGATGTAAAAGTTCCCGGACTTCTCGGACTCAACTATAAGACAAACAAGACAGAGATTGAAAAGGATTATCTTGAGGAAATCGGTCTTAAGCTCGGCAGAGTAAGGGAAGAGGATTCCGATAAGCCGGAAGGACAGATAATAGAGCAGAGCATTGACGAGGGTACGGCAGTTTCAAAGGGTACGAAGATTGATATCGTCATAAGCACCGGAAAGGCTGCAAACTCCTCCGTCAACATCACGATTACGCTACCGAATACCGGTTCTACCGAAACACTTGAGATCTTTGTTGACAACGTTCAGTTTGACTCAAAGAAAGTAAACTGTGCCGGCGGTACACATACGGAAACGGTCGTAGGTACGGGATCAGGTAAGCAGATTGTTATTAAAATCGGTGGTAACATGGTCTATTCCGCAACCGCAGACTTTACGAAGACACCGGGTGTTCTTTCAAATCAGAAAACCTATACGATTGCTACAAAGAAGTCCATACCTGACGTTGTAGGTAAGACTGTTGCTGAAGCGAAGTCAATACTTGCAAATGAAGGATTTACCAATGTTACAGTTTCTCCTGCACTCAATGATTCTGATACAGTAACAGCAACTATTCCGAGTGCGTCTTCCAGTCGTACCTATTCTCTTGATACAAAAATAACATTGTTTTAAATTAAAGGTTTGGCGAATTGGTTTTTCCAATTCGCCTGCTTTATAAACGGAATTAAAATCATTTTATCAGGATATAAGAAAGGTGTTTATGGCTGAAAAAGATTTAAGCTTAAAGGAAAATCAGAAACAGGGCATAATCATAAAGGGAATAGGCGGATTCTACTATGTAGAATCCGCTCAGGTGCTTTACGAATGTAAAGCAAGAGGTGTTTTCCGCAAAAACGGAATTACTCCGATGTGCGGTGACAGGGTTGTCATAAGCGTCAACGAGGAGGAAAGGGCGGAAAACACCATAGATGAGGTTTTGCCGAGAAAGAATTTTTTGTTAAGGCCGCCCGTCGCCAACATTGACAGGCTGATAATAGTGGTTGCGGGTGCGGAGCCAAGGCCGAATACGCTGCTTATTGACCGACTGACGGCCATTGCCGTAAGTCGGGGAATAGAGCCTGTCATTGTTTTAAACAAAGCCGACCTTGCGGATATCGGCGAGCTTTATTCAACTTATAAAAAAGTCGGCTTTGAAACCGTTATTGCCTCCGGCAAAACGGGCGAGGGCGTCGGGGAAATAAAAAAATTACTCGAGGGCAAAACCTGTGCCTTCACCGGAAATTCCGGTGTAGGCAAGTCAACGCTTCTTAACCGGATTGATCCCGACCTTTCAATCAAGACGGCGGAGATAAGTCAAAAGCTCGGAAGAGGAAAGCATACGACAAGAGAGTGTACATTGCACAAGCTTGAAGGCGGCTACGTTGCGGATACCCCCGGGTTTGCGAGTCTGGAAATACTCAAAAACGAAGTAATCATGAAGGAGGACCTTCCGGATTGCTTCCCTGAATTTCATGAGTATATTGAAAATTGCAGATTTTATCCCAACTGTGCCCATATGGATGACAAGGACTGTGCCGTGCGAACGGCGGTCCTGGACGGAGAGGTACCGAAAACACGTTATGAGAGCTACCGTACCATGTACAATGAGGTAAAGGATTTAAAAACGTGGCAGTTTAAATAGGTTTAAACTCAGACAACGCCGTGTTTTTGACGCTTACGCATTTTTTTCGGAGATTAATATTACTTTATAAGAACGAGTAACTCAAACACACCTTTTTGCATAGAATGGCTTAATTAAGCCGAAAAGGCTATGCAAAGGGGTGTATTTTTATGAAAATAGTTGTTGTACACAGTCCCAGAGGCATAAGGGGGCTTCTTAAAAGAATTTTCGGTATTACGGATTAAAGGTATATATCCTTGCTTTGCGACATATAAATTAGTAATAAAATTTTGTTGTCGGAGGAGCATTTAAGAATGGATGAACTTAAACTCAAGATGCAGAATGTGGCTGTGTATTCCGAAAACGACACCTACAGTATTGAGCAACCCGTTGACTGTGATATTACGCTTCCGGATTACTGCACAGGTATACAGAGAATTCTGAAGTGTGCGTCAATTCCCGGTATCGCATCCGTGTCGCTTCAGGGGAACGGTATAAAGGCCGAAGGATCGGTTACGGTGAGAATTATATATATCGATGAAAACGAGTCTCTGCAAACCTACGACACGAACGTACCGTTTTCAAAACAAATCGATATGCAGACCACCGAATCCGTTGTTTTTACAAACTGCAATGTAAGGTCGGGATATATGAATTCAAGAGCCGTGACCGGAAGGCGAGTGGATGTGCACGGCGCGGTTACTCTTCAGTTTATTTCCGGAGAAAAGCTCGAGACAGGCATAGTGACATCCGAGCTTCCCGAGGTTATTCAGCGCAAGCCCAAGACTTTAAGAGTTGCAAATTCGGTTGCCGACGCAGGCAGGTTCTTTCATGTGACTGAGGTTCAAACGCTTGATAATATGCCGCCGGTATCGTCTGTTGTAAGGACTACGGGATATGCTGTTGTGAATGAAATCAAGGTCATTAAAGATAAGGCTTTGATAAAGGGAAATCTCATGATTTCAATGTCGTATACATCACCCGGGAAGAACGGGATTTTTCTCTACGAAACAAAGCTTCAACTCAGTCAGATAGTTGATGCAACGGGTCTTGACGAGAATGAAATCATAGACACGAGAGTACATATCACGCAGCTCAATGTAATTCCTAAGGCAGATGTATCCGGTGAGTACACACTTCTTGACATAAGCGCAAAGCTTATGGCTGAGATGCATGCCTACAGGGAAATCGAAGTGAACGGTGTAGAGGATGCATACTGTACGGAAAGGCAGGTGAGCCTCGGTCGAAAAACAGTTCCCATGCTTGAGTTTCTTGAAAAGGTGAGCGAAACATTTTCCGTAACAAAAAAGACGGATATCTCCGTATCCGAAAAGGAAAGTGTATTAGACGTTTGGTATACGGACTTAAGCTCATCCTACAGATTTGAAAACGGAAAATTCGAGCTTTCGGGCAGCGTCAATGTATGCTTTCTCACAGAATCATCCGAGGACGGTTACGGATACTGCGAGCGCGCGGTAGACTTTACTTATGTGAGAGCATTTGAAGCGGAGTCCGTGAATGTATTCTGCACACCGGAGATTGTGATTGTCTCTCAAAGAGCGGTGAAAAATACCGACGGCATAATCGAGCTGGATACGGAATTTTCGATAAATGCAAATATTTTTAACAAGCGCAATACGGAATTTGTTTCGGATATTTCCTTTGCGGAGGGGGAAAACAACAGAGAGTGCGACAGTGCCGCAATAATATATTTTGCGTCAAAGGATGAAAGTATATGGGATATTGCGAGGCATTATAACACAACAGTCTCTCTTGTCATGGAGGAAAATGACCTGACCGATGAATTTCTCGTTCAGGATAAGATGTTGCTTATTCCGCGATAAATTGGTAGAATGAGGCTGTGACCGTATGTGCGGTCACAGCAATTTTTTCATCCGGAAAGGAAGTTACGTATGAAAGCAAAGAAGGTGGGCAAGGTGTTTCTGATTATTCTTGCCGTTATAGTTGCGTTGGCGCTTCTTTTTATTGCAGGCTACAATATCTATCAGAAGATTTCATACAGGGAATTTAACAAGGTTTCCGAAAAGGAATTTAAAATTCCCGGACTGTCGGACGGCTTTGTGCCTCAGGGCATAACGTGGGTTGAAAATGACGGTAAGGAGGGTATGTATCTTGTTTGCGGATATATGTCAGACGGAAGCGCATCGCGTATATATATGACAAACGGAAAGAGCGGAAAAGAGCTCAAACAGAGCTTTGTTTCACTCTTTACAAATGACGGTAAGGCGGATCACGCACATGCCGGAGGAATCTCGGTTTTCGGTGACTTTGTGTATATGGCAACGGGACATGAGATAAATGTTTATTCATTATCTGAGCTTCTCGGAGCGAAAGAAAAATCGACTGACCTCGTTGACGCTTATGTTGAAAAATCCAGGGATTCCGAATTTACCGGCGTGATAGAGCCTATAGGGACATTCAATCCTCAGACGGGGCCGGCGTTCGTTCATGTTGAGGACGGTTATCTTTTTGTCGGAGAATTTTACATCGCTGAGGACTATGAGACTCCGGAAAGTCATCACATGACAACGGACAGCGGTGACTATCAGCAGGCTATAATGACGGTTTACGTGCTCTCAAAGGATGCGGAGCTCGGACTGCTCGAAAAGAGACCTGTTGCGGCCTTCTCGATTACGGACAAGGCACAGGGTATGTGCTTCGTAAAGGACGACAAGGGCGAAACAAAGATGCTTATTTCTACCTCTTACAGTGTTGCTTCCTCTCACATAAAGGTCTATGACAACCCGATGAAGTCGTATTTGTCGTTACTTGCCGGAGTAAAGGACGCCTCTGACGGAACGTTCACAACGGACGACGGCGACAAGGTTCCGCTTTTTTACGTTGACAGCGCCCACCTTGAAAAGGACTGGGTGCTTGCACCGATGTCCGAGGAGCTTCTCTACAAGGACGGAAAAGTGTATATCATGTGCGAGTCGGCATGCAAAAAATATATGTTTGGCAATCTGACCGGCGCACGCAATTGCTACTCGTTCAGACCATACTGATTTCAAAGAAGTCATATTCTATTTTGAAAAACCGTGTCTGACAGGTACGGTGTGCCTCGGCTTAAACGGTATTTTATAAAAATGACCGAATAGTACAAGTAAAAAACCTCATAAGATTTATAAAGTAATCTTGTGAGGTGTTTTTATGTTTATGTCACTTTTTAATCTTCTCGGCTATGTATACTTCTTTGCACTTAAGCTCTCGTCGGCGGGGTCCTTCCCAAAACCGTTGTCGAAGGCTGAGGAAGCGGAGCTGCTCTCCGTGCTCGGAGACTGCTCTGCCGACGAGAAGGAGCGGCGGGCGGCGAGGGATGAGCTGATAAGTCACAACCTGCGTCTGGTCGCGCATGTCATAAAAAAGTACTATTCAAGCTACAGCGACCAGGACGACCTTATCAGCATCGGCACGATTGGTCTTATAAAAGGAATTAATTCCTACGACCAAAGCAAGGGCACCAAGCTTGCCACATACGCCGCCCGCTGTATCGAGAATGAAATACTCATGTACTTTAGGGCGAAGAAAAACAAAGAGCAGTATATTCTTCTCGGAGATCCCATAGACGTAGATCCGGAGGGAAATCCGCTTACTGTTATGGATGTTGTATGCGATGAAACGAATATCGCCGAGGATGTTGAAAGAAAGGTGAAAACCGAGGAAGCTCTTCGTCTTGTAAGCCTCCTTAAGAACCCGCGTGAGAAGCAGATAATCATTTTGAGATACGGGCTTGATAACAAACCTCCGCTCACTCAAAGAGAAGTGGCAAAAAGGCTCGGAATTTCAAGATCCTACGTTTCCAGAATAGAAAAGAAAGTACTTCTGGAACTGCGCTCGGAATTTGAATGATTTTATACGGATATTTACCAAAAAAGCTATGCATTATATTGATTTTTCCGTGTCATCAGCGTATACTATTCCTTGATTATATTTTATTTTAGCGAGGGACAAGCTATATGAGAAACATGCCAATCGGTGAGATGCTAAAGGAGTACGGTTATATTACCGACGACCAGATAAAACAGGCTCTTGCCATTCAGAAACAGGATAGATCCAAAAAACTCGGTCAGATTCTTGTTGAGCTGGGTTATATCACCGAGAAGGAGGTACTTGACGCTCTCGGTAAGAGGATGGGCCTTCAGATAATAAGACTCGATAACTTCAAGATTGACACAAGCGCGGTTGCGCGTATTCCGAAGCAACTGGCTGTGAAGTATAACATGATAGCAATAGCCGAGGATCAGGGTAAACTCACGGTTGCAATGAGCGACCCTCTCAACTTCTATGCGGTTGAGGATGTTCGTCAGACTACCGGTATGACGCTTGAGGTTTACCTTGCCGAAACACAGAACATAACAAAGGCTATCGACCTTTACTATGCCGAGGTTTCCGCAAAATCCGCGGCTGCGCAGGCAAACGTCTCTGTGGATATCCCCACAACACAGGCTGTTCAGGAGCTTGAGGACGCAGACGCCGGTGACGACGTACCTATTGTAAAATTCTTAAACTCATTGCTTGTCCACGGTTACACGACTCACGCATCGGATATTCATATCGAGCCTTTTGAAACACAGACGGTTGTTCGTCTCCGTACAGACGGTATGCTTGTTGACTACGTAACGCTTGCCGCTTCGGTAAACAAACAGCTTATCGCACGTATCAAGATTATGTCCGGACTTGACATCGCTGAGCGCCGTGTTCCTCAGGACGGTCACTTCAGACAGATAATTGACGGTTACGACATGAACGTCCGTGTATCTACTCTTCCGACTGTTTACGGAGAGAAGGCCGTTCTTCGTTACCTCGCTACAAATACCAAGCTTGACAACATGGGCTCGTACGGAATGAATGAGGAAAACTATCAAAAGATGCAGACTATCCTCAGAAACCCGAACGGTATCATATACATCACCGGACCTACAGGTTCAGGTAAAACAACCACTCTTTACATGATTCTTGACACGCTTGCACAGAAGCCCATAAACGTTTCAACCGTTGAGGACCCTGTTGAGCGTACACTTCCGAGAATTAACCAGACACAGGTGAACGTGCTTGCCGGAATGACATTCGCAGCCGGACTTCGTGCTCTTCTTCGTCAGGACCCCGACGTTATCATGGTCGGTGAGACCCGTGACGGTGAAACTGCCGAGATTTCCGTTCGTGCCGCTATTACGGGACACCTTGTTTGTTCTACACTTCATACAAACGACGCATTGTCGTCAATCGTACGTCTTGAGGATATGGGCGTTGAGCCGTATCTTGTAGCGAACTCGGTTGTAGGTATCGTTGCTCAGCGACTTATGCGTAAGGTTTGTCCGAACTGCAAGGAAGAGTATGTTCCGGATTCGGTTGAGTGCGATGCTATGGGCGCTCATCCCGCAAAGGTAGTTCGCGGAAAAGGCTGTCATATGTGTAACAATACCGGTTATAAAGGACGTATTGCCATTCATGAAATCGTTGTTGTTGACAAGAAAATGAGACGTATGATTGCAGATAAGGTTCCCATGGACGACATAACCGCATACGCTGTAAACGTGCAGGGTATGACTACTCTTAAGAATTCGGCGCTGCAGCTTGTTGAAGAGGGCGTAACCACTGTTGAGGAAATGCTTAAGATTTGTCAGACAGCCGAATAAAAACTGATTTTTCAGTGTGATATTCTAAGGAGGAAAAGCTTTTTATGGCTCATAAAACAACCGGGAACGGCACTTCTGCCAAGAAGAAAAAGAAGACCGGTAAGGGGCATCTTTCTTCAGCTGTTGTTTCTGTTCTGATTGTTCTTTTACTTACCTTTCTGATAGTCGGTATCTGTATTCTCATTTACATATTTTCTTTTGTAAACGGTGACGTGGCGATAAACCTTGACTCTTATAAAAACAGTCAGGATCAGACGAGTATCGTCTATGCCATGAACGAAAACAACGAGCCGTATGAGATTGCAAGGCTTCACGGTGAGGAAAACAGAATATGGGTTGACCTTGAACATATCCCAAAGGATGTTCAGAACGCGTTTATTTGTCTTGAGGATAAGAGATTTTACAGTCATCCGGGTGTTGACTGGATAAGAACCCTGAAGGCAGTTCTGACGCTCGGTAAGAGCGGCGGAGGGTCAACACTCACACAGCAGCTTATAAAGAACCTGACAGAGGAAAATTCCGCAACGGTTTCGCGTAAGTTCAACGAAATTCTCTATGCGCTTAACCTTGAAAAGAATTACGATAAGTCGGAGATACTTGAAGCGTATCTTAACACCATATCTCTGGGCTCGGGCTGTTACGGAGTACAGACAGCCGCTCAGAAGTATTTCGGTAAGGACGTCGAACAGCTCAATGCCGCGGAGGCCGCTGTTATCGCATCAATAACGCAGGCACCCACAAAGTACAATCCGCTTCTTAATCCCGAAAAAAACAAAGAGAGACAGGAAACCTGTCTTTGGTATATGCATAATCAGAAAAAGCTTTCAGATAAGGACTACAAGGCGGCTCTTGATTACAAGATTGTATTCACGAACTCCGATGATTATGTACCGTCCGAGAAAACAAAGAAGGCGGTTAAGGAAGATAAAAAAATCAACAGCTACTACGTTGACTTTGTTATCGATTCAGTAATAAAAGACCTTTCAACTCAGTACGGATACACCGCAAATGAGGCGTGGAGAATGGTCTATTACGGCGGACTCAAGATTTACGCAGCCGTAGACGAAAAGATTCAGTCCGCTATGGAAGACGTTTACGTTAACCGTAAAGCCTTCATTACGGAAAAGAACAGAACCGAGACCGGAGAAAACGGCACAAAGAAAAAGATTCAGTCCGCTATGGTAATTATGGACTATGAGGGACGTGTTGTCGGTATTGTCGGCGGCGCGGGCGAGAAGAAAATTAATCGCGGACTTAACAGAGCCACTGATTCCTTAAGGTCTCCGGGCTCCTCCGTAAAGCCGCTCAGCGTTTACGCTCCGGCGCTTGATACTGGCAAGATTTATTATTCAAAGATGCTTGTGGATTACGGTATTGTTGTCAACGGCAAGCGTTGGCCCGAAAACTACGGAGGAAGCACAGGCTCTCCGGACAGGATGGTTACGCTGCAGTACGCCGTTGCACAGTCACTTAACACGACATCCGCTCGTACTCTTAAGGAGATAGGCCTTGACACATCCATAAAGTATCTTACGGAAAGATTCCATATTTCAACCCTTACTCTTGAGGGTGACGACACGGATAAGAACTATTCGTCGCTCGCGGTAGGCGGTATGTCACACGGTGTTACATCTCTTGAGATGTGCGCGGCTTATGCCACGTTCGGAAACGGCGGTAAGTATTACAAGCCGTACTCTTACTACAAGGTTACAAACTTCTCAGGTGACAGCACGATTCTTGAAAACACTCCGGCACCCGAGCAGGCTGTTTCCGCAGAAACGGCAACCGTAATGAACAGATTGCTCCAGACCGTTATTACAAGCGGTACAGGTAAGGGCTGCGGAGTGAAGAACTTCTCAACATTTATGAAGACAGGTACCACGTCGGATTCAAAGGATATGTGGGCTTGCGGCGGTACACCGTACTACTGCGGCGCCGTATGGCTGGGATACGACAAGCAGGAGCAGATCTACGTCACGGGAGCTGCTGCAAAAATCTGGGCAGCCGTTATGAATCAGGTTCATTCCGGAATGGCCGAAAAAGATTTTGATTACAGCAAAAAGGTTGTTGCCCGCGAGTACTGTACGAAGACCGGACTTCTTGCAGGTGACTCCTGCGCGTCTAAGGCAACCGGTTATTATGCAACGAATAAATTACCGGGAACCTGTTCCGGAAATTGTTCGGCGTCAGGGTCTTCCGATGAAGAGAAGACAGCTGATTAATTAAATTTTTGTTGCGACGGCATAAAGTTATACCGTCGCAACTTTTTTCGGAGGTTGTTATGATTATTCTTGCGGTTGATTACGGCTATGAAAGAACAGGTCTTGCGGTTTGTGATAAGACCGAAACATTGGCTTCTCCCATCGGCACAATAAAAGAGTCGTATATGCCGAAGGTTGCAAGGAGAATTTTTGAGGCGGCAGAGGAACGAAAGGCAGAACTTGTCGTTATCGGCCTTCCTAAGAATATGGACGGCACGGAGGGTGAGCACGCCGAAAAAAGCAGGGAGCTTGCAATGATGCTGAGCAATGACTACGGCATTTCTACAGAACTGTGGGACGAACGCCTTACAACGGTACTTGCGTACAGACTGCTTGATGAGTCGCAGACCTTCGGCAAAAAAAGAAAAAGTGCCGTAGACACTGTTTCGGCAACCGTCATTTTAGAGGATTATTTAAAGAACAAAAACATGGCGTAGGTTTGATTAAAGAGCCATAAACAAGTTCTATAATCAAATCAAATGATTAAATCAACAATCAAGCAATCGAATCAAAATATTAATCCAAATAATCAAATCAGACGATCAATCAAGAAATCAACTAAGCAGCTAAGAACTCAACTAAGCAACCAAGCAATCAACCAAGCAACCAAGAAATCAACTAAGCAACCAAGAAATCAACTAGGCAGCTAAGAAATCAACTAGGCAACTAAGAAATTAACTAAGCAGCTAAGTCAAAGAATTGAATCAAGTAATCAATCAAGATATCAACCAAGCGGCTAAGTAAAAGAATTAAATCAAACAATCAATTATAATAATCAGCTCAAATAAATGAATTAAATAAATGAACTAAATGAACGAATCAAAGAAGATTTAAAGTTTAAAAAAGAGAAAATAAATACCAAAAACAATTGTAAAAAATCGGAGATAACATATGTCAACAGATACATTGCTCGTAAAAATGAATGATATGCAAAAGGCAGCGGTTCAGAATACGGAGGGACCGCTTCTTATACTGGCGGGAGCAGGTTCGGGAAAGACGACCGTGCTTGTTTCACGTATTGCATATATCGTCGAAAAGGGGCTTGCAAGGGCCTGGCAGATTCTTGCCATAACATTTACAAATAAAGCTGCAAACGAGCTAAAAAGCAGGCTTTCTCTTTATCTCGGAGAAGAAAATGCCTCTGAGATTTACGCGGGTACATTTCACTCTGTATGCGTGAAAATTTTAAGAAGATACGGTGACAGAATAGGCTTTTCTTCACACTTTACCATATATGACACGGATGACTCGAAGCGCGTTATGAAGGAGTGTCAGAGGCTTCTCGGGATTGACGATAAAATGATGCCTCACAAGAGTATTCTTTCGGCGATAAGCAGGGCAAAGGATAGCCTTATCTCTGTCGAGGAGTATGAAAAATCCGCAGAAAACGACATAAGACTAAAAAAATATGCGGAGTGCTATAAGCTTTATCAGCAGCTTCTTTTAAAAGCTGATGCCATGGATTTTGACGATATCATAGTGAACACGATAAAGCTTCTTGAGACCGATAAAGAGGTTCTTGAATATTACCAGAACAAGTTTATGTACGTTCATGTAGACGAGTATCAGGATACCAACTATGCACAGTATGTTCTTACAAGTCTTTTTGCGGGGAAGTACAAAAACATCTGCGTTGTCGGTGATGATGACCAGAGTATTTACAAGTTCCGCGGTGCAACTATTGAAAATATTCTAAACTTTGAAGACCATTATAAAAATGCTGCCGTTATACGTCTTGAGCAGAACTACCGCTCGACGGGAAATATCCTTTCCGCCGCGAACGAGGTTATAAAGAACAACACCGAGCGAAAGGGAAAGAATCTTTGGACGGACTCCGGAGACGGTGAAAAAATAACGGTGTATACTGCGGATGACGAGATAAGCGAGGGTATGTTTATAGCCGATGAAATCTCATCAGGTGTTGCAAACGGCAGAAGCTTCTCGGACCATGCAATCCTTTACCGCACCAATGCGCAGTCAAACGCCATAGAGCGCGCTTTTGTACGCTCAAGTATTCCGTATAAGGTTTTCGGCGGAAAGCGTTTCTATGAGCGCAAGGAGATACGTGACGCAATAGCTTACTTAACGCTTGTTAACAATCCGGCGGATACCGTAAAGCTTAAGCGTGTTATAAACGAGCCGAAACGCGGTATAGGTGATTCGACAGTCAACTCAGCGTCGGATATTGCCGCGGGTCTCGGAGTAAGCTTGTTTGAGGTAATAGAAAATGCAGATCAGTATGACAAGCTCAGCCGTAGCTCCGGAAGACTCCTGAGCTTCGCCTCTATGATAAACGGTTTTCGTGAAAGAGCGGAGAATGAATCAATCATTTCTCTTTTTGATGAGATAATGAATGAAACGGGATACATCGCTTCTCTTGCCGCCGACAGGGAAACCTATGACGACAGGTTCCAAAACCTTCAGGAGCTTAAGACGAATATCGCAAGGTATCTTGAGGAAAACGAAGACGGAGACCTTCAGGGCTTTTTGGAGGAGGTTTCATTGCTCTCGGATATCGACGCGTACAATGAGCAGGCGGATGTTGTTGTGCTTATGACTCTTCATTCGGCAAAGGGACTGGAGTTCCCCGTTGTATTCCTTGTCGGAATGGAGGAGGGCATTTTCCCGGGACGCCAGTCGATGTACGACCAATCTGAAGTTCAGGAGGAGCGAAGGCTTGCTTACGTGGGAATAACTCGTGCCAGAGAAAAGCTTTATCTCACCAATGCAAGACTACGTATGCTCTTCGGCTCGACACAGAGAAATCCCGCCTCAAGATTTATCGGTGAGATATCTGATGATTATCTTGACAGGTTATCACAGAGTGAGCCGGTATTTTCATTCAGACAGCCGCAGGAGAATCGCGGCGACTACGGAAAAAAGAAAGATTATTCCATGTCGCATATGATAGGCGGAGCGAGACCGAAGCCGGAGCCCTCGAAAAAGAGCAGTGTTTCCTATGCTGTGGGTGATACCGTAAGGCATAAGGCTTTCGGTACCGGAGTTATAATAAGCATCATGCCTATGGGAAATGACAATCTTTTGGAAGTGGCTTTTGACAAGGCGGGAACGAAAAAACTCATGTCAAATTTCGCAAAGCTTGAAAAACTTTAATAAAAAAAACCGAGGTCGGTATCTGAAATGAACCCCAAAAGTCAGACGCTTTTGGGGTTCTTATCAATTGATATCCGCCACGGGTTTTATTTTGTTTTAAAGCTGAGACACATACGGAGAACGTATGCTCGTAAGTCGGAAGTTTGTAGGCTTTTGATTGTATGTTGTTCGGTATACGCTGAATATAAGTCCGAGTCCGATGTAAAGACAAAGGGATGAGGAACCACCCGATGAGAAAAACGGAAGCGTAATACCTACAACGGGGCCGAGACGCAGACACATGGCAACGTTTATGATAACCTGAATCGCAATCATAGATGCAATTCCGTAACACATGAGCGTAGACGTGTTGAAGATGGATTTTTTTCCGTTATGAATGATTCTGAAAATGATTGCAAGAATAAGACCGAGGGTAATTATACAGCCGAGCGTTCCGAATTCTTCGGCAACCACGGTGAAGATGAAGTCGTTTGAGCTTTCCGGTACGGAATGACTTTGTGTATATGCACCCTTGAAAAGGCCTGTTCCGAGGAAGCCGCCCTGCCCTATGGCGGAAAGGCCCATATTTTGCTGATATGCGGTATCGGGGTATGCCTCCGGATTTACAATAACAATGAATCTCTGCTTTTGGAACTCGCTCATGAACTTAAACCAGAGAAGAGGAACTGCCGTGATGACGAGAGCAAGGGCAGCTAAGATATACTTCCAGCTTATGCCCGCAACGAAAAGCATGATTGCCGCAATTCCCATAAATACAACAGCCGAGCCGTCATCACCTGACTTCATAACAAGCAGGGTGGGGACCAAAGCGTGAAGAATAAGAAGCGCCAATGTACCCAGCTTGTTTATGTTGTTCTTGACCGCGTCCAAATGCGTTGAAAACGTAATTATAAAAAATATCTTTACAAGCTCGGAGGGCTGAAAATAGAAAACACGCAGGTTTAGCCATACTCTTGAGTCGGGTCTTGAGGGTGGTCCTACGCCGACCAACATGACCAGTATCATCAGGGCGACGCTTCCCACCGCAAAAACCGGCCAGAGCTTGCAGATGATGTCGTAATCAATGAGTGAAATAACTGCCGCGAGAAAAAGTCCGAGACATATGGCGACAATCATTGTTCTTGCGTCTCTCGGAAAAGAAATTTTATCCGAAATGGTATAGCGGGTTGCACTGTAAACGCAGAGAACTCCGAATGCAGATGCAAGGAGACAGAGAATAAGAAGCAGCTTGTCGGTACCTTTTATAAAGTGTACGACTGCGTCTTTTGCTTTTCTGAGCAATGTAATTCACCTCTTTCTCCGTCAAAATGTAAACTAATTATAAGGATTGTCCGTTTTTTTTTCAAGTGTGAGATATTAAATGTAACAAAAATGTAGTGTTTTATAAGAAAATGTGATAAAATATATCGGATTTTTAGGGGGTGTACATATGATGACCTGCAAATCCTGTTCGGTTAACGATACCGAAGTATTTGCACAAAGCCTTGCAAAGCAACTGAAACCCGGAACCGTCCTCGCTCTTTTCGGCGGCATGGGAATGGGCAAGACGGCATTTACGCGCGGTCTTGCAAGGGGTCTCGGCGTAAATGCCCATGTGTGCAGTCCAACCTTTGCCATTGTAAACGATTACGGCGGAACACCGCCGCTTGCCCATTTTGACATGTACCGTGTCGAAACATGGGACGACCTCTATTCGACAGGTTTTTTTGATTATATCGACAACGGGTACATACTTTGCGTCGAATGGAGCGAAAACATAGAAAATGCCCTGCCGCCGAATACGGTAAGGGTAAGTATACATCGTACGGAAAAAGAGAACGAACGTATAATCGAAGTGGAGGGACTGGGATGATTTTTCTCGGAATAGACTGCAGCGCCGTTTCGGCGAGTGTTGCCATAGTCGAATTTACAGACGGAGAAGTTCCTGCTGAAAAGATACTCAGCTCCTCGTACACAAATGTCGGTCTTACCCACAGTCAGACCCTTGTGCCCATGATAAAAGCTACTCTTGAAAATGCAAGGCTCACACTTTCTGATATTGACTTTTTTGCAATAAATGCGGGACCGGGCTCGTTTACCGGCGTGCGTATCGGTGTTGCTGCCCTCAAGGGGATTACCGAATTTGACGGAGAAAAATGTTTTTCCGTGTCTACACTCGAAAGTATGGCGTACAATTTCAGAGGCGTGACAGACGGAATTGTCTGTTCCGTCATGGATGCACGCTGTGAACAGGTCTACACTGCCTGCTTTGAGGTGAACGGTACGGATGTGACAAGATTGACAGAAGATACGGCGGTTTCTATAAAAGAACTTGGTGAAAATCTAAAAACTTTAAGAAAAAATATTATTTTTGTTGGTGACGGGGCTTCTTTGTGCTATAATATTTTGTCGAAAGAGCTTGAATCCTCGCTTGCTCCGTCTCACCTTGTTTATCAAAACGCCGTGAGCGTTGCAATCCTTGCAAAGCACAGTATGGACAGGGGAGAAAAGCCTGTGTCCGGTGAACACATACTACCTGTGTATTTGCGTGCACCGCAAGCTCAAAGAAATCTTAAAAAGGGGAATTGAAATGCTTGTAATAGGCTGTGACCACGGTGGATTCGAACTCAAGAACATCATAATAAAGCACCTTCAGGATGAAGGAAAAGAAGTATTTGATGTCGGTTGCTTTTCTGCGGAGTCTGTTGACTATCCTGTTATCGCAAAAGAGCTTTGCAAAAAGATAACGGACGGTGAGGCAGATCTCGGAATACTTGTTTGCGGAACCGGAATAGGTATGTCCATGGCTGCGAATAAAATAAAGGGTATAAGAGCGGCGTGCTGCTCGGATACCTTCAGTGCAAGACTTACAAGGAATCATAATAACGCTAACGTTCTTTGTCTCGGCGGAAGAGTTGTGGGACCCGGCCTTGCGCTTGATCTTGTTGACAACTTTGTAAATGCCGAATTCGAAGGCGGCCGTCATCAAAGACGTATAGATATGTTAGAAAATTAAAAGTATATATTATTTCGGAGGCACAATATGGGAAACGTAGTTATTACAAATCACCCGCTTATCCAGCACAAATTGTCTATTCTCAGAAACAAAAACACGGGAAGTAAGGAGTTTCGTACACTCATAAGCGAAATCGCTATGCTTGAGTGCTATGAGGCAACAAGAGATCTTCCTCTCAAGGAAATTGAGGTTGAGACTCCCGTAGCTGTTGCAAAGCAGCATGATCTTGACGGAAAGAAGATGGCAATCGTTCCTATTCTTCGTGCAGGTCTCGGTATGGTTGACGGCATACACACTCTTGTTCCGTCTGCAAAGGTAGGTCATATCGGCCTTTACAGAGATCCGGAGACACTTAAGCCGGTAAGCTATTATTGTAAGATGCCGCTTGACATCGAAGAGAGAGACGTTATTGTTCTTGACCCCATGCTTGCAACAGGCGGCTCAGCTATCGATGCTATCTCACAGATAAAGCAGTTCCATCCGAAGTCAATAAAGTTCATGGGTATCATTGCGGCTCCGGAGGGACTTAAGGCTCTTCAGGAGGCTCATCCGGATGTTGACATCTACTGTGCGGCACTTGATGATCATCTCAATGAGCACGGATATATCGTTCCGGGTCTCGGCGACGCCGGAGACAGAATTTTCGGAACCATCTGATTTTGACATTCAAGACATATGAAAGGGGCAAGTCGTTATGAATATTGCCGAACGTCTTTACAAGGAAAACAGCGCTAAGACAGTTGACTTTTTTATCAAAACAAAGGTCGACGATCTTATTGAGCGCTCTGTTCAGGAAGGGAAAAAACGTGAACAGATAGCGACAGAGGTTTCCGATGCCTGCTCAAATCCCAACACGGTCGCCGGCACGGACTTTATCGGCTCTATAGCTGATTTTTCGGATTTTCCGAAGTACGCGGGACGCGGTATTCAGGAAGCTGCACCCGACCTTAACGGTTCTATGCCGAGGACGGGAGAGGCAACACTTACCATGTGGTTTACAGATGTCGACGAGGCGGAGGTAACAGACTTTACCGAAAAGATTTTGGCATCCGGCTTTAAAAGGGTTAAAAATGACTTTATAAAGCAGGACGATAAGGCTGTTTACACAATGTCCGTATCCTTTTCGGCAGGTCGACTCAGGATCTTTCATATGATTCAGAAAAAGTCATAACTTAGGTTGCTGTTAAACGTCCGGTAAGTGCCGGACGTTTTTTGTTTTGAGGTGAATAAGATGAGAAACTTTGATAAATCAAATAAGCTTGACGGTGTTTGCTATGATGTCCGCGGACCTGTTCTGGATACTGCAAACGAGATGATTGAAAACGGTATAGACATAATAAAACTCAACATAGGAAATCCGGCACCGTTTAAGTTTAGTGCCCCGGACGAGATAATCGTGGATATGATATACAACCTGCGAGATTCGGAGGGCTATTCGGATTCAAAGGGCGTTTTTTCCGCGAGAAAAGCAATCATGCAGTACTGCCAGAAAAAGCATATTCCCAATGTGGGTATGAATGATATCTACACCGGAAACGGGGTCTCCGAGCTTATAACGATGGCAATGCAGGGCTTTCTCGACGACGGAGACGAGATGCTTGTTCCCATGCCGGATTATCCGCTCTGGACGGCATCCATAAAACTTTCTGGCGGTACTCCCGTTCACTATATGTGTGATGAGGAATCCGACTGGTATCCGGATATCAACGACATAAGAAAAAAGATAACCTCCAGAACAAAGGGAATTGTTGTGATAAACCCTAACAATCCTACGGGCTCGCTTTATCCCAAGGAGGTTTTACAGCAAATTGTAGACATTGCAAGGGAAAAGGACCTTATTATTTTTGCGGATGAGATTTATGACCGCCTTGTTATGGACGGAGAAGAGCATGTTGCCATTTCATCTCTTGCACCGGATTTGTTTATGGTGAACTTTAACGGACTTTCAAAGTCTCACAGAATTGCGGGCTTTAGGGTCGGTTGGATGTGTCTTTCCGGCGACAAGAGCAGGGCACAGGGGTATATCACCGGGCTGAATCTTCTTTCGAGTATGAGACTTTGCTCTAACGTGCCGGGTCAGAGAATTATACAGACCGCTCTCGGCGGATACCAGAGCATAGATGAGCTTCTTCTTCCGGGCGGACGTATCTACGAGCAGCGTGACTTTATTTACGAGGCACTAAACAGCATCCCCGGTGTTTCGGCGAAGAAGCCCAAGGCAGCATTTTATATCTTCCCGAAGATTGACCTTAAAAAAATACCTATCAAGGATGATGAGCAATTCGCTCTTGACCTTCTCAAAGAAAAGAAGGTGCTTATTCTTCAGGCGTCCGCACTTAACTGGAATGCACCCGACCATTTCAGATTGGTTTTCCTTCCCGAAATAC
>UQZY01000012.1 GCA_900545655.1 uncultured Oscillospiraceae bacterium
CACGCTGGGCGTCCTTTCGGGCTATGGTTTCACGCTTGTCGTAACTCTTTTTACCCTTGCAAAGTCCGACCTGTATCTTAAGGCGTCCTCTGTTGAAGTAAGCGGAGAGGGGGATAAGCGTCAAGCCCTGCTGCTTTGTCTGCCCGAAAAGTTTCTCAATCTCACGCTTGTGCATAAGAAGCTTTCTTTTTCGCATGGGGTCGCGGTTAAAGATATTTCCGTGGTCATACGGACTTATATGCATGCCGTTCACGAATATCTCGCCTGCGTCAATACTGCACCATGCGTCCTTTAGGTTTATCTTGCCTTGACGTACGGATTTAACCTCCGTTCCGAAGAGCTCGATACCCGCTTCATAACTGTCGAGTACGAAATAGTCATGGTAAGCCTTTTTGTTTGTTGCAACGGTTGTAAGACCGTTGTCTTTTTTTTCAGCCAAACTATTTCATCTCCTTACAGTAAAAAATCAGATCTCACGTCTTCCTTCCATAGCTCTCGTGAGTGTTATCTCATCGGCATATTCAAGGTCGGCACCGACCGGAACGCCGTAGGCGAGTCGGGTGACTTTTACGCCGAGGGGCTTTAGAAGTCTTGAGATATACATCGCCGTTGCTTCGCCTTCAACGGTCGGATTTGTCGCCATGATAACCTCTTTTACGCCGTCAAGACGAGAAAGAAGCTCTTTTATCGTGAGCTCGTTCGGGCCAATTCCGCCGATGGGGGAAATAGCACCGTGAAGAACGTGATAAGTGCCGTCATATTCGCGGGTGCGCTCTATTGCGGCAACATCCCTCGGATCCTCTACAACGCAGATGACTGATTTGTCGCGTGCCTCATTTCTGCACACGCTGCAAAGCTCATCCTCTGTGAGGTTACAGCAAATGGAACACTTATGTATTTTTTCGTGCGCTGAAAGTATGGCGTCGGCGAACTTTTTAGCGTCATCCGGGTTCATGTTGAGAACATGGAAGGCCATGCGCTGCGCGCTCTTTTCACCGATACCGGGCATGCGACGAAACTGGTTTACAAGTTCCTCGAGAGAGGCAAGATTGTATCCGAGACCCATGATTATAATAATCCGCCGAGTCCGGGAATATTCATTCCGCCGGTGATTTTGTTCATCTCTCGTTCCATTGTTTCGCTTGCTTTTCTCATAGCTTCGTTTGTTGCCGCCATGAGCATGTCTTCAAGCATCTCAATGTCCTCGGGGTCAACGACATCCGGCTGGATTTTTATCTTTTTTACCTCGTGCGAGCCGTTTACGGTAACCTCAACGGCACCTCCGCCCGAGCTTGCGGTGAACTCGGAGTCCTCAACGTTTTTCTGCGTTGCCTCCATGTCCTCCTGCATCTTTTGAATTTGCTTCATCATTCCGGCCTGGTTCATGCCCTTGCCCGGATTTGGTACTCTGGCTTTCATTTTTCTACTCCTCTATGAACAGACTGAAATCAATTTGTTCGTCATTTTTTATGTTGTTGATAAACGCATCCAGCGGGTCGGCATCCCTTGTCAATGTATCTTCTGTCGAAAAAGACTCATTCGCCGTTAAATTGCTTTCGCTTTCCGATAAGGCTCTTTCATTTGCCGTAAAACCATTCTCTTTTTCCGGCAAACTTGAAGTCATAGCTTCTGAGAAGCCCTCCGGTTCTTCCTCCGTTATTGAAGGATTCAGGTATTCTCCGAAAACGGTGAAGGTTGCGTTGTAGATATTTTCTTTGTGCGGCTCAAGAGGAACAAAGCGCTTGAGCAGCATGTTGTCGGTAAGTATAAGAAGTGAGCTTCCCTTTTTGTATGCTTTGGCACTGTTCATCGTGCCGATAAGTGCTTTGTCGGTGTTCACAACCTCGCGCACAAGTGCGTTCCATATGTTAGTGGGAATCGGACCGTCCTGCACGGTTTTTTCGAGAGAAACATAATTGTCTATGCTGTCATCCGGCATAACGGGGCTTGACTGTACTTCTTGCGGCTGCTCTGCTTTTACTGGAGCTTTGACGCTCGCGGCTTCATCTGCTGAATCTTTGAAACCTGAAACTTGGACGCTCGTGGCTTCATCTGCTGAAACTTCGAGGCTTGAAACTTTGAAGTTTGTGGCTTCGTCTGCTGAAGCTTCGAAGCCTGAAGATTGGACACCTGCGGTGTCGGCTGATATGCTTTCAACGGACGAAAATTCGACAGACGAATTTTCGATACCGGAGCCTTCAGTGCCGGAGCGTTCGGTGACAGGGTCTTTGACAGTCGGACTTTCGTTTGTCGGAGCCTTTGCTGCCGGAATCTCGACAGCTGAAGCAGCTACCTTCGGTTGTTCGGCAGGCGGGGGTACAACGGCGTTGCGGCTGTGTTGTATGCCGCTCGCCTGAGGCTGCACCTCATTGCCGCAGAGCTTTATTACGGCTATCTCCATCTCGACACGTCGGTTGAGACCTTTACGAAGGTTTGTTACCGTGTCGCCGAGGAGGTTTAATACCTCCAGTATGCGATCCATGCTGTACTGCTTTGCAGAGTTCATGTACTCCGTAAGATCCTGCAAAGAGCATACGATGAGATCCTTGGGGTTATTGACGGCTCTGCATATCATGAGATTTCTGAAATGATTTGTAAGCTCATTGCAGAGTCTTTCCATGTCGCAGGAGCGGTTGTGAAGCTCATTTATCTTTTCAAGTGCGGTGGCGCTGTCCATACGCAGGATTGCGTCGGAAAGACTGAAAAGGTAGTCTTTCCCGGCAAGTCCTGTGGTTTCGTTTACAACGTCAACGGTTATGTTTCTGCTATGTCCTATACACTGGTCCATGATGGACAGCGCATCACGGAGCGCGCCGTCTGCGAGGCGCGCGATGAGCATCGCTGCGTCGGCGTCGAGTGTAAGGTCTTCCTTTTCGGCAACATATGCGAGTCTTCCGGCAATATCCTCCGGAGTTATGCGTTTGAAATCAAAGCGCTGACAGCGTGAGAGAATGGTTGCCGGAAGCTTGTGAACCTCCGTTGTTGCGAGGATAAACTTTACGTGCTCGGGCGGCTCTTCAAGGGTTTTGAGCAGGGCGTTAAACGCACCTGTCGAGAGCATATGCACCTCGTCGATGATATACACCCTGTACTTGCCGCCGACCGGAGTAAAGTTTGCCTCGTCACGGATGTCACGGATGTTGTCAACTCCGTTGTTAGACGCAGCGTCAATCTCAATGACGTCCATTACGGATCCGCTGTCTATACCCTTGCAGGTTTCGCATTCGCCGCACGGGTCTCCGTTTACGGGGTGCTCACAGTTGACGGCCTTTGCAAAAATCTTTGCACAGGTCGTCTTACCTGTTCCGCGTGACCCCGTAAAAAGGTACGCGTGCGAGTGTCGTCCGGTCTTTATCTCATTCATAAGGGTAGTTGTGATATGGTCCTGACCGACGACGTCGGCGAAAACCTGCGGTCTCCATTTTCTGTAAAGAGCCTGATACATATGCAACTCCCCTTTCCGGATTTTTGTAGAAAAAAAGCAGGGGTCCTTTACTTGACCATACGGCGAGCAGGCGGACTGTGGCGCTCAGGGCTAACCGCTTAATGCTGCTCGGTTCCCCGCCTGACATGATTCACAGCGCTCTGCCGCACAGGACCCACACGCCATATGGTCAAACAAAAGCTCACTCTGCTTTTATCATTTGACATTATATATGAAAATGGCTTTAAAATCAATAGGAAAAGTCTTGTGAAGCGCATGTCAAAAAAAGTTGAAAAAGCACGTTATATTGTGGTTTTTTGTTGTAAAACACCGCAATGGGTGGTATAATGTGACTTAATAATATCAAGATGTGCCATCAATGAGTTATCGGAGGCTCGGAGTTTTGATGAAAGAAACACATGAAAATGAAGCCGGTACAGAGCTGATAATAGGAAGAAACCCTGTTATGGAGGCTCTTCGTGCGGGCAGAGAGATAGACACGCTTTATGTTTCAAAGGGTGAGAGGAATCACGGTTCCGTCGGAAAGATAATAGCCATGTGCAGGGACGCCGGTGTTATAGTTAAGGACACGGATCAAAAAAAGCTTGACTTTATGTGCCGGGGCGGGAATCATCAGGGCGTTATCGCCAGAGTTTCGGCTCACTCTTATGCAAGCGTGGACGACATATTCAAAAAGGCTGAGGAGTGCGGTGAAGCCCCGTTTATAATCATATGCGACGAGATAGAGGATCCGCACAATCTCGGTGCGATAATAAGAACTGCCGAATGTGCCGGCGCCCACGGTGTTATCATTCCGAAAAGGCGCAGCGCAACGCTCGGCTTTACTGTTGCCAAAACCGCGGCGGGAGCGCTTGAGTATATGCCGGTTGCGAGAGTAAGTAACCTTGCGGCTGCTATTGACGAGCTTAAGGAACGCGGAGTTTGGATTTACGGTACGGATATGGACGGAGAGGTATGGTGTAAAACCGACCTTACGGGTCCGCTTGCCTTAATCATAGGCTCGGAGGGCTCAGGTATGGGAAGACTTGTGAGAGAAAAATGTGACTTTGTTCTTTCGCTTCCGCTGAGAGGAAAGATAAATTCTCTTAACGCGTCCGTTGCCGCCGGGATAACGATGTATGAAATAAGCCGACAGAGACTTAAGATAAAGAGTATTTAAAGAAGGGGGTGTCCGAGATGTCCGAAAACAACAATATGTCAATCGACGAGATTCTTGCATCGCTCAGCGAGGAAAAGAAAAAAGATACCCCTGAAAAAACCTGGTCGATGTCTGAAATTGATAAATTGCTCGGGATTGACAAGCAGCAGGAGGAGACTCTCGACAGAAAAGCAGAAGTGATAAACAGTCTCTTTGACAAAACAGAAGACGCCGAACCGGAAAATGATGATGCTTTCGAAGATGAAGCATTCGAGAAGGAAGCGTTTGAGGAGAAAGCATTTGAGGAGAAAACTGTCGAGACAGAGGCTCATAAGGAAAGTTTTTTCAAGGGAAAGGCAGTTAAGGAAAAAATTGTCGAGGAAAAGAATTTTGAGGAGGAATCCGTTGAGGCAGAGGCTCGTGAGGAATTTTCTGCCGAGGAAAAATCCGTTGAGCCAAAGGCCGACACAATAGAAATTGAGAAGCCGCTCTCACAAAAAACACGTATATTCGGCTCGCACAAAAAATCTTCTGAGGAAAATGGTAAGTCCGAGGTTTTTGCGGAAGAGATTTCGGAGAATCAGACACAGGTGATTGTTGAACTTGCCGACAGTGAAAGCGAGGAGCCGGAGTTTGAACCGACCTTTGAAAAGGATATACCGGCGAGTGAGGAAAAAAAACCCGAGGATGAGACCTTAAGGCTTGAAAAGAAAGCTCTTGCTCAGAAAACAGTAGGCATTTATCCTGTAAGGAATGAAAATATCGATCACCAGATAGTTACGGAGAAGATAGAAAAAAGTCATATCGGCGGAATGGCAACCGATAAATACAGAGAACGCTTTTTAAATGTTCCCAAGCAGAAAATCGAACGCACTGCCGACTATGAAAGGCTTCATGTCGGGGAGGAAATGGATCCGATAGAGCGCGACGGCCGTATCATCAGAAAGAGTAAATTCACAAACACGGCGGATCTTGAGCCTATTCCGACCATAGTTTCCGCAGATGCGGAGCTGAGCAGCGTTGACAAGACCATTGTCGCAAACGGAAAAAATCCCATTGTTCACGATGAAGATGACGGTGTTGTCGGTCAGATAAAGCTTGTCGGCTTCGGTGAAGAGGAGGAAATCCCTCAGATTGACGAGGACAACGCAGAGGAAGTGCTCAAGGAAAAGCGCGACCGTAAGGTTGCAGCCTTCAAGCTTGACGCGGATTTTGCCGAGCTTCCCGAAGAAAATCCGGAGGAAGAACCTCAAGAAGAAGAAAAGGCTTCCGCTGCCGGAGTCCTTATCTCTGATTTCATAGATGATGAATACGAAAAGCCGGAGGACAAAAGCCGCATAATAAAGAAGCTCGCAGGTGCGAAGAAGGTTTCCGGTATCTGCGCAATAGTACAGGCCGTGCTTACGGTGATTGCACTTATCATCACCGGCATAGTTTCAAAGAGCGGCGGAAACCTCGAGCTTATCGGAGGAAGCGCCGTTGTATGCGGGGTTATAAACATCGTCATCCTTCTTATAGCCGCATTTTGCGGAATAAGCACGCTTATACGCGGGACAAAGGGACTTTTCTCAAAGAAGCCCAATGCGGCAACGGGAACATTTATAGTTGTGGTTGCGTGTCTTATTGAGGACCTTGTTGTAACATTCTTTACATCAGACGCGTATACGACCGTGTCTCTTTATACCGCAGCCGGATGTCTGGCTCTTACATTGTCCACCGTTGCAAGGTATCTCGCAGTTTCGAGAACTTACGGCAACTTTGAATTTGTCACAAACGGCACAAAGCTTTACAGCTCGGAGAAGATTTCCGGGGAGGACGATGCTTTTGAGATAGGAAGGGGACTTCTTATCGGAGACCCAGAGATCTGTTACAACGCACAGATGGAAAGACCGTCGTATTTCATAGAAAACTCATTTGAGGACGACCCGGCAGACGAATTTGCGAAGAGGCTTATCTATCCGGTTGTGGGAGCCGCACTTCTCATGGCTGTCATATTCGGAATAGTGAGAAAGGACGCTGTGTTTGCAGTCGGTGTCTTTACCGCTGTGTGCAGCATAGGAATTCCCGCGTTTTCAACGATCGCTTCAAATATCGCCCTGTTTGCCGTAAACAAGGGCTTCAATAAAAACGGTGCTGCCATAGTCGGACACAGAGCCGTGGCTGACAGCGTGGACGTAAATGCGTATGTGCTCGACAGCACGGATATCTTCAGAAAAGGCTCCTGCAACATCATAGGAATCAAGACCTTTCAAAGCATGCGAATTGACGATGCAATCCTTTACGCAGCCGCTCTTGTCATAGAATCCGGCGGTCCGCTTGCAGATATCTTTGACGGAGTTATTCTCGGCAAAAAGGATTTACTTCCGCCTGTTGAGTCGCTTGCATATGAAGAAAGACTCGGTCTTTCCGCATGGATTCACGGAAGGCGAATACTTCTCGGAACCAGGGAGCTTCTTGTAAATCACAATGTAAATGCCCCCGACAGAAACTTTGAAGCACAGTATACGCATGACGGCAGAAATGTTATCTATCTTGCCATTGCAGGAAAGATTTCCGCCATGTTCGTTATCAAATATCAGGCTGACAAGCACATGAGAAAGTATCTTCAGAATGTCGACAAGGCAGGCGTTTCGCTGCTTGTCCGCTCTTGTGACTGTAACATAACGGAGGAAATGATATGCAGGTTCTTCGGACTTCCTCTTTCGGCTGTTAAGATTCTGAGTCCGGTTTCGGGAGATATCTTTGAAAAGTACAGGGAAGAAGAGATTGAGACGGCTCCTGCGGGAATAATTCACAACGGAACCATAGAGGCGTCGTTAAGAGGCATCTACGAAGCCCGTGAGCTTCAGGCAAACGTCCCCGTGAATAATATCATTTCAACTCTTTATTCCGGTATCGCACTGGTTCTCTTTATAATTCTCGGTATCCTTGCGGGAAAAGAGGGCTTCGGTATAACCGGCGGACAGATCGTTCTTTTCCAGCTTCTATGGGGTGTTGTAGCAACCGCTATTCCGCTTCTTCGCAGACGACTGGATAAATAGGTGCAAACAGAAAATAGCAACTGTTTATAAAAAGAGTAACCGTTCATAGCAACAGAAATAACTGTTTACAACAAAGAGAATAGCCATTTATAGTAAATAGAATAACTGTTTACAGCAAATAGAAAACAACAAAAAGACTGCATTCCTCCAAACGGTAGGAATGCAGTCTTGATTTTTTGATGTCAGAGTTGTTTTTACAACCCGATTGCTTTTATCGGAGCCGTGTATCACAACCCGGATGCTTTTGTCAGGGTGTGCTTTCAGCTCCTTGCTTCCTCTGTTTTCAGACTGAAATCAGTCAGCTGAGTACGGAAGAAGTGCAACGTGACGTGCGCGCTTGATAGCTGATGTGAGCTCGCGCTGATGATAAGCACATGTGCCTGTTACACGTCTCGGAAGGATCTTTGCTCTGTCAGATGTGAACTTGCGAAGACGAGCAGTGTCCTTGTAGTCGATCTTGTCAACTTTTTCTACGCAGAATGCGCATACTTTTTTACGTGACTTTTTGCCGCGTGATCTATCGAATGCCATAGAATTAATCCTCCTTAAGTTAGAATGGTAATTCGTCCTCCATTGCTACAGATGAGAAGTCATCTGCGCCTGCGGTTGAGAATGACGGGGCAGGTGCTGCTGCCGGTTGAGTCGCAGCCTGCGGCTGGAAGTTACCGGTGCCTGATTCTGCCTTTGAGCCGCAGAAGCTTACGTTGTCTGCGACAATCTCAACGGCTGTACGCTTTGCGCCTGTCTTGTCTTCATAGTTGCGGGTCTGAATAGAACCCTGTACTGCTATCATGGAGCCCTTGTGGAAATAACGTGTAACGAATTCCGCAGTCTGTCTCCATGCAACAACGTTTATGAAGTCTGTCTGACGCTCCTCACCCAGCTTCTGGTAAGAACGATCAACTGCAACGGAAAAGCTTGTAACAGAAATTCCGCTTGTAGTGGTACGAAGTTCAGGGTCAGCCGTAAGACGACCCATGATGATTGCACAGTTAAGCATAGTTGTACCTCCTATGATTACTTGGATGTGTTGAGGAAACGGAGAACGCCGTCTGTGATTCCGAGCACACGCTCGAACTCAGCAGGGAACTCGGGTTCAGCCGAATAATCAACTACGTAGTAGTAACCCTCTGATTCGTAGTTGATGTCATAAGCGAGCTTACGCTTACCCCATTCGTCTACGTTTTCAATGGTACCGTGCTTTTCGATAAGAGCTTTGAACTTCTCAAAAAGCTGCTGTGCTGCTTCGTCGCCATTCTTTACAGAGAATACGAGCATAGCCTCATAGTTTTTTGCTGCCATTTCTAGCACCTCCTTCTGGTCTTTGGGCCCTGTCTCTTTTTCCCGGACAGAGCAAGGATTGATGCGGATTGTACCGCATGCGGATTAGTATTATAACAACAAAGTTACGGGATGTCAATTGCTTTTAAGGTTTTCAAGTGATTGCATCTGAAGGTATGCGTTTATGAAACCGTCGATATCTCCATCCATAACAGCGTTGATATTTCCCATCTCAAAGCCTGTTCTTGTATCTTTTACAAGGGTGTAGGGCATAAATACATAAGAGCGTATTTGATTACCCCATGCGATTTCGGTTTTTACGCCCTTTATGTCCTCAATCTTTTCGAGGTGTTCGCGTTCTTTTATTTCAATGAGCTTTGACTTGAGCATCCTCATACAAACCTCACGGTTTTGATGCTGCGAGCGTTCGACCTGACAGCATACGACGATTCCTGTGGGCTTGTGTATGAGACGCACGGCAGACGAGGTTTTATTTACCTTCTGACCGCCTGCTCCGGAAGCTCTGTAAACCTCCATCTCTATGTCTTCGGGACGAAGGTCAACCTCGATATTGTCATCTATCTCCGGCATAACCTCAAGGGAGGCAAAAGAGGTGTGACGGCGACCCGCAGCGTCGAACGGAGATACACGTACCAGTCGGTGTACGCCGGCCTCACTCTTCATGTATCCGTATGCGTTTTCACCTTCGATAAGAAGTGTAGCGGACTTAAGCCCTGCTTCGTCTCCGTCAAGGTAGTCAAGAGTACTTACCTTGAAGCCGTGACGTTCACCCCATCTGTTGTACATACGGAAAAGCATGGACGCCCAATCCTGAGCCTCCGTTCCGCCCGCACCCGCGTGAAAGGTGAGGATGGCGTTGTTGTTGTCATACTCGCCCGTAAGGAGAGTAGAAAGCGTCATGGTGTCAAGCTTTGATTTAAACTCGTCAAGGCTTGCGGTACACTCGTCGATAAGGGATTCATCGCCCTCTTCATCCGCAAGCTCTATCATAACAAGGGTGTCGTCAAAGAGGCTGTGAAGAGACTCGTACGCGGAAACCTTATTTTTTAGCATGCTTGTTCTCTGGAGTATCTTCTGTGAGTTTTCAAGGTCATCCCAAAAGCCGTCCTTTGCAGCTTCTTCTTCCAATTCTTTTATTTCATCTCTCATCTGTGAAAGACCGAGAGCGTTTTTCAGGTCTTCAAGCGGCTTCTCGTATTCGAGGAGCTTAAGTCGCAATTCTTCGTATTCAAGCATAGTTATCCGTCCTTTCCATGCAATTTACAATTATATTAAAAATATCTCGCGTTGTAAAGAAAAATAATGTATAATAAGAAGAACGGAATAATCATACAAAAGCGAGTTATCGCACAAGGAGCAAGATTTATGAAGTACGAAAATGAGACGTGCCCTGTCTGCGGGGAAAATTTTACTGCCGATTCCGACGTGGTTGTGTGTCCGGATTGCGGAACTCCTCATCACAGGGAGTGCTACCTCAAAACGAATCATTGCTGTAATGAAGACAGGCATAACACAGGGTTTATATGGCGTCCGACAGCCACTCCGACTGTTGTTCCCGAGAAGCCCGAGTCCAAGGAAGAAATACCGAATGTGCTTCCTCCCGCATTCAGTCGTGATAAAATGCCCGAAAACGGCATAGCCAGTGAGATCACGATTGACAAAGAGGGAAATCAGAAGCTTGTATACAGAGAAATTCGCGGAAATGAAAGAATAGGTGACAAAACGGTTGCTGATTATGCGGCTGTTATCCAGAAAAATGTCCGCAAGTTTATTCCGAAGTTCATGATGATGGACAAGACGGGAGGAAAGGTCAGCTGGAACTGGGCTGCATTCTTCTTCGGACCGTTTTGGCTTGCTTACAGAAAGATGTGGAAGCATGCGATAATAGCCATGCTTGTTATCTCCATAATTCCGCTTGTTTTCATAAAAGACATCACGAACTATTACCAGAAGGCCATGGAGGTTACGACGGAGTATCTTACCTCCGCTTCCTCAGGAGACGAAAAGTCCATGGAGGCGGCACGTCAAAAAATGTTGGATAAGATGCCGGAGGAGCCTATGGCGCTGTCGGCTTCATCATATGTCGAGTTTGCCATAAGGCTCGTATATGCCCTTTTCGGAAACTTCCTTTACAAGGCAAAGTGTGAGGCGATTATGAAAAAGGCAAAGGAAAAAGCCGATACACCGGATAAAAGAGCTGCGTATATAAAACGAAAGGGTGGAAGCAGCCTTCTCTGCGTATTGGCATTCGTATTTATTTCTTATGCTATTATGGCCATGCTTGTAGCAGGCGGCCAATTGCTTGATACCGACATCGCAACAATCCTACGGAGGTACGTTAAATGATTAAAAGTTGTGCAATAGTCCTTGCTGCGGGCGAAGGAAAAAGAATGAAGTCAAACAAGCCGAAGGCTTTATCATGCGTGCTTTTTAAGCCGATGATAGACTGGGTGCTTGATTCTGTGGAGGACAGCGGGATTGAGGACGTTTGTGTTGTTGTCGGACATCTCGGAGAAGCTCTTGAAATTCATCTTGACGGCAAGTGTGAAATAGCTTACCAAAAAGAACGTCTCGGTACGGGACATGCGGTTATGCAGACCGTCGATTATCTTGAGCGGACAGATGCCGAAAATGTTCTTATTCTTAACGGAGACGCTCCGTTTATAGATGCGGCAACCATAGAGGACTCTCTCAGCATGCATATTTCATCTCAAAATGCCGTGACTGTTATCTCCGCAAAGATAAAAAACCCGCTTGGATACGGACGTATCATCAGAGACGAAAAAGGAAACTTCCAGAGCATAGTAGAGCAAAAAGACACCAGTGACGTACAAAAGCAGATAAATGAGGTTAATTCCGGTGCATATTGGTTTGACAAGAAGTGCCTTATATATGCCCTCAGCCAGATAAAACCGGAAAACGAGGCGCATGAGTATTATCTTACTGATACTATCTCGGAGCTTCGTAAAATCGGGAAAAAACCGGGTGTTTTCATGACTGATAACGCCGACGTTGTGCTCGGCGCAAACGACAGAGTTCAGCTTATGGAGCTCAACGGAATCGCGCGCAGACAGGTGCTTCTCAACCTGCTTATAAACGGCGTTGAAATTCCGTGTATGGACGGAGTTGTCGTGGGAACGGATGTCGAGATGGGAGCGGGTACATTGCTCCTTCCGAATACCATCATCAGGGGAAGAAGTAAGATTGGTGCAAACTGTGAGCTCGGCCCGAATTGCCTTATTGACGACAGTATCATCTGTGACGAGGTTAAGCTCAACAATACCTTTGTTGAGTCGGCGCAGATAGAGAAAGGCGCGGATATCGGTCCCTTTGACCATATACGCCCGAATTCCATCATTGGTTCGAGAGTACATATCGGAAACTTTGTAGAGGTTAAAAATTCAAATATCGGCGAGGGCACGAAGCTTCCTCACCTCTCGTATATCGGGGATTCCGATGTCGGCAGGGGAGTAAACTTCGGTTGCGGTTCTCTTACGGTTAATTACGACGGAAAGAAAAAGACACGCACCACGGTACGTGACCACGCGTTTATCGGCTGTAACTCAAACCTTATCGCGCCTGTTACGGTGGGTAAGTACTCATACGTTGCCGCAGGCTCAACCATAACGGATGATGTCCCGGACGGTGCACTTTCGATTGCCCGTGTAAGGCAGGTTGACAAAGAGGGCTGGGTTGAAAGAAAAAAGCCGTACAAGGATATGCCTTAAGTATGCCGCCGGTACGCAGAAATACCAAAAGGACAGAATAAATATGTATATTATAGCGGGGCTCGGAAATCCGGGCCCGGATTATGAGAAAACGCGCCACAACATAGGCTTCCTCACCGCAAACGCGATTGCGGCGGATCTCGGCGTCAAAATTGACCGGCTTAAGTTTAAGTCGCTCACCGCAACCGCCGTCATAGCGGGAGAAAAATGCTTACTTATGAAGCCGCAGACCTTTATGAACAACAGCGGTGAGGCAATAGGCGAGGCGGCGCGTTTCTTTAAGGTGCCGCCGGAAAATGTTATTGTCATATCCGATGACATATCGCTTCCTCCGGGAACAATACGTATAAGGCGTAAGGGTTCTGCCGGCGGACACAACGGACTGAAAAGTATAATTGCTCATCTGGGCTCGGATAACTTTCCGAGGGTCAAGGTGGGAGTGGGAGAAAGGAAAAATCCCGACTCCGACCTTGCGAACCATGTGCTGGGGACATTTTCAAAAGAAGATGTCAATGTGATAAATGAGGCAATCCTCGACGCGGTTGACGCAGTAGAGCTTATAGTTTCAGGCAAGACGGACGAAGCAATGAACAGGTATAACTGAAAAAATAAAGACACCCCCACTTGTTAAAAAGTGGGGGAATAAGTCATTGTTTTTTAAAATGAGTTTTTGTTTTTTATTTTTTCGTTATTTCCAATCGCTTAACAGTAACAATCAGTTAACAGTAATAGATTGGTTTGAAATCAGTTGACGGATTTTCTGTAAAAAATTTTTGCAAAATGCTGAAAAGGTTTTGTTTTCAGTATATGTGTTCTTAGATAGTTTAGTAATGCTTTATAATTAAATGGCTTGATTTTTGGAAGAATTCAGCAAAAAACAATCATAAAAAGATATTTTAAGTTAGTAGTCGGAGTGTTGGCATGTCAGGTTATTCAAACGAATGCAGAAAAATAAATACGTACAATGAGCTGCTGGGTGATGTAAGCCGCGGCAGATTTCCGCTTGGAGTTTTGGGAGTTGCCGCAGTGCATAAGGCCTTGCTTATACACAGTCTTTGTGAGGACAGAGGCTCACGTGCGTTTGTAATAACGCAGGATGACGCCTCTGCCGGCAGGCTTTGCTCGGACCTTAAGGCACTCGGAACGAGGGCGCAGGTTTTTCCGGGACGGGATCTGTCATTCGTATCCGAGCAAACCTATTCAAAGGAGTATGAGCACGAGCGCATGGGAGCTTTGTCAAACTGGGTCAGCGGAGAAACGGACGTGATCGTGCTCCCGTGCACTGCGGCTGTCATGAAGACGATGTCGGCAAAAACACTCAGTGAGCGTATCATAACACTTAAGGTAGGCAGCGAGGTTCAGCTTGATTCCCTGCTTCGTTCACTTGACGCTGCCGGATACAAGCGTGCCGATGAGGTCGAGGGACCGGGCCAGTATGCCGTAAGAGGAGGAATCGTGGATTTCTTCCCGCCCGACAGAGAACGTCCGCTGCGTATGGAACTCTGGGGAGATGAGATTGATACCATAGCCGAATTTGATATCTTAAGTCAGCGCAGGACGGACACGGTTGACAGTATTCGCATAACTCCGTCATGTGAGATATTTACACGCGACAGGGACGACCTTGCGGACAAAATCGAGGCGCTCGCAAAAAAGGTGCGCGGAAGTGCTGCCGATACCGCAAGGGAAAAAATGATGGCAGATGCCTCCGCTATAAGGAACGGCCTTAAGAGTATATGCCTTGACAAGTATATAAATATTGTATATGAGGATGCGGTTACTCCCTTACAGTATCTTTCGGAAAACGATTTACTCTTTGTTGCGGAGAGCAGCGCCGTAAAGTCACGGGTTACATCGTTTATAAAGCTTCACCTTGAAGAGGTTCGCGAGTACCTGCAAAGCGGAGAGTATACGAAGTCGCTGGGAGATTACGCGGTAAATTTCAAGTCGCTCGTAAGTGACTATGAGCATGCAAATACCGTTTTTATCGACAACTTTGCAAGGGGCAGCTTTGACACGGCGGTAAATTCGCTTTATACATTCGCTTTTGGACAGACGCCTGCATGGAACGGTACCGTGTCGGCTCTGCTTGAGCATGCCGCAGACAATGACAAAAAAAACACAATGGTTGTCGCGGCGGGAAATGAAAAAACCGCAAAAACCATAGCGGATGAGCTTTATGAAAACGGATATGATGCGCTTTACTGCGTGTATCCGCCGAATGAATTTCCGCAGGAGAAGATAACCGTACTCCCGACCTCGCTTTCAGCAGGTCTCGGTATCGGTGAAACAGGCTTTGAAATAATCACGCACGGCTTATCCGGCGGAAGTGCAAAAAAGAAAAGCCGTCAAAAACGCGAAAACGCGTTTCACAGCCTTGATGAGCTTCATTCGGGAGATTATATCGTCCATAACATACACGGAGTCGGAATTTTTGACGGTATTGAAAACCTCAAGGTGTCGGGCATTGAGAAGGATTATCTCAAGATAAAATACGCTAAGGGAGATACACTCTATGTCCCTGTGACGCAGCTCGACCTTGTTTCAAAATATATCGGCCCCCGAGAAGAAACCAGAACTGTAAAGCTTAACAGGCTCGGTGGCAAGGAGTGGGAGAAGTCAAAGGCGAGGGTAAGAAGTGCCGTAAATGACATGGCAAAGGAGCTTACCGACCTATATGCAAAGCGCCTTCATACACCGGGATACGCATTTTCTCCGGACATAGATATGCAGAGCGACTTTGAACGCCGATTCGAGTATGATGAGACGGAGGACCAGCTTCGCTGCATAAATGAAATAAAAAATGATATGGAAAAACCGTTTCCCATGGACAGACTTCTCTGCGGCGATGTAGGCTTCGGCAAAACAGAGGTCGCCCTTCGTGCGGCCTTCAAGTGTATCGCCGACGGAAAACAATGTGCGATTCTCGTGCCGACGACGATTCTTGCCTTTCAGCACTATAACACGATAATGAGGAGATTTGACGGCTTCCCCATTGAGATTGATATGCTTTCGCGTTTTCGTACGGCAGCTCAGCAGAAGAAGATAGTACAGGCGGTAAAGAGGGGTAGCGTGGACCTTGTTGTCGGAACTCACAGGCTTATTTCAAAGGATGTTGAATTCCACGACCTCGGTCTCCTCATAGTGGATGAGGAACAGCGCTTCGGTGTTGCCCAAAAGGAAAAACTCAAAGAAAAGTTTCCGAACGTAGATGTTTTAACTCTTTCGGCAACTCCTATACCGAGAACTCTCAATATGGCCATGACGGGTATTCGTGATATGTCCATAATAGAGGAAGCTCCTCTTGACAGACACCCTGTAACCACATATGTTCTTGAATACGATCCGGGAATAATCGCACAGGCTATAGAAAAAGAACTCCGCCGCGGCGGCCAGGTTTATTATATGCACAACAATGTAGAAAGCATACTCCATTGCGCCGCGAAGATACACGAGCTCGTGCCGGAGGCACGAATCGGCATTGCGCACGGCAAGATGAGTGAGGAGGATCTGTCTGAGGTATGGCGTAAGCTTGTGGAGGGTGAGATAGACGTGCTTGTCTGCACGACGATAATAGAAACGGGTGTTGATGTTCCGAATGCCAATACCCTTATCATAGAGCATGCAGACAACCTCGGTCTTTCACAGCTCCACCAGATACGCGGACGTATAGGCCGCTCCTCCAGAAGAGCCGTAGCCTACTTTACGTTTACCGGAGGTAAGGAGCTTACGGATATCGCCTACAGACGTCTTACGGCCATACGTGAGTATACGGAGTTCGGCTCCGGCTTTAAAATTGCCATGCGCGACCTTGAGCTTCGCGGCGCCGGCAGCATACTCGGTGCAAAACAGCATGGACACATGGAGGCTGTCGGCTACGACATGTACCTTAAAATACTTGCATCCGCCATAGAAGAAAACCGGGAAAATTCCGGCGGAGAGACTGATTCCGAAAAGACATATACGCCTCAGAATGATTGTCTTATCGACATCCAGATTGACGCGCATATCCCCGAGTCATATATCTACAGCGTACCGCATCGCCTCGCGATGTACCGCAGAATTGCGGATGTGCGTACAAATGAGGATGCCATGGACGTAACCGATGAGCTCATAGACCGTTTCGGAGACCCGCCGAAGAGTGTCCTCGGACTTATCGAGGTATCTCTTTTAAGAAACACGGCGGCGGCTCTCGGTGTCTATGAAATCGGTCAGCGAGGCGACAACCTTCTTCTTTACTGGAACAACATAAACATGAAGGCCGTGATTCGGCTTTCGTCGGATATGCGCGGAAAAATACTTGTCTCCGCCGGCTCAAAGCCGTATGTTTCGGTGAAGGTTGACAGCGGGGCGGATACCATAAAAACTCTGAAATCCGCACTTATGATTTTGACCCTCGGTGCAAGATCATAGTATAAATATATGTGTTAAGCGGTTATTCCAGGACAAAATTCGGTTTTGTTTTATAATCAAACATTGTAAAAAGCTTTCTGGTTACACGTGTGAGCTGCTTGGTTTCTTTTTCCGTCAGAGAAAGCATCTGACAGCGTTTTCTCAATGCATAATCGACAAACTGACTGTAGGTACAGTCTATCCTCCCCGAGAAGAATGCATACATGAGTCCCATACTGCCTGAGTGTGCCGATGCGGCAATCAGATCCAGTCTGTCAGAGGTGTTTTTTGTGAAAAAGATTTTCTTATCAAGGTTTATGTATATGTCATCATACCCTTCAAAAAAAACATAATTAAGGCCCATGTCGCAGTATTCAAGAAAGAATCTCCGTGCCTTCGGGTCACTTTCGTAAAGGTGGAGGGTTGACATGACATACATGATTCCGCTTGAGCGAAAGTCATAAGAAATTTTGTTTTCATAATATTTGTTTTCAATGGTAACTACAAGCTCATTGAAGTATTGCATATACACCGCTTCGGCAAGGTCTGCCTTTGAGCCGAAATAATAGGTTATGAGAGAGACAGTAGTGTCGCACTCATTTGCAATCTGTTTTAATGACACGTCTTTTATTCCGTATTCATAGAATAAAGGACGTGCTTTTTTTATGATAAATTCCTTATCCATATAATTGCCCTCCTTATAAAAAGGTTTACAAATCATGTTAATACCAGTGTACAGACAAAAATGTCAAAGTTCAACCATAAAATTGTAATCGTCACAGTTTTATTTGGAATGATTACAATTTTTTTTGTAATAAAAAAGTGCCTTTTTTGTGAACTCTCACAAAGGAAATAAAAAAAGATTGGAAATGCCTATAATTGATAAAACGAAATATGCGGTGCTACTATTTAAGTAGAAGCAAAAGTCGAAAAATAAAAGCAAAGGAGTAATGATTATGTCAGAAAAAACTCAGAAAAGCACGTTGTCACAAGGCGTGGTTTGGGTATTCGGACTCTCGGAAATTGCAGCTCTGCTGGTAGCAAGTATCGGAACTCAATGGTTCCCGTTTTATCTCACAAACATCATACTTCTGCCTGCTGCGGCAATGGGTACGGTCCTTCTCGTAACGCGAATTTTTGACATCGTGACAATCCTTCTCTCTAGTGTTGTTGAGGAAAAGGTGGTTCTGAAGTGGGGAAAATGCCGCTCATGGATCGGTCTTATGTGTCCGATTGCAGCTGTTATCGGCGTTATCCAGTACTGCGGAATCGGAAGCTCGCTTACAGTTCAGGTTCTCATAGCGTGTATTTGTTATGTCCTTTTCTTCGGGTTCTTTAACTTCGGAAGAACAGCTCAGATGGCGCTTCTTAACACAATAGGAAAAACGCCTGAGGAAAGAGGACAGCTTTCGGCAAGAAAAGCGCAGTTTGCTTCAATGGCACAGGTCGTTTTCAGCCTTACCTTCCTGCCGCTTGTTCTTGCGGTATCAGGTGCAAAGGATAAGACCGGAGCAACACAAAAAGGATTCATGATTGCCGTAGGTGTATTCATGGTCATCTATGTTGTATGTCAGCTTGCCCTTTTCTTTGCATCCAAGCCTTATGACAAGCCGGGCGAGGGCCTTGACGAGGTGTCGAAGGCAAATAAGCTTACAGGTAAAGAAATGGCTCAGCAGATTTTTAAAAATCCACCTCTCATGCTTATGCTTGTGGCAGAAACCTGTAAAACACTTACACAGAGTCTTTTTAACGGATACGTGGCTTATTATTTTACGATAGTTGCGCAGGATATCTCCCTGCAGCCGAGATTTGCAACTATAATCGCAATTTTCACTCTTTGCGGCTCTGTCTTTATAGGACAGTTCCTTCGCAGAAAACTCGGTAAGAAAAACTCGTATATGTTCGGATTCTTTATGATGATTGTTGCTCTTTTGGCATCTCGCCTTCTCGCAGAGCACAATTCAATGATATTCCTTATCATAATGGGCATAGGCTTCTTCTTCTTTGCGGGAATCGCATCATGCGGACCTGCCATGTTCGGTGACTGTGTTGAGTACGGAAAGTACAGGACCGGAAAAGAGGCACGTGCGTTTATTATGGGATTGTATACATTGCCGATAAAGGTAGGTGTATGGATTCTCGGCGGCGTTTCGGGCTACCTTCTTGCAATGATCGGTTATGATGCAACGGTTGCGGTTACGCCTGAGGTTCAAAGCGGCATGTTCAACATAATTACATTCGGCCCGATGGCATTCGCCGCTATAGGACTTGTTTGTACAATTTTTTATCCGCTTACAGAGAAAAAGGTTGCTGAGATAATGGAGTCAAACAGAAGGCTTGATGCCGGTGAATCAGAAAAAGTATCCGTTGCGGAAGATGAAGAAGTTGTTGAAGCTGTTGAAGTAAATACAGAAGATAACCAAAAATGATTTTACTGAAAGGAGACCTTAGAATATGGATGTAAAGCAATTGAGCGAAGAAAGATTTGATCTGTTTCAAAAGGTTTATTCAGGACAGATTCCAAAGCGTGTTCCGTTTATTTTGGGGCCTGCTTTTGAGGCGAGTCTTGAATATGCCATCCAGACGGGAGTAGTTCCGGAGGGTAAAACAAGAAGAGACCTTTACTGGGAGCCCGAACTTTGGTACGATGTACTCGATAAAGTAAACGGTGACTTCTTTTCGGATGCCGCAATAGGTCCCGGTGCAATACGCCTTCCGATTCTCTATCAAATTCTTGATGCTAAGTGTATCAATATGAGCGAATCGGGCGTTATGCAGCATCCCGGTGCATATTCACTTGAGGCGGAAGAGTATGACGAGTTTATAAAGGACCCGATGTACTTTATGATGGAAACACTTATGCCGCGTCTTTATCCCGCCCTTGATACCACACCCGGCAGGCGTGCAATGGTTATAGCGGAAGCCGTTCAGGCAAATAGTGAACATATGGCTGTAATCGGCTCAACGATGAAGCGTATAAGTGAAAAATACGGCTACGGAAAATCAGCCGGCGGACGTTCGACCGCACCGTTTGACTATCTCTCGGACTTCCTTCGCGGAATGAGAAACATAACCAAGGACATGAGAAGGTGTCCTGAAAAGGTACTTGATGCCTGTGAGGCTCTCGTTCCTCTTATGGTACGTGAGGGTCTCGGAACAAATCCCGAGGAGCTGCCGTCATACTACAGGATTTCAATTCCCTTACATATGGGTAGCTTCTTAAGTGCTGAGCAGTTTGAAAAATTCTGGTTCCCGTCGATGAAAAAGGTTATGGATGAGCTCGTAAAATACGGGCACGGCGTTGACCTCTTTGTTGAAGATGATTGGATGAGACATATGGAATTGCTCAACGAGTTTAAAGGAAGCATCAGATACCAGTTTGAGTACGGTGACCCGGTGTATGTCAAAAAACTGTTCTCGAAAAAGACTCCGGAGGGAAGTGTTCACACAATCACCGGCTTCTATCCGATAAGTCTTCTTCAGTACGGTACAAAGGAAGAAGTAATAGACAAGGCAAAGGAGCTCATAGACATACTTGCTCCGGGCGGCGGCTATGTATTCAACTTTGATAAGGGTCTCTTTACTCTTGCCGAGCCTATTGCAGAAAATGCAAAACTTCTCGGTGAGTTTTACAGGGACAATGCTGTATACTGATTAAGGAGGTAGCGTCATGGAGTACAAAACAAAAAATTATGTTCCATGGGAGGAATACAAGGAAAAGCATCCCGAAATAAAAGACGTACCTGATGCAAAAAGAATTCAAAAATATGAGGATCAGGTTTTTACACTTATGATGAGACTCTTCAGATAAGAGCGAAAGGCTGATGAAATATGAAAGGAAAATCAAAAGATATCCACATTCTTATTTCAGTCATACTTTTTGTTGTCATGCGTATCATACTCGGTAAGTGCACCGGCATGGGGATTACTCCGGCAGGTGCATCTGCCCTGTCGTTATTCATTTCAACAATTTATCTTTGGATTACGTATGGCTCAGGTTGGACAAGCCTTATATCCATAGCACTTCTTGCGTTTACGGGCATTTGTCCGTCGAGCACGGTTCTGACGAACTCATTCGGAAATTCAACGACTGTAATATGTATCGGAACATTGGCTCTCAGTGTTGCTCTTGAAGAAACAGGTGTAACCACTCATATTTCCAACTGGTTTATCACAAGAAAATTCGTAAACAACAGGCCGTATGTTTTCATGCTTATGTTTTTCCTTGCAGAGATGGTTGTTACATATGTTATAGAGGCGACAGCCGCAATGATAGTTTTTGTGGCGCTCGCAAAGAGTCTTCTTGAAAGTCTCGGATATACAAAGGAGGATAAGTTCTCAAAGAGCATTTACCTTGGTGTTCTTTGGCTTGTATGTGCCGCGATGGCTGCGACACCTATAGGACATCCTGTTACAATACTTATGTTGAACACACTTTCCGCCGTTACGGGCTCACCGGTGTCATGGCTCAAGTATATGGCTGTAGGAATTCCGTTCTCACTTGTCACACTTGCTATTGTGATGCTCATAATAAGATTTGTAATTCGTCCTGACTGCGAAAAGTTTAAGGCATACGATACCGAGGAAATCCGAAAGACGATGCAGCCGCTCTCAAAGAGGGGGAAGGTCGTAAGTGCCGTTTATCTTGTTCTCATAATTGTATGGCTTCTTCCGGATTTCATAGGTTCTGTCCTTCCAAAGGTCGGTGAGGTTCTTTCAAGCGTCGGTACAGCCATTCCGTCTCTTATCGCGTTTGCGGTTCTCGGTGCGATACGTGTAGACGGTGAGCCTGCTCTTGATTATGAGAAGACCTTAAAGAAACTGCATTGGCCGACAATATGGTTTATTGCATGTATCTTTGTATATGCATCTATCTTCAGCCTTGAATCCGGAGGAATAAACGTATTCCTTAAAAACCTTGTTTCACCGTTAACGGAGAAGCTTTCAATGACGGCAATGGTTGTTGTTTTCCTTGCACTGGTGGCTTTAGTTACAAACTTTGCTTCAAACGGTGTAACCGGAATTATGGGAATGACAGTATGCGCGCCTGTTCTTCTTACCATGACAGGATCCTCTGTCGGAATTGTTACCGCATTCGGAGTACTTGCGACAATTCTCTGTAACTTCGGTATTGCGACGCCGGGCGGAAGCGGCTTCGTTGCTATAGGACAAAAGGACGGATATATCACCGCGGGAGAGACATTCAAATACGGAATGCTGGCGGTTACGTTGTTTTACCTGAGTGTGATAGCTGTATTCTGGCCGCTGGCAAAGGCGATTTTTGCGTGAGTACGTTACGTTGCATTTTTTCACGCAGCTTTGGTATACTAAAAATGTTGTAAAAAATTATAATTGGGGTTTAAAGCGTACTGAAAAAGGGTAAGTCCCGTGTGGGGCTTACCCTTTTGTTTATTATGCAATTTGATTTTAGGCTTTGGCTTTGCGCTGCTTTTATGAGCACCCCGGTATCAGTCGAGGTTAAGCCTGTGCTTCATGATATACGAGGTGAAGAAGTAGAGCGCCGCTGAGAAGATAAGGTTTATTGCCGTATCTCCGAGCACTACTATCTGAAGCGCCTTTCCCGAGCTGTCAAGGAGAGTCGTATAATAGTCCGGAACGACCTTTGTTATAACGGCAAGATATATACCCATGATGATCCAGGACGCGATATCTATGAGGATATACGCAAAGATGGTTCCCAGCACCTTGTGATTCTTCGAAAGAAGCATGCCGAAGGCAACCGAGTCATACCATGCAAGAATGAATCTCGTGAGATATGTGAAAACAAGCAGAGCAAGCTCAAATATGAATACCCAGAACGGAACGCCGAGCTCCTTTTGCAGGTATTCTCTTTCGCGGTCTACAACCTCAAGCAGATTATCCCATACATCGCCGAGGAGATCCATGACCTCCGTGTAGTGACCGAGGGTGATATAAAGGGAAAGGAAGGCGATAGCTACGCTGAAAATTATCCATACCCACGCGTTCAGAAGCTTTGAAAAAATGAGAGTTGCCGGTTTTGTAGGCAACGTCAGCATAAGGTATCCCTCGTCGGTGAAGAAGTTCTTATAGAACCTGTATACCATAAGGAAAAGAGTCAGGATAATAAGCGCAATGAACGCAAAGATGTAAACTGTCGAAATAATCGACGAAAGCGTTTTTATGATTTTTACGAAGGTGTAGGGTACATTGTCAATGACATACTGACGGGATGTGAGCCACGTGAGTGCGCGTCCGATTGCCGCAAGAATCAGTACGGCGATATACGACGGCAATGCAATTCTTCCCACAGAGAGAAATTCGTGTTTTGTAAGTTTTCCTAGCATCTGAATACCTCCCTGAAGATTCCGTCAACGGTTTTGCCCTCTTCGTGAATTTCCTCAACGGAGCCGTGCTCGAGGATTTCACCCTCGCGGATGAATACGTATTCGTTGAGAACCGACTCGACATCGGAAATAAGGTGCGTCGAGATGAGAACGGTTGAGTTTTCGCAGTAGTTACCGATGATAGTTTCAAGTATATAGTCCCTCGCCGCCGGGTCAACTCCGCCTATGGGCTCGTCAAGAAGATAGAGCTTTGCCTCTCTGCTCATGACAAGAATGAGCTGAACCTTCTCGCGGTTACCCTTTGAAAGGTCCTTGAGCGGGCGCTTTGGGTCTATGTTCAGATGTGAGAGCATATCATAGGCTTTGTCCTTGTTGAAGTCCTTATAAAAATCAGCCATGAAGTCAACCTGTCTGCTTATCTTCTTGGAGAGGTCGAGGTAGTTGCGCTCGGGAAGATATGAGACAATTTTTTTTGACTCGACACCCGGCTTGAAGCCTCCGACCGTTATCTCGCCGGCTGTGGGCAGAAGAAGTCCGCTTGCAAGCTTTATCAGCGTCGTTTTTCCCGACCCGTTAGGGCCGAGGAGTCCTATTATCTTGCCCTCCGGCAATGCAAGATTTATGCCTTTTAAAGCAGTAAATCCGCCGTATTGCTTTTTCAGATGGCTGCATACGAGAATATCCGCCAATGTATTTTCCTCCTTACATATCTCGGTGTAAGTTTAAATTTAACTACTCTATAATACCATAAAATAAAAACTTGTAAATAAAATTGACAGGCATTAAAAAATTCTGTATTATTATCTATGTATTTAGCGGGCGTAATTATTGTAGCTTATGCACTTTAATCTTATGTATTTTGAGAGGAGATAATGACAATGAAAGCACGTGACGCAAGACTGCTCTACCTTTCAGTATTTGCTCTTGCACTTGTTGCGGTTCTTACATGTTCTGCGGTTATAGGAGTTGCGGCAGTTACTCCTTTTGCTGTTTCAAAGCTCGGTGAGCTTTATGAAAAGTTTAAGGAAAACCACAGAGAGGGAATGCCGGCTGCGAAGGCGGCTAAGGCAAAGCTTGACGAGCTTAAGAAGGAACAGGCAAAGCTTGTAAAAGATAAAAAGGCTCTTGAAAAGAAGAAGCTTGCCATGCGTAAGGAGCAGGCAAAGAAGCTCTATGAGGAGCGTCAGAAGAACGGTTATGAAAACAGCCTTTCGAGCCTTGACTCTTACAGAGATAAGGTTCTTGCAAAGGAAGCGTCCATAGACGGTGCGGAGAAGGCTGCTCCGAAGGCAAAAACAGAAGAGGCTAAGCCGGAGAAAATCGATAAAAGCGAAAAACCGATCGAGGTAAAGGCTCAGACTGAGCCAGTTGCGGAGGCTGCTCCGATTACCCCTCTTATTATTCCCGAGATAGAGGCAGCTGTTTCCGACGAGCCGTATGATTACACTGCAAACGGAAGTTTGTTCCGTGGCATAAGCTTCTGATATTTTTATTGACTTATCGAAAAAAATATGCCATAATTTTCTTGTGAAAACCGAATAGACCGACTCCGAGTTATTTTTCCTAAAGTTTTTGCCATGGAAGCTTAACCGTTGGGTGCAAGGGAAACCGACCGCCTTCCGTATTTGAAAAGGGGCACGTGATAAATTTTACAGAATCATCTGGTGTTGTGGATGTGGTGTAAAAACAGGCTTCTTTTATACAGAAAAGGAGCCTGTTTTAATTTTCACTTATTTGTGTTACTTAAGGCATCTGTTGTCTCCCACAGTGCTTTTTGTATAGAAGTTGTATAACCACCACACATAGTACAATTTCACACCCATAACACGGTGAGTCGGACGGTGTTTTCGTCCGACTCATTGTTTTCTTTGACAACTGTTACATTGACATATGTAAACTTTTGTGATAACATTTAGATGGTGGTTAAAGGCTTTTCGGCGGCGTGATGTTTTGATAAAGGGGAGAAATTTATGATCGGTATTTTAAAAAAATTGATAAAAAAAGCAGTTAAGCTTCTCGGCTCCGTTATGAGTGTAGCGATTATCGCTCTCGTCGGATATCTTGTGTACGCAATAAATCCGTGGAACGTTCCGGCTATTTTTAAGCGCAACTATCCGGAGTGGTTTGCGGCACACCCGTTTATAAGCAGTCTTATAAAGGTTGACTGAAAAGCTTAAGCTTTGTATCTTTTATGTAAAATTCGGATATCTGCGGCTGTTACCTTCTTTGTGTACAGCCGTTTTTTCATCTAAAAATTTACCGCTAAAAAAACACTTGCTTTTTTATATGTACTTGTATATAATAGATTAGCACAAGGGAACCGGATTCCCATATATCGCAGGGTAGAGCAGTTGGTAGCTCGTCGGGCTCATAACCCGGAGGTCGCTGGTTCAAGTCCAGTCCCTGCACCCAAAAGAATCGGTCAGCCGGATTTTAGGCTGACCGATTTCTTTTGCCTTGAAACCCCGAAAGCCGTTATGACTTTCGGGGTTTTGTATCTCTTCCACCACAAAGTTTTAGAATATGCTACGGAAAACCAGAGTGAACTACCGGTACAATGACTTTCTTGTCAGACAACGCTACAATATACCCAGAAAATAAATTTCAACTATGAGGTGAAAGAATATGAATTTGAAAGAAGCTTTTCGTTATCAGAATAAAATTCAGTTATTCATGGATGAAGCACAGAGCATCCTGAATCGGGACTCCAATATTACGAAAGTGGAGAACACATACCTTCGCCATAAGGTGATGGCAGAAGCTGAGGACGAAACCGTTCTTATTGTTCCTGAAACTGAATATTATGATCAGATTACCGACATTGCCCGATTCCTGTTGTATCTGCTGAATGAAAAGGCAGCACTGTTCGCAGCTATCCGCAAAGCAAAGGACGCGCTCGAAATCGATATGGACAGTGAGGTCAGCCTCAATGCTACTCGTCAGAGCATCGCCTATACCTTTAAGCGGATGAACGATCTTCGTAACTCTGAACAGACGTTTTCCAACGGCGGTACCGGCTATCGTTTCAATGCCGAAGGCAATCAGATCTCCTACTGCTGTGATGTAAAACGCGTTACTACGATCAACTATGACCGTAACGTAATTCGTTACGAACTCGGCAAGCTGAACAAGACTTCCGACGAGACTTCTGCGAAGCTCGATCTGTGCCTTGTCACCTCAAAGGTGGACTACGAACCGCCCTTTGATGTGAATTCCAGCTTCGCTGAAGTGTTTGAAGCGTATTCGGAAAAAGCCGGGGTATAACACCTCGGCTCAGACCGACTGTTTTGGGTGCGGCAAGATAAGAGAATACGGATACCGGTTCAGGTGCAGATGAACTATAAGGCTGCACACATCCGTAAGGATACTTTCGACTAGACTCACCCTACGAGTCTTTGAATAAAGTAAAGAAGCGTTCACTTCCTCCTTAATCATCAAACATTCTTACATCCGAACCGCTTTTCGTCACAACTCTCATTCTTGCTTTCAAACAGACATCTCCATTATTGATATAAGCAAGCCTAACTTGCTGATTACAAGAAATATATCATTAAGCATATTAATGCTCTTTTTCTCCGTGAGCAGTGCCGAAAGCGTGGCAAGTCGCGCTGCCGACAAGGCAAACGGATAAAATGGTTGAAGTTGCATCGGATTCTTGCCGTATCCAAAATAGCCGGTCTTAAAATGATTTGAGCAGCAGGACTCATCCTGCTGCTCATCGATAATATGCAGTTCTACCGCGACGGGAACCAGGATCTGATCCATAGGAATTTCAAAGAGATTTCCGAGTGCGTACAGATTATCTACTGTGGGAAGACTTTCGCCCTTCTGCCACTTGTAGATTGCCCGAGGCTCTTCGAAGCCGAAGTAGCTCTGCAGATCTCGAACAGTCATGCCGCGCTCCAGGCGCAGGCGTCGGATGTTGTTCCCTGTGGCGACAAGGTCAATTACGGGATAAACTTTCGTGTCCATGGACAACGCCTCCTTCAAAAGTGTAATATTATAAAATAGCAGAAACAGGCAGATAATGCAAGAGAAAATATAAAATAGGATGTAACTATGAGAGAAAAGTATGATGTTTTGCGGGCATCCAGATTATGAGGCTGAAATCAGCAGTTTAATGAACAGTATAGAAACGAAGTGTTGCATCTGAAAAACGTTTTTCGTGTCGGGTATAAGCCTCCTGTTTACACGGATTTTACAAACATTATATGTAAACTTTTCTTGTGGATTTTTTTGCGCGTGCTTATAATATTTGTATGATGAAAATTTTTAATCGGGAGGCTCTCTGATGACACTTGCCATTGTGATTTTTATTGCAACCTATGTGCTTATGCTCGCCTTACAAAAGTACAGACCGTGGATCGCACTTGCTTCCGCGGCTGTTTTCATAGTGCTTGGACTTACGGGTGTATACGACCTTTCGATTACAAGAGCGCTTGCTTCGGTTGATTACAATGTCCTTTTGATGATAGCCGGTACCATGGGGCTTGTTACATTGTTTATAGACAGTAAAATGCCCGCGAGGCTGGCGGAAATTCTCATTGCAAAGGTTCCGAATGTGATGTGGGCAGTCACCGCTCTTTCTCTGTTCGCCGGCATTGTCAGCGCCTTTGTGGACAATGTTGCAACGGTTCTCATGATAGCGCCGGTGGGTCTCGCTATTTCAAAAAAACTTAAGATTTCACCTGTTCCGGTCCTTATAGCCATTGCGGTTTCGTCAAATCTCCAGGGTGCTGCGACAATGGTCGGAGATACGACAAGTATGCTTCTCGGAAGCTTTGCCGACATGAATTTCCTCGACTTCTTCTGGATGATGGGAAAACCGGGCATCTTTTTCGGAGTTGAGCTCGGTGCGCTTGCCTCCGCGGGCATACTGATGCTTCTCTTCCGCAAGGAGAAGCAGCCGATTGACGCAAAGGTTGAAACGGAGGTGACGGATTATTTCCCGTCATATCTCATGATAGGAACGGTTCTTTTCCTTATAGTTTCATCCTTCCTGCCGGAGCCCCGTTCCGAAATTCTTTTAATCCTTTACGGAATCAGAAGCGGACTTATATGTGTGGGCTTATGTATAATCGGGATTGTCAGAAGTTGTATCAGAAATAAGTCTGTCGGTATGGTAAGCAAGGTGCTTAAGGAGCTTGACAGAGATACATTGCTGCTTCTTTTCGGTCTTTTTATAGTTATAGAGGGTATAAAAACCGCGGGAGTCATTTACGCTGTCGCAAAGCTGTTTTTGAGCGTTGCAGGAAACAATCCGTTTATGCTTTATACATTGCTTGTTTTCGCGTCTGTAATTCTTTCTGCCTTTATTGACAATATACCTTATGTCGCAACAATGCTCCCCGTTGTAGAGAGTATTGCCGCAATGATGAACGGCGGTGAGGGAGTCGCACCGTATGTGTTCTACTTCGGACTCCTTACCGGTGCGACGCTCGGCGGTAACCTTACCCCTATAGGTGCTTCGGCAAACATCGCCGCCATTGGTATACTGCGAAAAAACGGCGAGCCCGTAAAACTTACGGACTTCCTTCGTATAGGAGTCCCGTTTACGCTCACCGCCGTTCTTGTAGGATACGCTTACATATGGATTTTTTGGGGTATGTGATTTTTACTTATCGCTCATTGCCGACAAAGAAAAGAGATATGCAGCCCTTTCCCGTGTGAGCGGCGATTATGGGGTCGATATCAACTATAATTACCTCGCCTATCTTAAACCTTGAAAGAATCTTTTCTTTCAAGGTTTCGGCATCTGTACGGCACTGCGCCTGGGATATCATCACTGTGTCAAACTCCCGGGTGTCGGAGTGCTTTTCCATTTTGTTCGCTATTGCGTCGAGTGACATGCTGCGTCCGGCAGCCTTGGAGTTCGGAGTGAGATGACCCTTTCTATCCATGTACATAATGGGCTTTATTTTAAGAAGTCCGCCTATGGTTGCCGTTGCGGCGCTTATTCTGCCGCCGCGCTTTAAGTGGTCAAGGTCGTCAACGGTGAACCAGTGGCATATCCTGAGCTTATTGTTTTCAATCCAGTCGCGGAGCTCTTCAATGCTCAATCCGCCTTCCTTTTTCTTCGCCGCAAGGTAACAGAGAAGTCCCTCTCCGCCGCTTGCACAGAGTGAGTCAATCACGAATATCTTTTTTTCCGGAAATTCCTCTGAAAGATCCTCGCCAATCATTTTTACCGCACTGTAGGTGCCGGAAAGACCGGACGAAAAGGCGATGTATAAGATATCCTTTCCGCTCTCCGCAAGTGACCTCAATGTATCCTCCGCAGCGGTCAGGTCAACTTGAGAGGTTGTAACGTCGTCGTATTTTTTAAGCATATCAAAAAAATCCTCTTTTGAAAGGTTTCTGTAATCTGCGTAGTGGAGATAGTCCTCTCCGTGTATGATAACATGCATGGGCAATGCAATGATTCCGAGGCTGTCGAGCATTTCCTGGGACAGGTCGCAGGCTGTGTCCGTTACGATGATATATTTGTTTTCCGATTCTGTTGGATTTATCATAAGTCAGTCCTCCGCTTCAATAAATAATGTGAAAACCAAAAACACGTAATATAGTTTTCGATACTAGGTTACAACATCTATAAGAAAATGTCAACAGATTTTAAAAACAATTTATCACTTCTTGCGGCTCCGTTGTTTTCATAAAAATCGACAAAAGAAAAGGTCTTGACGGGACTGTTTTGTTGTATTGCTCCAAAGATAATTTAAAGGTGCGTATCCTGATTGACTTTTCTCGACCGGAATGATAAAATCTTGACATAAAATTCATTATATTAAGTTGTTCACAGCAAGTATAGTTTTGGATAAAAGGCCCGAAAGTTTCTACCGCAACGCCTGCCGGTTGTAAAGTTGCGACTACTTGTATCAACAGAGCTTCACACTATTGTTGACATTGTTACTGATTGTATGCATCTTTTGTTGATTAATTCATGTAGTGACGTAACCGGCAGACCTTGAAATCTTGAGGTCTGTTTTTGTTTTTTGTCGAACTTATTCAGGAGGACATTATGAAGGCGCTTGAAGAAAAAATAATGGCAGAGGGTCAGGTTTATCCGGGAAATGTTCTCAAGGTAGGATCTTTTCTTAACCACCAGATAGACGTTCCTTTTATGATGGAGGTCGGAAAAGAGTTTTACAGACTCTATGAAAACGACGGAGTAAACAAAATTCTCACTATAGAAGCTTCGGGAATAGGTGTTGCCTGCCTTGCGGCACAGTTTTTCAATGTACCTGTTGTTTTCGCAAAGAAAAGCCAGACTAAAAATATCGCCGGAGAGGTATATACCAGCAAGGTTGTTTCTTTTACTCACGGCAGAGAATACGACATAATTGTTGCAAAGGATTATCTCGGACCTGAGGACAGGGTTCTCATAATAGATGACTTCCTCGCAAACGGAAGTGCCCTTGAAGGACTTATAAAGCTCGTAAGGGATTCGGGTGCGACTCTTGTAGGTTGCGGAATAGTTATTGAAAAAGGCTTCCAGCCCGGCGGTGACCTTATAAGGAAAAGCGGTGTCAGGGTTGAGTCACTTGCCATAATTGACGGGATGTCCGCAGAAGACGGAAAAATCACCTTCAGAAATTAGGTTACAATTGCAGTCTGAGCATATGCTTCAGGCGCATGTAATAGATAAAAAAGAAAGTATTATCGGAGGAATTGTACAATGAAAAGATTTGTGTCATTGGTACTCGCGCTCGTTATGCTTTTCTGTCTCGCTGCTTGTGGAAAGACAGACAAGGATGGCGAAAAGAAGGACGGGGAGAAGATGAAGGTCGGCTTCATCTGTCTTCATGATGAAAACTCAACCTATGACCTGAACTTCATCAATGCTGCAAAAGAAGCATGTGAGAAGCTCGGCGTTGAGGCTGTATTCAAGAAGAACATCCCTGAGGATGCATCCTGTAAGGAAGCTGCTCTTGACCTTGCTGATAAGGGTTGTAAGATCGTATTTGCTGACTCCTTCGGTCATGAGAGCTACATGCTTGAGGCCGCAAAGGAAGCTCCGGATGTTCAGTTCTGCCACGCTACAGGTACAACTGCTCATACGGCAAACGTAAAGAATTTCCACAATGCATTCGCATCCATCTATGAGGGCCGTTACCTTGCAGGTGTTGCTGCAGGTCTTAAGCTCAATGAGATGATAAAAGACGGAAAGATCAAGGCTGAAGAAGCAAAGATCGGTTACGTTGGCGCATTTACTTATGCAGAAGTTATTTCAGGTTATACATCTTTCTTCCTCGGAGCACGTTCCATCTGCCCGACTGCAACCATGGAGGTTCAGTTCACAGGTTCATGGTATGATGAGACTGCCGAGAAGGAAGCAGCTACAACACTTATCGCTAACAAGTGTGTACTTATCAGCCAGCATGCTGACTCGATGGGTGCACCGACAGCTTGTGAGAACGCAAAGGTTCCTAACGTTTCCTACAACGGAAGCACAATTAAGGCTTGCCCGAACACATTCATCGTTTCCTCAAGAATCGACTGGGCTCCTTACTATGAGTATATCATCGGCTGCGTAAAGGACGGTAAGGAAATAGACACTGACTGGACAGGTACTCTTGCAACAGGCTCTGTTGTTCTTACAGAAGTAAACGATAAGGCTGCTGCTGCAGGTACTGCTGAAAAGATTGAAGCTGTTAAGGCAGATATCGAGTCAGGTAAGATTCACGTATTTGACACATCTAAATTTACAGTAACAGTTGATGCTGCAAAGGGTCTCAACGCAAATGCCAAGGTTGATGCTGACGGACATCTCACATCTTACATGGCAGACGTAAACACAGATGAAAAGTTCGAGGGTGACACAGAGGTTGTTAAGGACGGATTCTTCGCAGAGTCAACATTCCGTTCAGCACCGTATTTCGATATTAAGATTGACGGTATCACTCTTCTTAATACAAAGTTCTGATTTCGGGTTTCGGATGATTTTTGATTCAGAATAACTTTAAGGCGGGGCGCCTTCTTCGGACGCTCCGCCTGCAATTTGTTTTTACAGTATATTTTGTATCACATTTTATGGCAGTTTTAAAAGGTGCGACACAGCTTGTTTTTCGGTGTTTCAGCTTTTAAGATTGCCGAAGGGGGAAGGTTCAGTGGGAACAAGTGCAGCGATAGAACTTAAGAACATAACCAAGACATTCGGTCCGGTTGTTGCCAACAAGGATGTTTGTCTTACCGTAAACCGCGGAGAGATACTCTCAATCCTGGGTGAAAACGGAAGCGGTAAAACAACGCTTATGAACATGCTGTCCGGTATTTATTTTCCGGATTACGGTCAGATTTTCATTGACGGAAAAGAGGTTGTCATAAAATCTCCGAAGGATGCCTTTGATTACAAGATAGGCATGATTCACCAGCATTTCAAGCTTGTCGATGTATTTACGGCAGCAGAAAATATCGTTCTCGGGCTTGGGAACGACGGAAAGTATGACATAAAAAAATCCGCAGAGAAAATAGCCGAAATTGCTTCGAGCTACGGCTTTGAGATAGATCCGAACAAGAAGATTTATCAGATGTCGGTTTCGGAAAAGCAGACTGTTGAGATAATAAAGGTTCTTTACAGGGGTGCCGACATACTCATCCTTGATGAGCCGACAGCCGTTTTAACTCCGCAGGAGACACTTAAGCTTTTTGATGTGCTCAGACGGATGAAGGCGGACGGCAAGGCTATCATCATCATAACTCACAAGCTTCACGAGGTTCTTTCTTTGTCGGACCGTGTTGCCGTCCTCAGAAAAGGTGAGTACATAGGCACCGTAAACACCGCGGAGACGAATGAATCCGAACTTACGGAAATGATGGTAGGTAAAAAAATTACTCTCAATATCGACAGAAGCGAGCCGGAAAATCCGGTTGACAGATTGGTTGTAAAGAACCTCAATTGTATAAACCGTGAGGGAGTACAGGTTTTAAGCGACATTTCATTTACCGCAAAATCCGGCGAGATACTCGGCTTCGCGGGTATTGCCGGCTCGGGACAGCGTGAGCTTCTCGAAACAATTGCCGGACTTCAAAAGCTCAGCAGCGGTGAAATCATTTACAACAATCCGAAAACAGGAGAGGCAGAAAATCTCCGTAATAAAACCCCGATGCAGATAAGGGAGCTCGGTGTAAGACTTTCGTTTGTTCCCGAGGACAGACTCGGTATGGGACTTGTGGGAAACATGGATATCATAGACAATATGATGCTCAGAAGCTACAGAAAGGGACATACCGCCTTCCTTGAAAGAAAGGCTCCGAAAACCCTTGCGGAGAAGATCATTGATGAGCTTGAGGTTGTAACTCCGAGTGCTTCGACACCGGTAAGACGACTTTCGGGAGGAAATGTTCAGAAGGTTTTGGTAGGACGTGAAATCGCAGCCTCACCGACTGTTCTCATGGCAGCATATCCTGTACGCGGACTTGACATAAACTCGTCGTATGTTATATACAACCTTCTCAATGAACAGAAGAAAAACGGTGTTGCCGTAATCTTTGTCGGAGAAGATCTTGACGTTCTTATAGAGCTTTGTGACCGTATCGTTGTTCTGGGCTCCGGAAAAATCACCGGTGTTGTAGACGGAAGGACAGCCACAAAGGAAGAAATTGGATTACTTATGACTAAAAATTCAAATGAGGGGGATGAAAACTGATGACAAAACAGGAAAAAACAGTTAGAGAGCCCCTTTTTCATGTCGTAAAAAGAGATAAACCGGTATGGTGGAAGAGCTGGGGAATTCGCCTTCTTTCCGTTGTATTTGCTTTTGCGGTTTCCTCTGTTATCATTCTCGTCTTTACCGGAGATGACCCGTTTAAGGTTTTCCTCACCATGGTTGACGGTGCTTTCGGAACAGAAAGACGTATCTGGAGCCTTTTACAGGCAGTCGCAATGCTTCTCTGCGTTTCGCTTGCGGTTACACCGGCATTCAAAATGAAATTCTGGAATATCGGCGCAGAGGGACAGGCTCTCATGGGTGGATTTGCAGCCGCAACGTGCATGATTTTCCTCGGAGATAAGATGCCGACACCGCTTCTTCTCTTAGTTATTCTCGCGGCTTCAATCATTGCCGGTGCCGTATGGGCTCTTGTTCCGGCTTACTTTAAGGCGAGATTCGGTACAAACGAAACGCTGTTCACTCTTATGATGAACTATATCGCCATACAAATAGTTTCGTACTTTGTGTATATCTGGGCAAATCCTGTGGGCTCCGGTAAAATAGGCGTTATCAATCCGGACACAAACGCAGGCTGGCTTCCTGTCATAGGCGGCAAGTCTTATCTTCTGAACATCCTCATTGTCGTTGTGCTCACCATTGCGATGTATATCTACCTCAAGTACTCAAAGCACGGTTATGAAATTTCGGTTGTCGGTGAGAGTCAAAACACCGCAAGGTATATCGGAATAAACGTGAAGAAGGTAATCATAAGGACGATGATTCTTTCGGGTGCACTCTGCGGTATCGCAGGATTCCTTCTTGTATGCGGAACCGATCATACCATCACAAGAGATACCATTTCGGGTCGCGGCTTCACTGCAATCATGGTTTCGTGGCTTGCAAAGTTCAATCCGATTTTCATGATTCTTACATCGCTTCTTATAGTGTTCTTCCAAAAGGGCGCAACTGAGATTTCTACACAGTTCGGTTTGAATGATTCATTCTCGGAGATTATTTCCGGTATCGTGATTTTCTTCATCATCGGTTCGGAGTTCTTCATCAACTACAAGATAAAATTCAGAGAGAAAAAGGAGGAGAAGAAATGATTGTTCAATTCATTCAGCGCGCGGTTATGCAGGGCGTTCCTCTTCTTTTCGGTGCAACCGGTGAAATACTCACCGAGAAATCCGGTCACCTTAACCTCGGTATTCCGGGTATCATGTACGTGGGCGGAATAAGCGGCGTAATCGGGGCTTTTCTTTATGAAAATTCGGTCGGAGCGGAAAATATCGTTCCCTTCCTTGCCGTTATCATCCCGCTTCTTTCGTCGATGTTCGGCTCACTCCTTATGGGTCTTATCTATTGCGTTCTTACGGTTACGCTTCGAGCAAATCAGAATGTTACGGGTCTTGCACTTACAACCTTCGGCGTAGGCTTCGGTAACTTCTTCGGCGGCTCTCTGATAAAGCTCACAAAATCCGAGCTTCCGTCAATAACTCTTTCCGCAACGTCCAATTGTTTCAGAAAGACATTACCCTTTGCGGATAAGCTCGGCTGGTTTGGAGACGTCTTTCTATCATACAGTTTTCTTGCGTATATATCCGTTGTTATCGCGCTTACAGTAGCGTATATCCTCGGTCGCACACGCACTGGTCTTCATCTTCGTGCAGTCGGCGAAAATCCCGCAACAGCAGATGCCGCAGGAATAAACGTAAACCGTTATAAGTATGGAGCAACCTGCATCGGCTCTGTTATCGCAGGTCTCGGCGGTCTTTACTATGTAATGGACTACGCAAACGGTATCTGGTCAAACAATGCATTCGGAGACAGAGGATGGCTTGCAGTTGCAATAGTTATTTTCTCTGTTTGGAAGCCAAATCTTGCAGTTCCGGCATCCTTCCTTTTCGGAGGCTTGTTTATAGTTCATAATTACCTTACCTTCCTCGGCCTCGGTGTTGCCGCACAGGAACTCTTTAAGATGATTCCGTATGTTGTAACACTTGTAATTCTCATCATTACAAGTATGCGTCAGCTCCGTGAGAGTCAGCCTCCGCAGGCTCTGGGTCTCTCATACTTCCGTGAGGAAAGATAAAGAACTATCGCTTAAAGGTATAGTGTTAAAAGTAAAAACGCAGTACGGATGTACTGCGTTTTTTTATGTGTGTTTACTTGTACTTTAAGTGTATTTGTATGTACTTGTCTGCACTTTAAGTGTATTTATATGTACTTGTTTGTACTTGAGTGTGCTTGTTTGTACCTAAGCGTGCTCGTTTGTACCTAAGCGTGCTCGTTTGTACCTGAGCGTGCTTGTCTGTGCTTAAGCTTACTTTTGTTTTACCCGTTTGTATTGTTTATATTTGCTTGATAAATGACACTTTGTTGCGTTTCGGTTATCAGCTGTTTAGGTCGATGAATTGGGAAACGGCCTGTACAACACGCTCCGGCTTGAAGGGCTTCATGATAAAATCGTCCGCGCCCTTTTCAAAGCACTCGGAGACAATTTCCTCTTGTCCCATGGAGGAGCACATGATGATTTTTACGTCGGGATTTATTTCTTTTATTTCTTCAAGAGCCCTCAGTCCGTCCATGTCCGGCATGGTAACGTCCAAAAGAATAAGCTCCGGCTTTTCGACCTTGAAAAGATTTATAGCCTCTCTTCCGTTTTTCGCTTCAATAAGGTTTATAAAACCGGCGTGGCTTAAGATATCCTTTAGCATCATTCTCATAAATGTTGCGTCGTCGGCAATCAGTATTTTATGTCGCATTCTTTTCACCGCCCTTTGTTTGTTCCTTTATCGCAGCAATCTGCGAATTTTCATCTATCGGGAAAGTCAGGGTAATTGAAAATCCGTCTGTTACACCCGAGTTTATGATAACCGAGCCGCCCATATCCTTGGCGGTTGATTTTATTGTGTCCATTCCGACACCACGCCCGGAATATTTATTCGGCTTGTCCTTTGTGGTAAATCCTTTTTCCATTATCAGTGTTGCCACTTCAAATGGTTTATAAAGTTCTCGAGCTTTTTTGAGTATGTGTAAATTGTCCGCGTGACGAAGGATATTTTTTAAGTTGAGGGTTTCGCCGTCATTGAAAATGGTTATGAACATCGTTCCGTTCTCAATTCCGTAGGTCACGGTTATTATACCCGTTTCGGGCTTTCCCTTTTCAATTCTGCGACTCGGCAGTTCGATACCGTGATCCATGGCGTTTCTTATGATTTGTGTAAGAGGTCCGGAAAGTCTGGTGATTATGTGTCTGTCGATATAAAGTGTGTTTCCGACAAAGTCAATCCTTGCTTTTTTTCCGAGATCCTCTGACATCTCCTTGACGATATTTTCAAAAGGAACTCTGAAAGCGTCAAAGGAAACCATTTGGTTTATGGGTGCGGAATCTTTAAAATCAATTTCATTTACGAGAGTGTCGAGGTCTCCCTCAAACTCGCTTATGTAGTTATCCGATGCGTCCCTTATTAAAAGATTAAGTCTTGATCTGAAAAAGTATTCGGAGCGGAACATGAGGTTTATCACTGACTCCGGTGACAATGAATCAGCTCCGTGCTTACGAAGATAAGACATGACGTTTTCCATCTTATACGAAATGTCTAGGGTTTTGCTGTCATTTAGAACAATGGCAGAAGCCTTGATAGTGTGAAAGATACGAAAAAGAGCATCAACACTCTCGTTGTCAAGAGTGCCGACACTGTTTCTTTTTTTCAGTATACCATCCATCTCATTGATGAGTGTAGTAACATCATCCACATATGCTTTGATAAGCTCATTATTTATTTGCATGTGGAACACCCCGGATGTTTTATAATTCTTAATTTTCTATAATGCCTGAAATGACAGTACTATAATACCTCTTGTCTGAGTAGAGGTCTATGGTGACACTCGGGTCGTCCATCAGAAAAACCTGCGGACGAAGCGGATTCTTCTGATTTTGCTCCAGGACGACGGCTTTGTCTCCGTTGCTGAGCTTTACATAGCTTCCTATGGGATACGGTGAAACGCACTTTAAGAATGCCTTTACAACACCGCTGTCAAACTGTCTGCCGGCACTTCCCATGATATACTCTATAGCCTCGTTGGGCTGAGACGGTGTGCGGTAGGGTCTCTGTGCGGTTAGTGCATCATAAACGTCGGCACAGGCAATAATTCTCCCGAAGAAGGGAATATGCTTTCCCTTGGTGTGATAAGGATATCCGCTTCCGTCAATACGCTCATGGTGGCTGATGATTCCGTTCAATACACGTTCCGAAACCAGATTTTTATCTGCAAGCATGTCATAACCGAACTTCGGATGTGTTCTGACCGTTTTAAGCTCATCCGGTGTGAGCTTGGCCGGCTTTTGAATGATTTCCACCGGAACCTTCATTTTTCCCACGTCATGAAGCAGGGAACAGAGCGCAAGGTCAGAAAGGTCCTTCCTTGAAATTCGCAGCTGCTTTCCTATGGCGATGGAAAGCACGGTTGTTCCGAGGGAATGGTTGTATGTTATGTCGTCATAAAGACGAAGATCGTCAACGTCGAGATACAGGTTTTTTGAATCCGTCTCCGTTATTTTGTTTATGAGTTTTTCAAGAACCTGGTTCGCGTGGTCTATGTTGTCGACATACAGACTCTCAGTGGCTTTTTCGGCAATGTCAAATATCTCCTTGACTCTGGAGATAACCTCACGCTTTGACGAATCATCTACGATGTCCGGCTCAAAGTCCTGATTGTCATGTATGTAGACCCCCTGTAAATCCAGTCCCAAAAGTTTTGTGATAGATGCCATCTGGAGGGTTTGACCATCTTTGAGCATAACAACATGTCCGGTAAATGTATCTACTCCGTACACGTCTCTTGCGAGCACGGTTCCGGGCTTTAACTTCTCAACCGAAACAAATCTTATCAATGGTCCCACCTCCCTTTAAAACAAAAAACACCTTCTGTAGTACTCGGTGAATGCTGTGCATACTACGTCAAGCATAAATTATATATATTTTACAATCTTTTTGTTCATAGGTCAATACTTTTATAAAACATGCACAAATAATTCCATTTGTGGACTGAGAGGTAAAAAACATTATTTTCAATTGCACTCATAGGGGCTTTTGTGGTAATATTGTAGCGGCATTTTAAACTATTAAAGATGTAATTATAAATAAGGGCGAAAGGCAGTTGTACCAGATGCAAAAAAATACGTATGAGACTCCACTCAACTCAAGGTATGCTTCAAAAGAGATGCAGTATATCTTTTCTCCTGACTTTAAATTCAGAACATGGAGAAAGCTCTGGATTGCTCTTGCAGAGTCGGAGATGGAGCTTGGTCTCCCGATAACAAAGGAACAGGTGGATGAGCTTAAGGCTCACGCGGACGACATCAACTATGAGGTCGCCGCTGAAAGGGAAAAGCTCGTCAGACATGATGTCATGTCACACGTGTATGCATACGGAGTGCTTTGTCCCAAGGCAAAGCCGATAATTCATCTCGGTGCAACCTCATGTTATGTAGGAGATAACACGGATGTTATAACCATGACTGAAGGGCTTAAGCTTATACGTATAAAGCTTTTAAACCTCATGAAATGCCTTTCGGATTTTGCGCTTGAGTACAAGGATATGCCGTGCCTCGGATTTACTCACTATCAGCCGGCTCAGCCGACAACAGTCGGAAAACGCGCTTCTCTCTGGCTTCAGGATATACTTATGGATTATGACCAGATAACACATCAGCTTGCGAGTATGCGCCTTCTCGGCTCTAAGGGAACTACGGGAACACAGGCAAGCTTTATGGAACTCTTTAACGGAGACCAGGAAAAGATAAAGGCGCTTGACTGTAAGATTGCCGAAAAAATGGGATTCTCGTCCTGTTTCCCGGTTTCGGGACAGACTTATTCAAGAAAGCTTGACTATCAGGTCTTGAGTACATTGTCGGGGGTTGCACAGTCGGCTTCAAAGTTTTCATCAGACCTGAGACTTCTTCAGCATATGAAGGAGATAGAGGAGCCTTTTGAGAAAAATCAGATAGGCTCTTCTGCAATGGCCTATAAGAGAAACCCCATGCGCTCTGAGAGGATTGCGTCACTTTCACGCTATGTTATGACAACCGCCATGAATCCCGCTCTCACTGCCTCTGCACAGTGGTTTGAGAGAACACTTGATGACTCCGCAAACAAACGTATAAGCGTTGCCGAAGCCTTCCTTGCAACAGACGCTGTGCTTGAGCTTTACATAAACGTTGTATCCGGTCTTGTTGTTTATCCAAAGATGATTGAAAAAAGACTTCTTTCGGAGCTTCCGTTTATGGCAACCGAAAACATAATGATGGAAGCCGTAAAGCGCGGCGGAGACAGACAGGAACTTCATGAGAGAATAAGAGTTCACTCTATGGAGGCAGGTAAAGTGGTGAAGGTTGAAGGCGGAGAAAACGATCTCCTTTTCCGAATTGCGAATGACCCCTCTTTCGGAATGACGTTGTCCGAGCTTGAGGCGGTTATGGAGCCCCGGAACTTTATAGGGCGCGCTCCGCAGCAGACCGAGGAATTTGTAAACGAGTTTATCAAACCTATTCTTGAAGAGAACAGAGAAGTTCTCGGCTTGAATGTCGAAATAAATGTTTAAGAGGTGCTTATACACATGGTAAAGGCTATAGTCGGCGCCAACTGGGGCGACGAGGGAAAAGGCAAAATCACGGATATGTTTGCAACAGAGTCTGACATCGTTATTCGCTTTCAGGGCGGAGCAAATGCGGGACATACAATCATCAATGATTACGGACGTTTTGCATTGCATACATTGCCGTCGGGCGTGTTTAACGATAACACTGTAAATATCATAGGTAACGGTGTGGCTTTTGATGTTGAAAAATTTCTGAAGGAAATTAACAGCGTAGTTGAAGGCGGCGTCCCTATGCCGAAAATCCTTGTTTCGGATAGGGCACAGATAGTTATGCCGTACCACGTTCTCTTCGACGTATACGAGGAAGAGCGTCTCGGAAAGGCTGCATTTGGCTCAACAAAGTCCGGTATCGCACCTTTTTATGCGGACAAATATGCGAAAATAGGCTTCCAGATTTGCGAGCTTTATGATGATGACTACCTTAAGGAGAAAATTCACAGAGTTGTTGAAGTAAAGAATCTCCAGCTTGATCATGTCTATCATAAGCCTCTTATCTCGGAGGACGAGCTTTTTGATACACTCGTGAAATACAGAGAAGCCATAAGACCGTATGTTGCCGATACCAACGCTTATCTTCGCAAGGCTGTTTCAGAAGGGAAGAAGATTCTCCTTGAGGGACAGCTCGGTACGCTTAAGGATACCGATTCGGGTATTTACCCCATGGTAACCTCGAGCTCGACGCTTGCTGGTTACGGGGCTGTTGGCGCTGCGGGAATACCGCCATATGAGATAAAGGAAATTGTTGCGGTTACAAAGGCATATTCGAGCGCCGTAGGTGCAGGTGAATTTGTCTCGGAAATCCTTGATGAAGATGAGGCTCAGGAGCTTCGTGTTCACGGAGGAGATAAGGGCGAATTCGGAGCAACAACCGGCAGACCGCGCCGTGTGGGCTGGTTTGACGCAGTTGCTTCTCGCTACGGTGTTCAGACACAGGGAGCAACAGAGGTTGTTCTCACCGCTCTTGACTGTCTTTCATACCTTGAAGAAATAAAGATTTGCGTGGGTTACGAAGTTGACGGTATGGTTACACGTGATTTTCCCGTAACTCCGCTCCTTAAAAAGGCAAAGCCTGTTTTTAAAACCTTAAAGGGCTGGCACTGTGACATATGCGGAATAAAGAATTATTCGGAGCTTCCGATTGAAGCACGCGAGTATGTTGAGTTCATAGAAAAAGAGCTTGAGGTTCCGATAAGGATGGTTTCAAACGGCCCTAAGAGAGACGAAATAATTAAGAAATAAATTGTAATCGGGAGAAAGAGTATAATGCACGAAAAAATATTGGTCCTTGATTTTGGCGGTCAGTACAACCAGCTTATCGCAAGACGTGTGCGCGAGCAGAATGTTTTTGCCGAGGTTCTTTCGTATACGACGCCCCTTGATGAGATAAAGGCTAAGGGTTACAGGGGAATCATTTTTACGGGCGGTCCGAACAGCGTATATGACGAGACATCCCCGACTTATACAAAAGAGATTTTTGAACTCGGAATTCCGGTCCTCGGAATATGCTACGGCGCCCAGCTTATCACACAACTGCTCGGCGGCAAGGTTGAAACTGCGCCGGTGAGTGAATACGGAAAGACAGATATCCAAATAGACGATCATAGCGGTCTTTTCAAAGATGTTGCTCTTGACTCTTTTTCGGAGGATGTGACCGGTTGTAAGGAAAAATCTCACACCGTTATGTGGATGAGCCATACGGATTATATCTCCACTCCGCCGGAGGGCTTTAAGATAACGGCGCACACGCCGGTTTGTCCGTGTGCCGCAATGGAAAATCCTGAGGATAAGTTCTATGCTGTTCAATTTCATCCTGAGGTTATGCATTCGAAAGAAGGCTCAAAGGTGATACGTGCCTTTGTTCTTGATGTATGCGGTTGCAGCGGTGACTGGAGAATGGATTCATTTGTCGAGACACAGATAAAGGAGATTCGTGAAAAGGTCGGAGACGGAAAGGTTCTCTGCGCGCTTTCCGGAGGCGTGGATTCATCCGTTGCGGCTGTTCTTCTATCAAAGGCTGTCGGCAAACAACTCACCTGCGTTTTTGTTGACCACGGACTTCTCCGTAAAAACGAGGGCGATGAGGTAGAGGCCGTATTCGGTCCCGAAGGACCTTATGACCTTAACTTTATTAGGGTTAATGCGCAGGAGCGTTTTTATAAAAAACTTGCGGGTGTTACCGAGCCTGAGAAAAAGAGAAAGATAATCGGTGAAGAATTCATCCGTGTATTTGAAGAGGAAGCCAAAAAGATAGGCGCTGTGGATTTCCTTGTACAGGGCACCATTTACCCGGATGTTATAGAGAGCGGCCTTGGTAAGGCTGCTGTTATAAAGTCACATCACAATGTCGGAGGTCTTCCCGACTGTGTTGACTTCAAGGAGATAATTGAGCCTCTTCGTCTTCTCTTTAAAGACGAGGTTCGTAAGGTTGGACAGACTCTCGGAATTCCTGATTATCTTGTTTTCCGCCAGCCTTTCCCGGGTCCGGGACTCGGAATCCGTATCATCGGAGATATCACTCCCGAAAAGGTACAGATTGTTCAGGACGCCGACTTTATCTACAGAGAGGAAATTGCAAAGGCCGGACTTGATAAATCCGTGAACCAGTACTTTGCGGCACTTACAAACATGCGTTCTGTCGGAGTAATGGGAGACTTCAGAACCTACGACTACGCCGTTGTTCTGCGCGCTGTTACAACGTCAGACTTTATGACTGCCGAGTCCGCAGAGCTTCCGTGGGAGATTCTCGCAAGGGTTACCACCCGTATCGTAAACGAGGTTGCACACGTAAACCGCGTGCTCTATGATTTGACGGGTAAGCCCCCGGCTACGATAGAACTTGAATAAGGGATAGTATGAACCTATAAGTTAAAGGACATCACGAGATTTGTATCTTGTGGTGTCTTTTTTATTATAAGGAAAATAATTTTGTGGATTAAAAATGATAGAACTATGTGATATAATAGTACTTGATTTAGTGGCGGTCCGTTTTTATGGACTTTACATATGATATTATTGTTGTATAAAAAGTTGTGGAGGCCGAATGATGAACATAGCTGATACAAAAAAATACAAAACTTCATTAATAAACAACAGACGTTATTTGGGAAATAAATATAAACTTCTTTCATTTATTACCAGCGTTGTTGAAGAAGAGTGCGACAGTATCAAAACAGTAGCAGATATATTTGCTGGGACGGGTGCTGTTTCATCTGCTTTTGCAGATAAAACGCTTATTACCAACGACTTAATGTACAGCAATTACATTTGCAATTATGCGTGGTTTGGAGCTGAACGTTATGACACAAAAAAAATAATTGATTATGTAATTAAGTATAATGAAAAAACAAATTGCGGCGAAAATTATATGACACATAATTTTTCTGATACTTATTTCAGCAAAAAAGACTGTGCAAAAATCGGATATGTTCGTGAGGATATTGAGCAAAATTATAAAACTGGCAATTTGAACAATAGAGAAAGAGCAATTTTAATTACATCGCTTCTTTATGCAATGGATAAAATTGCTGCGACTTGCGGTCACTATGATGCATACAGAAAAGGTGCAAATTTTGAAAGTTCGTTGGAATTATGTGTTCCTTTGGCAAATACGCTCAACAACACTCAAAATCAATGTTTTAATGAAGATGCAAACAATCTTGTTAAGAGAATAAAGGCAGATCTCGTTTATATTGATCCTCCATACAATTCAAGACAGTACTGTGATTCTTATCATTTGCTCGAAAATGTGTCGCGATGGGAAAAACCTGAGGTTTTTGGTGTTGCCAAAAAGATGGATAGGAGTGGAATGAAAAGTAAGTACTGTACCATCGGAGCGACAAAAGCATTTGAAACGTTGGTAAATGACATTAAAGCTAAGTATATCTTGCTTTCTTATAACAATATGGCTGAAAAAGGCAACTGTCGTTCTAATGCTAAAATTTCAGATAGTGATATTATGAATATACTAAGTCACAAAGGAACTGTGAAAGTTTTTGAAGAAAAATATAAGGCATTTACAACTGGAAAATCAGAAATATCTGAAAATGCAGAAAGATTATTCTTATGTATTTGCCCTGATGAGGAGTAAATCAATATGATACAATCACCACTCAACTATACGGGTGGCAAGTACAAGTTGTTACCTCAAATATTGCCATTGTTTCCTAAAAACATAAATGTGTTTTTGGATTTGTTTTGTGGCGGATGTAATGTTGGCATCAATGTTGATTGTAACCAAGTCATATATAATGACTTAAATGAAAATCTGCTTCGCATATATAATACTTTCAAAGATTTAGATAAAGAAACTGTATTAAAGTGGATTTATGAAATCATAGAAAAGTATAGGTTATCCCTTGTTAGCAAAAATGGTTACGATTATTATGGCTGCGAGAGTAGCAAAGGGTTGGGCAATTACAATAGAGATGGTTTTTTGAAAATGCGTGCGGATTTTAATCAGAAACGCACAAATGGGAACGTTGATTATTATTACTATGTTATGTTATATGTAATAATTGCATATGCCTTTAATAATCAAATACGATTTAATTCAAACGGTGAGTTTAATTTACCAGTTGGAAAAAGAGATTTCAATAAAAAAATGGAGCAAAAGCTTGTTGATTTTATTGATAGAATTCAAGAACAAAATTGTGCTTTCACATGTTGTGACTTTAGGGAGATTGATATATCTACATTAACGTCAAAAGATTTTGTATATGTTGACCCACCATATTTGATCACTTGTGCCACATACAATGAGCAAGGTGGTTGGAACGAAAACGATGAAAGAGATTTACTCTCTTTCTTGGATGAACTAAATGGCAGAAACATTCGATTTGCCTTATCTAATGTGTTAAGAAGTAAAGGTAAGGAAAACAATATATTGATTGAATGGCTTGAAAAAAATGCGGATAAGTACAAGACTGTAAAACTTAATTATAATTATTCGAATTCAAATTATCAGACAAAAGATAAAACTTCTTCTTCTGAAGAAGTTTTGATAATTAATTATTGAGAGGAATGCGGTTATGCCAAATGTGATTCCGTATAAAAGCTTTTGTTGGAGCTTGGGGACTACGAGTTTCAGAACGAAAAACTTTAATAAAACCATTGAAGAACAACTTGCTCTGTTAGACGATTTTTGGTCTCTTGAAGAAAATAAAAATGAGACCTGGTCGGGAAATAAAGATTTACAAACCCGTTATTATGATTTTATGCAATCTAAAGGGTTTGTGGAAGGCAATGCCGAAAACAAACCCAAAGACGCACGTGAAAAAACATCGGGCTTGGTTGATATTGGCTTAATTGATGAAGGAAGAAAATTGAGCAATGCAGGAAAAGCGTTGCTTAAAATCAGCTTTGAAAATGATTTTTCTTCCGATAATCAATTTCAAATAGCAAAGGATAGTTTTATCTATTTGAAGCAGCTGTTAAAAACATATTACATTTTAGACGGACATACTGTGCGTCCGTTTATGGTATTGATTCATTTATTGGATAAATTCGATTATTTAACACTTGATGAATATACATATTTGTTACCCTTATGCATTGGAGAAAATGAAACTGCTGAAATCATCGAAGGTATTTCAAAGTTACGCTCCGCCAGTACATCTATTGACCAGATTATTATAGACCGCTTAATAGATATGTCCAATTACAAAACAGCGTTAGATTATCTCCTTGAAAACGAGGTTACACAAGAGTTAATATGTGAAATAGGTCTTAATAGGAAAAGTAGGCAATACGATAAGCCATATTATAAACTTTATAATGCGCTTTTTGATGCGTTTGTAAATAACAGCGACGAAAGCATTTCGGCGGTGTATCTTGCTACTAAAGATATTAATATTGGAAAATGGTGGCGTAGCTATTTATTTGATACTGCTTCTGAGGCGGCTATTAAGAAAAATCCGTCGGCACATCTAAAGCAAACTGTGTTTAATAATATTTCCGACGAAGCAAGCTTCAAGAAAACATTTTTTAACATAATGCATCTTTTTAAGGCAAAGGCTACGCTATCGGATTATCTTGATTTAAACCGCCGATATATTAAAACAACAGATGTGGTTTTGTTTGAAGATAATACGATAAAACTCGATATTATCCCTAAACATTTTTTTAAGGCAATTGCGGAAAGATTGTATTTAGATGCATTCAGTGTGTCTGATTTGCTACATGAAGATTGTGATATGTCAGAGATATCCGAATGTCTTGTGGTAAGTGATGAAACTATTGTTGCCGGTATTAATGAAGAGCTTGGTATAAGTATTTCTGATATGCAGTCAGCTAGGGAAGTTTTGGAAATAAGGCGTTATAGGAGATTGCAGAATCTTATTGATACTAAGTTTACAGATGATAATTTGCTGTTATTACTCGATTGCTTTGAAAATAGAAGAGATGATGAAATCAGAAATATAGTTACCGACAATGCAGATATACCTACAATTTTCGAATATGTATTAGGAATCTTATGGTATAAAGCAAGTGAGCGAAATGGAAAAATTCTTGAGTATATGAAGCTTTCACTTGATGCAGAATTATTACCTAAAACTCATGCTTCCGGAGGAGAGGCTGATATTGTTTATGAGTATGAAGCAACAGATTTTTATCCAAGACACACCCTATTGCTTGAAGCAACACTCGCCGATAGTACAAATCAGCGTAGAATGGAAATGGAACCGGTGTCGAGACATTTAGGCATGCATTTAATACGCACCGGTAATATGAATTCTTATTGCGTATTTGCTACAAACTATCTCAACATAAATGTTATTTCTGATTTCCGTAGTAGAAAGATAACTCCGTTTTATGATCCACAAGACTATTCAAAGTCTGTAACAGGAATGAAAATTATTCCTTTGCAAACATCTGAACTGAAAAAAATTGTTTCACAGGGCATAACCTACAAAGAATTATATCCGATGTTTGAAGTGGCTTTTGATTCTGTTTTGCCACCTCATGAATGGTATGAAAAGTGCATCAACATTATAGAATAAAATAGCATTGCTATTGCTTTCTGCAGAAAAATGGACGGTAGATTTATAGATGCATGTATAAAAATTAGACAAAACCGATTAATGATGTTTTTTATAGAGAATAAAAACACAACAGGCTGCGGCACCGCAGCCTGTTGCCCTTTGTTTGGAGATGAATTCAAAACATGAGGTTAGAGTGTAAGGTCGAGAGAGTCCTTAAACCTTTCGCCTCCGTCTATTGTAAGGTCAGCTCCCGTAACGTATTTTGCCTCATCACTCGCAAGGTATAGAACTCCGTATGCAATGTCGTCGGGCTCGCCGAGATGACCAATGGCTGTTTTATTTATACATGCTTTAAGTACAGCGGGTTTTTCCGTAATAAGCTCGGTCATAGGAGTAACGATTGTTCCCGGGATAATTGTGTTTACTCGGATGCCGTGTTTACCGAGTGCTTGTGCTGCACCTCTTGTGAGGGAAACAACACCGCCCTTTGACATACAGTATGAGTTAAAGTCAACGCCTACCACTGCTGCAAGAGATGATACATTGACAACAGAACCCTTACCTGCCTTTATCATTATCGGAACTACGGTTTTCATTCCGACAAAAGGGCCCCATGCGTTTGTGTTCATTATCGAGTCAAAGTCCTCTTTTGTTGTGTTGTCGTAGTGAAGCCCCTTTGAGCCGACTCCTGCATTGTTTACAAGTATGTCGATTGTGCCGAATTTTTCTACTGTTTCCTTGACTACCTTTTTCCAGTCGTCTTCAGATGCAACATCGAGTTTCATGCCGACGGCTGTTCCTTCTCCGAAATCTGCATTGATTTTGTCTACGACGGCGGCGAGCTTATCGAGCGATCTTCCCGTTGTTGCGACAACCTTTGCGCCTTCTTTAGCGAAAAGATATGCCTCTGCCGCACCTTGTCCGTATGATGCGCCTGTGATGATAACAATTTTGTTTTTTACTCTATCCATTTTTTTCCTCCCTTTTGTGAGAAAATCCCATAACACGGATCGGGGGTCAAAATTAACTTGATTTTAAACCCCTCTGTACTTATTTTAAAATAACACTTTATTTTTGTGAAATACTTATATATAATCAAAAATATAGCATTATAAAAAAATTTTATATATCTATTCCATGTCTATATATCACAGACGAAAGTATAAACGGCAATCTACTGAGGTGACGTATTATGACCATTCAACAGATTGAATATTTTGAAGAGGTATTCAGAATACGCGGTATGCGAAAGGCGGCGGAAAAGCTTTATGTTTCACAGCCCGCCATCTCTACCGTAATTAAAAATCTGGAAAAAGAGCTTGGTGTGACTTTGTTTTTGAGAAGCAGTCCCCTTATTCCGACCGAAGCCGGAATGAAATTTCACGAGCTTGCCTCTGACCTCCTTGCGCGCAGAGACAGCATGACAGATGAAATGATGGCTTTTAAAAACAAGGCCCGTCCTTTTGATGCGGGTTTTTCCGTGGTTTCCAGACAACTTCTCAATATCCCCGCAGATCAGATAATCAAGGGAAATCCCCTGCTGAAATCACTCGATTTCTATTCGGGCTCATATCTGAAAGAACGTGTTCTTGACCACAAGATGGATATTGCGATAATTGCCGCGGTTCAGAACATGGATCACATTGAAGAGTAATTCAATTATATGAAGCTTATGAGCACCTCGATAAGCTTTTATGTCAGTAAGGACAATCCTCTTTCGTCTCTTAAGTCAATTTCTTCGGAGCAGATTAAAAATAAGCCTCTGGGAGCGTTTTCGGATGAGCCTATAAGCAGGGAGGATTATTTAAAGACGATGAGCTATCTTGTCGGAAGTGAACTTAATAATCCAGTTCCGTTTTTAACTTCAAATCTTACCGAGATTGAGGTTTATATCGCCAATGGATCGCTTTGCGCAGTGATGCTCGACGGGATGTTTAAAAATAACAGGAGAATAAAGGCTGTGCCCATAGAGTGCGACCGAAAGGTGGATATCATGGCTATATGGAACAAGGATCATTATCTGTCAATTGCGGAGAGCAGGATGATAAAGGGTCTTGAGAAATATGTTTCAATTATAAAAAAGAGGTGAGCTTCGCTGGAACCGATAGCAGTTATACATACAAACCTAGAAGGAAAATTCGGAGTGCCGAGGCAGGGCGGTGTTGTGCCGAAGCTTTACGGACGCATAACCCTTTTACCGAAATACAGAGTGCCGGAGGCGATTTACGGTCTTGACGGTTTCTCGCACATATGGCTTCTGTGGGACTTTTCGGAGTCACACTGTGACGACGAAAGCGGTGTTTGGTCGCCTACGGTTCGCCCTCCGAGGCTTGGAGGAAATAAGCGTATGGGTGTATTTGCCACACGCTCTCCGTTTCGTCCGAACAGTATCGGATTATCCGTGGTGAAGCTTGAAAAAATTGATTTTCCGGACATATACGTGTCGGGGGTTGACCTTATGGACGGTACACCTATATACGACATAAAACCGTATATTCCGTATGCCGATTGTCACGAGGATGCGGTGGGCGGATATGCTGACCGCGAAAGCGGTCACAGGCTTGATGTTGTGTTTCCCGATGAAATGCTGGAGCTGATTCCCGACGAAAAACGGCAGGCGGCGTCGGATTGTCTTGCCGACGACCCGCGCCCTGCCTATCAGAATGATCCCGCGCGGATTTACAGTATGGCTTTTGCGGGGTTTGACATACGTTTCACAATTGACGGCGATGTTCTCAGAGTGACGGAAGTCGTCAGACGGTGAGACTGAAGCAGCTTGTTTCGCTGTCGATATAATGGCAGGTGAATCTGGCACGCAGTTTGCGTGAGCCGCCGGATGTCAGTGCGATGTCCTCCGGAAGAACAAAACGAATGCCCTGAACGAGTATATCCGCCGGCGCGTCACCGCTCTGACCGGGAACCGTCATACAGCGCAGTCCGCGTCGCTGCTCGGTTCCGGCAGTGTCAAGCTCGGTGAGCAGAGCTGCGAGAGCAACGCGCTTTTTCGGACATACGTTTTTAAGTGTCACATCAATG
>UQZY01000013.1 GCA_900545655.1 uncultured Oscillospiraceae bacterium
GAGCGCCACCTTGCCAAGGTGGAGGTAGCGGGTTCGAGCCCCGTAATCCGCTCCATTTTTTTATATGGCGCCATAGCCAAGTGGTAAGGCAGAGGTCTGCAAAACCTTTATGCCCCAGTTCAAATCTGGGTGGCGCCTCCACAAAAAAGCCTTGCGGAAAACCGCAAGGCTTTTGTTTAGTCGCTGTCGGGGGAATTGTTAGTGAAATCTTATACTTTCAAAGAGGGACTCCGTGACAGTATTCCTATCTGTCTCGGATATCTGTCAGTCTCTTTTGCTTTTGGAATTTTTGCTTTTCAAAACGGACTTTCCGTGTTGGAGGCGTTACTCATATCTGTGACAAATGTCACCTCGGCAGGGCAGCTCGCCGGTGTGCCTATAATTGCGGGTGGCGGGACACTTATTGAGCTTGCTATGACGCAGCTTTTTATCAACTTAAGATATGCTCTTATGTCTGTATCCCTTTCTCAAAAATTTGACGCTTCCGTTACGATGCTTGACAGATTTATCATAGCATTTGTAAATACGGATGAAGTTTTTGCCGTTTCAAGTGGGAAAGAAAACAAAGTAAGCAGAAACTATATGTTCGGTCTAATACTGCCGCCTTTTCTGGGATGGAGTTTCGGTACTCTTCTCGGAGCTCTTGTGGGAGATATCTTCCCCTCTGTAGTTATTGCGAGTCTTGGGATCGCTATCTATGGTATGTTTGTTGCCATAGTTGTTCCGGTTGCCAAACGTGAGAATAATGTCCTGAAATGCGTTCTCATAGCGATGGCGATGAGTTGTGCGTTTAACTTTGTACCTGCTCTCTCAAAGGTTCCGGCGGGATTTGTGATAATTATCTGTGCGGTTGCCGCCAGCGCGTTTATGGCTGCAGTTGCTCCTGTCTTAAAGGATGAGGAGGGGACAGCGTGACGCTGAAATTTTTTATTTATCTTGCTGTTATGGCAGGAGTAACGTATCTTATAAGGGTGATACCTCTCATACTTGTGAAGCATGAGATAAAAAATAAGTTTACTCTGTCGTTTCTCTATTACATGCCGTATGCAGTTCTTGCCGTTATGACTATACCCGGCATTTTCTTTGCAACGACATACACAGCTTCTGCGGTTGTGGGATTCATAGTTGCCGTCATGCTTGCGCTCAAAGATAAAAGTCTTACAACAGTTGCGCTTTTTTCCTGTCTTGCGGTACTGGTGACAGAACTGTTTCTCAAATATACTCTGTGATTTGACCTTTTGATGCAGGTTGAAAACTATTGCTTATTCAACAGATCCTTTATAACTTCTCCGCCTATCAGGAATCCTGCCACGGGAGGAACAAATGAAACGCTTCCGGGAGTTTGCTTTGTGTGAGCGGAGGTTGAAGAATTAACTGTACTGTCAGGGGGAGTCGCTGTTTTCAGCGGCTCCTCCTTTGAATAAAGAACCTTGAGCTTTTCTATGCCTCTCTTTTTCAACTCGCGTCTCATCACTCTTGCGAGCGGGCATACAGAGGTTTTGTATATGTCGGTTATTTCAAACATTTCCGGATTAAGCTTGTTACCCGTTCCCATGGAACTGATTATCGGAACGCCGCACTCGTTTGCCCGAACTATTAGTTCAAGTTTTGCCGTAACCATGTCTATTGCATCGACGATATAATCGTATTTCGACAGGTCAAAGCCGGCGGCGGACTCCGGCGTGTATAAAAGAGTGTACGTGCCGACCTTGGCAGAAGGATTTATGCTGAGAATTCTCTCACGAGCGGCATCCGTCTTGCTTCTGCCAAGCGTTGCGTGTGTCGCAAGAATTTGTCTGTTGAGGTTTGTAATACTTACGGTATCACCGTCTATGATATCGATACTGCCGACACCGCCGCGGGCAAGTGCCTCGATAACGCCGCCGCCCACGCCGCCGGCACCGAATACGGCAACATGTGAATTTTTAAGTTTTGTCAACGAGTCTTTTCCGAGGAGCATTTCGCTTCTTGAAAACTCATAGTCATTGCTGTAATCGTTGCAGTTTTCGGTACAATCGATGCTATTATCAATGTCTGTATTTTTTTTATTATCCGAATATTTTTCAAACATAGATTTATTGACCTCATAATTAAAACGTCTTTTTATTATTCAGCAGCTTTTCATTCATTTGTCGTTAAAGCTATTGAAAATACGAAGGTGCTTTTTCATGCTTTGTCTTATCCTGCTGAAAATCAATTGCAATTCTATCATTTTTGAAATAAATTGTCGACATATTGCGAAGAAATATTGCGAATGATTATTGGCGGTAATTATAACCGGTTATAAGATTCAGGCTCTTTTATTTGAGAAAAAAAGGTGCTAAAATATTGGCACGAAAAAAAGAAGGGAGTACATCATGTCCTTAAAAAGTGATAAATTGCGAAGCCTTATACATGAAAAACGCCTTTTTCTTGACGGCGGTATGGGAACGGTGCTCCTCTCAATGCTTCCCGAAGGAGTGGGATTTGAGGATATTACACTGCAACGGCCGGAGATAATAACATCCGTTCACAGAGCGTATCTTGAAGCCGGTAGCGACATAATAACCTCGAATACATTTTCCGTGAATTCCGATAAATACAATGATTATAAGGAACGCATAAAAATTGCGATGTATGCCGCAAAGAATGCCGCTTCAGACTTTGAAGAAAATTCTGACAGGGACGTCTTTATAGCTTTTGATATCGGACCAACAGGCAGGCTTATGAAGCCCATGGGCGACATGTCCTTTGAAGATGCTTTGAAGATATTCGGTGAGAACGTAAGGCTGGCTGTAAAGTACGGTGCAGACCTTATACTTATAGAAACAATGACCGACATAACGGAACTTAAGGCTGCTGTTACGGCTTCAAAAATGTTCTCCGACCTTCTCGTTTTTGCGACATGTGCTTTTTCGGAGAACGGCAGACTTCTCACCGGTGCCTCGGTAAAGGATGTCGTTTTTGAACTGGAAACTATGGGTGTTGACGCCCTCGGCACCAATTGCTCATTCGGGCCTGACAAAATGCTTTCCGTGGTAAACGAGTTTATAAGATACGCATCAATCCCGACCATAGTCAGCCCGAATGCGGGTCTGCCTGAGATAAAGGACGGCATTGCCGTATACAACATAACTCCGGCGGATTTTGCTCTGCAAATGACCGCCGTAGCAAAAACGGGCGCACATATTCTCGGTGGATGCTGCGGAACCACACCTGAGTATATAAGCGAGCTTGTGAGTGCGACAGAGAATATTCCTTATTCTTATCCCGAAAAAAAGAGTGCGGATGAGAGTGTTTATGGGAAGTTGGAGAGAGATATCCCTGCAGAGGAAACGCCGTCGGGGGATGCGGCGAAAAACACACCTCTTGCCGATGCCATCCTTGAGGGTGAAGATGAAGAGGCAGTGAAAATTGCCGGTGAACTGCTTAAAACAAGCAGTGCGCTCGACATAATAAACAACGAAGTAATACCCGTGCTCAACAGAGTGGGGAACGATTTTGCCTCCGGTGAGCTTTTTCTTCCGGAGCTTATGATGTGTGCCGAAACGGCAACGGCGGTTTTCGGAAGGCTTAAAGAGGATATGAAAAAAGACGATGAAGCGGAATCAAGAGAGATAATTCTTGCGACAGTCAGGGGAGATATCCACGATATCGGAAAAGATATCGCAAAGGTTCTTCTTGAAAGCTACGGATTTAAGGTTTATGATCTCGGGATAGATGTGCCGGCGAATAAAATAATTGAAAAGATAAACGAAACGGGCTGCAAGCTTGTAGGCCTCTCCGTCCTTATGACTACCACTGTCCCAAGCCTTGAGGAGACTGTGAAGGAACTTCGTGAAAGGATTTCGGATGTTTCAATCATTGCCGGAGGCGCGGTGCTGACAGCCGAGCTTTGCAGCAAAATCAACGCCGATTATTACGCGCCGGACGCCATGTCAACCGTTACGCACGCGTTTGAGTTTTATGAGTAATAAGCAGCAGCTGATATGAGTGAATTTTTATTGCTTAAAAGGTTGATTTGCATTATTTTGTACGTGCTGTTATTATTGTAAACGTACAGCTTTTTAAAGTTATTTTAAGTTTTATGTATTACATTGATTCTTTGAAAAAATAAAAGGGGATGTATTTGTGAAAACAGTATATTTAAATGCCACTGTTATAGACGGTACGGAAAATATGGAGGAAAAGATTGCCGACATAGTCGTAGAAGACGGTAAGATTTCCTTTATCGGAAAGGCCGGAAAAAAGGAACTTCACGGTGCGAAAAGAATTGACTGTACAGGCAAGTTCATTATGCCCGGACTCATCAATATGCACGCCCATCTTTTCGGAACCGGTAAGCCGTCAAAAATCCTCGGCGGAGGCGGACTTCAGAAGCTTGTAATTGACTTCACACACACGAAGCCCGGTCACAAGGTTCTTGATGCGCTTGTAACCTCTGCCGTGAAGAATGAGCTTTATTCAGGTGTTACAACACTCAGAAGCGTCGGTGACTTTGAGGAATCCGACCTTCGAGTAAGGGATAAGATAAGAGCGGGTAAGCTCGAGGGTCCGCGTATGTTTTCATCGGGCGCCGCAATAACCGTTCCGACAGGTCACGGCGACGGTACTTTTGCAGATGTTGCGGAAGACCCTAAGGACCTTGCGGCTCTTGTTGACAAGAGAAAAGAGGCCGGCGCAGACTTCATAAAGATTTGCGTAACAGGCGGCGTAATGGACGCAAAGGAAAAGGGCAGCCCGGGAGAACTCAAGATGAATCTTGAGCAGACGAAGGCCGTATGTGACAGAGCGCATGAGTACGGAATGATAGTTGCCTCCCATACGGAAAGCCCTGCCGGAATGGAGGTTGCAATCCTCGGCGGAGTTGATACCGTCGAACACAGCGCCGCTTTTTCGCCTGAACTCGGAAAGGTTCTCAAGGACAGAAACGGAGCACTTATCATAACCTGTTCGCCCGCGCTTCCGCTCGCAAGAATTTCTCCCGAAATAACAAAGCTCAACGATATCTGTGTGTATAACAGCGAGGTTGTTATGGACGGAATGATTGAGGGCTCAAGGTGTGCAAAGAAGTACGGTATACAGGTGGGACTCGGCACAGACGCATCATGCCCGTTTGCGGCACAGTACAATATGTGGAGAGAGCTTTTCTACTATCATAAGCTTGCCGGAGTTTCAACCAGGGAGGCTGTTTATTCGGCAACACTTTCAAATGCAAGGATTCTCGGTGTGGATGACATAACGGGTTCTATTGAGGTAGGAAAATTCGCAGACATGCTTATTCTTGACAATAACCCGCTGAATGACCTCACGGCGCTTAAGGACGTGAATACCGTAATTCTCGAGGGCAAAGCTGTAAATGGCAAGCCAAAGAAGGATCCGTTCATAGAAGAACATCTTGATGAGATGTCGGCAGCACTTTAAAAACGGCGTATACGGTTCGTGCCTTACAAAAAAGATAAACTATCAATTTTACGGTTTATTAAAGCAATTTAGTATAAAAGCAGAACGGGCGAATTTCCTGCCGCTCGTTCTGCTTTTTAGTTTCTGCATATTTTTTTACAAGCTCGGTTATACATGCTTTAAAGAGAAAATATCATTTTTCCTGTTCCACAAATATTTTAAGCCATTTTCGCAAAGCTTAAATAAAAGTGACACGAATGCCGAAAGGATAAAGACACCGAAAACAAGAAACAGGAAAAAGAGAATCCCGTTGTTCATACACAATGTACCTTTGAATTTCCAAAAAAGCTGCTGGTGTAAAGTATAACTGCCGGGTGGGAGAGATATATCAGATAAGTTAACGGAGAAACCTTATGGACAAACTTATTGACGCCTTCATTGAATTTTTGAATCCGGTCATTGAGCTTCAAAAACAGTACAAACATGCCCATGACCTGCAAAATAGCCAACGGGCCGTATTCGAATTTATTATTCATTAAAACCGAATCCGGCATTTTTATGTCTATAATAATAGAGGAAATGAAGGCGATTAAGCCGATAATTATTGTCGGGGTATAATACTTTTTGTACTCTTCTCTCAGGGTCAAAGCGCCTAATATGTAATATATTCCCCATGAGATCCAGTGACACTCTCCTATCAGAACTTTTGCATATATCTTCAGGGCTGAGCATGTAAATAAAATTAATGATAAACAAAGGTGCTGCCTGAATGTTAAGTTTTTTAATAATACCTTCAAAAACGGGAGCCATAAAACCAAGCCGATAAGTGAATACATATACCACATGTGATAGAATTGACTGGTTGTAAATGTCTCTAAAAACCCGCGCGGGATACTTTTAATCGCAGTCGATAAGGAGGATAATTTATCGTTTGTATATTCGTAATAAAAAATAGAAAAAATAAAAAAATATATCCCCAGGGACAACACCTTTTTTGAATAATACTTTTTTAAATCGTTGATGTATTCAACCGAATTTTCCAATGCAATCGATGATAACACAAAAAACAGCGGAAGTCCGAGCTTAACAAAATGGTTTATGGCAATGTACCTCACGTCCTGTACATTCTCCGAAACCAGATGCATATTGTGAATTCCTATAACCATGATACAGGCCATAACTCTCAAATAATCTAATGAATAAACAATCTTTTTCATAACACTGATTCCCCTTGTGCTTTCAAGCCGTCCGTATTATTGTTTTGCGTTCTTAAAATCAGGAACTTTTTCACCGTTAAAACGCTCGGTAAAGGTGTGTTCAACCCCTTTACTTTTGTAGTTTACCATAGTGTCGAGGCATACGTTGTGGATGCTTGAAAAGATACTTTTTTCTATGTTGGGATTAGTTTTTTTGAGTTCCTTTATCAGGCCTTTTATCTCCTGCCTTTTTGAGTGCTCTATGCTGTCATCGGAATTTTCGCACCGTTCCGTGAAGCGGCAGGCACATTGCAGAAATTCAAGACCGTTGTAGTTTTTCCATGCAATGATGTCATCCTCATGTACGCAGTAAAGCGGGCGGATGAGTTCCATGCCCGGGAAGTTTGTACTCCGAAGCTTCGGCGGCATTGCCTGAAGTTGTGAGCCGTAAAACATACCCATAACCGTGGTCTCTATGACGTCCGAGAAATGGTGGCCGAGAGCTATTTTGTTGCACCCGCGTTTTTGAGCCTCACTGTAAAGATGCCCGCGTCTCATGCGCGCGCAAAGGTAGCAGGGGTTTTTCTCGGCTTTGTCGGCTACGTTGAAAATATCCGTATCAAAAAAATCAATGGGTATACCGAGTTTTTCTGCATTTGTTTCGATTTGTCTGCGGTTTTTAGGATTGTAGCCGGGATCCATGCAGAGAAAAATAACATCAAAGGGAACGTCGGAGCATTTGTGAAGCTGCTGCATGAGCTTTGCGAGAAGCATGGAGTCTTTTCCGCCGGAGATACACACGGCGATTTTGTCGCCCTCGTTTACGAGCTCGTATCTCTTGACGGCGGCGATGAAGGGATTCCACAATTCCTTGCGGTATTTTTTTATTATGCTTCGTTCTATGAGCTGTTCTTCGGTAAGTTCCCGTTTCATTCTTTTCCTCTTTTCGTAAAGTACCTACACATTTTATCATGTAGGTATACATTGTCAACAAATAAGTGAGGGGAGAGATAAAAGGGCGGTTGACAAATACGGGGAGGGGGTATACAATTTAAATACCCCATAAGGGTATATGAGATTTCGGGAGGGATGATTTTGGCAGAGACAAGGGTATGTGCCTGTCATAACAGAACAAAGCACAGAAGCGACGAGGAGCAAAGGTCTCTTATGAACCGTCTCAGCAGGATAGAGGGGCAGATACGCGGAATAAAGGGAATGCTCGAAAAGGACGCGTACTGTACGGATATCATCACACAGGTTGCAGCTGCAAACGCCGCGCTGAACGCATTTAACAGGGAGCTTCTTGCGACGCACATAAAAACCTGTGTCACGGATGACATAAAGGCAGGAAAAACGGAAACGGTTGACGACCTTCTTGTGACCCTGCAAAAGCTTATGAAATGATATTTTACCGATAGCGAGGTGGTACTGTGGAACAGTATAAGGTTACGGGTATGAGCTGCGCGGCGTGTCAGGCGAGGGTTGAAAAAGCGGTAGGCGGTGTACCCGGAGTAACAAGCTGCGCCGTCAGTCTTTTGACAAATTCGATGGGCGTAGAGGGCACGGCAGATCCGAAGGATATAATTAAGGCTGTTAAGGACGCAGGGTACGGAGCGTCGCTGAAAAAAGACGAAAACGATTCCGCGGGGTCGGAGGTCGAGCTGGAGGACGACCTTAAGGATACCGAAACTCCGAAGCTTATAAAAAGGCTTATCTGGTCTGTGGGATTTGTGCTGCTGCTTATGTATCTCTCTATGGGACACACCATGTGGCACCTTCCGATTCCGGACTTCATGATGAACAGTCCGATGACTGTCGGAATTGCGCAGGCCGTGCTGGCACTCATAGTGATGATAATAAACCGAAGGTTTTTCACAAACGGCTTTAAAGGACTCATTCACGCCGCGCCGAACATGGATACACTTGTTGCGCTCGGATCGTCGGCGTCCTTCATATACAGTACGGTTTTACTCCGGTATCAAATAGCCGCTGAGCTCTCCGGCGATGTAATTCTCGCCCATGACTACCTTCATGACTTTTATTTCGAATCCGCCGCAATGATTCTTGCGCTTATAACAGTCGGAAAAACTCTTGAGGCGAGGTCAAAGGGTAAGACAACATCCGCTTTAAAGGGACTTATGAAAATAGCCCCCATGACGGCGCTTGTTGAAAAGGACGGGAAAGAGATTTCCGTTGAAGTTTCAAGTCTTGTACCGGGACAAGTCTTTATATGCAAGGCGGGCTCACGTGTTCCGGTTGACGGTGAAATAACAGAGGGACATACATCTGTAGATGAATCATCTTTGACCGGAGAGAGTATACCCGTCGACAAGAAATCGGGAGATACCGTATATGCGGGTACTCTGATTGTCGACGGATATGTGCGGTGTAAAGCCACCCGAGTCGGAAAAGACACGACACTTTCACAGATAATAAAAATGGTTTCGGATGCCGCAGCGACAAAGGCTCCCATTGCAAAAATCGCCGATAAGGTGTCGGCGGTATTTGTTCCCGTAGTGATGGTTATAGCGGTTATCACTACGGTTGTATGGTTTTTAATGGGTGAGGAAATAGGCTTTGCACTTGGACGGGGTATATCCGTGCTTGTTATAAGCTGCCCGTGCGCACTGGGTCTTGCCACTCCTGTTGCCATAATGGTTGGCAACGGAGTCGGAGCAAAAAACGGAATTCTGTTCAAGACATCCGAATCGCTTGAGATTGCGGGAAAGACGGATATTGTAGTTCTCGATAAGACCGGAACCATAACTAAAGGTGAGCCGGTTGTAACTGATATAATCCCGAATGAAAAAGCGGGAATTACGGATCGGGAGCTTCTTGAAAACGCCGTAGGTATAGAGAAAATGAGCGAGCACCCGCTTGCGAGGGCAGTTGTCATGGCAGGAGAAACGGTTGGAGTAAAGGGTAATGACTTTACAGAAGTCAGCATACTGCCCGGAAACGGTCTTATGGCGCCGGTTGCGGGTGCTTCGCCAAAGAAAAACAGCGTGGACCTGACCAACGGAGGTAAGACGCTTAAGGAGCTCGGGGCAGACGCGGTTTCCGCCTCTCTCAAAAGACAGCTTGCAAGCAGAGATGTATTTGTACGCGGCGGAAACCTGAGCTTTATCAAAACAAAAGCCAGGGTGTCAGAGGAAACGGAGGCGACAGCCGAGCGTCTTGCCGGTGAGGGAAAAACACCGCTGTTTTTCTCAAAGGGCGAGGTTCTTCTCGGAATTATCGCTGTTGCGGATACAGTCAAGGATGACAGTGCGCAGGCTGTAAACGAGATGAAGAACCTCGGTCTTGTGCCGGTGATGCTCACCGGCGACAATGAACGCACCGCAAAAGCAATAGCGGAAAGCGTCGGTATATCCGATGTTATTGCGGGCGTTCTGCCGGAACAAAAAGGCGCTGTTGTGAGAGCCCTTAAGGAAAAGGGCAGGGTGATGATGGTCGGTGACGGCATCAACGACGCACCGGCACTCACAATAGCAGATACCGGGGTTGCGGTGTCAAACGGTGCCGACGTCGCCGTTGACGCAGCCGACGTAGTGCTTATGAACAGCCGCCTTTCGGATGTTCCGGCGCTCATACGGCTTTCCCGCCGAACGCTGACGAACATAAAAGAAAATTTATTCTGGGCTTTCGTGTATAACTCCCTCGGAATCCCTCTTGCGGCAGGTGTGTTTATAAACATCTTCGGCTGGCAGCTGAGCCCCATGTTCGGCGCCGCCGCAATGAGCCTTTCGAGTTTTTGCGTAGTTTCAAATGCATTGAGGCTGAACCTTATAGATATTCATAAAACAAAGAACGACAAAAAAAGAAAAGCAAGCGTTACGGACTTAGGTTCCGCAGAGCTTGAGCTTAAGGAGGAAAAGCATATGACAGAGACAATGAAAATTGAGGGCATGATGTGCGGACATTGTGAGGCAACGGTGAAGCAGACGCTTGAGGCGTTTCCTGAGGTGGATTCTGCGGAAGTAAGTCATGAAAAAGGGACAGCGGTTGTCACTCTGAACAAAAAAATTGATATGAAAGAATTACAAAGAGCAGTGGAAGAAAAGGGCTACAAAGTAGTTTAAATACGGACTTGTTTCCATTTTTTGACTACTGAGCTTTGTAAAAAAAACAATAGTTATAAAAATAACAATCTTATTTGTTGATAAGGTTGTTATTTTTTTGTACAATAATAATGTATTGTTTACATGGTTATGTAAACTTTTTTGAAAAATTCTACAAGGGAGATGAAATGTACTTATGTCTCGTTATGGTGGTTACATGGGTAAGGTTTTAAAGATTGACCTTACAAACAAGACATTCGGAGACTTCCCGTGGACTGATGAAGACAGGGAGAGAACTATCGGCGGAAAAATTATGGCCGGTGACATTCTTTATCACCACATCAAAAAGGGAATGACAGCCTTTGACGAGGATAACTGGATTGTAATTACAACAGGTCCTCTTACAGGCTGCGGTGTACCAAGCTCATCGCGTTTTAACATTTCCACTATCTCTCCGCTTACAGGTATCGTTACCTCGTCAAACAGCGGCGGAGATTTTGGCCTTATGCTTAAGCGCTGCGGTTATGACGGCTGTGTTATAACCGGAAAGGCAACTGCACCGACACGCATACATATAACTGAGGACAACGTTGAGTTTATGGATGCAACAGAGCTTTGGGGTATGGAGTGTACTCCTGCACAGGAGGCATTGCCGAAGGATGTTTCAAAGCTTGTTATCGGTCCTGCCGGTGAAAACAAGGTACTTTATTCTGCGGTATTATCAGGTGAGCGTTGCTCCGGAAGAGGCGGCGTAGGTGCCGTTTTCGGTGACAAGATGATAAAGGCTATCACCGCAAAGGGCTTCAAGCATCCGTCTATTGCACGTGAGTCTGAGCTTCGTAAGCTCTGTAAAAAGTGGACTCAGACCATGAGAAAGCACCCTGTTTCAGGTCGTCAGCTTCCCGTACTCGGAACGGCAGGTCTTGTCAGCCCGATGGAGGCGCGCGGTCTTCTTGCGACAAAGAACTTCACTGACGGTCACTTCAAGGATTTCGACATGGTATCCGGAGAGACTCTTTCAGAGACAAAGCTTCTCAGAAACAGCGGTTGTACAACATGCGTTATGCAGTGTACACGTCGCTGCGAGGTAAACGGAAAGGATGTAAAGGGACCCGAGCTTGAGATTCTCGGACTTATGGGACCGAATATCCTTAACAACGATCTTCAGAAGATTATCGAATGGAACTATGAGATAGATGAGATGGGCATGGATGCCATCTCTACAGCAGGCACCATTGCCTTTGCTATGGAGCTCAATGAAAAGGGCCTTTATGACAGCGGTCTTCAGTTCGGAAAGAACGATAACATAACACAGATGATTCACGACATCGCTCACAGAAAGGGTGCCGGAGACGAACTCGCAAACGGTTCAAAGAGAATGGCGGATAAATTCGGAGGAATGGATTTTGCCATTCAGTCAAAGGGCATGGAGCTTTCTGCTTACGAGCCGAGAAGAGCCGTAGGACAGGGTCTCGGATACGCAACCTCTAACCGCGGCGGATGTCACCTTAACGCTGGATACCTCGTATTTATCGAGGGTCTCGGTCTTGATATTGACTCTCTTACTCCAAACGGTAAGGGTGCGCTTTGCGTTATGTTCCAGAACCTCATGGAAGCTATTTCGGCTGCGGGCGTATGTCTCTTCACCAGTTATCCCGTATTCCCGGGATACGTATTTGACCATCCGAACGCTCCTATTACAAGAGCTGTTACATGGGCTATGCCTCATCTCGGACCGGTTATAAAGGTGATGAACCATTACGGTAAGGCGCTTCAGCTTTATATTCCTCTCATTCCGCATACAAGAGCTATAGAGCTCTCAACCGGAATGAAGATGACTCTCGGTGACTTCCTCACCGTAGGTGAGCGCGGTTACAACACAGAGCGTGTTGCAAATATGGTACTCGGTCAGAAGCCGGGTGCAGATAAGCTTCCGAAGAAGCTTACAGATACTCTCCAGGATCCTAAAAACCCGAAGACAAAGGTTCCTCTTAAGGAGATGCTTGTATCCTACTATTCAAACAGACAGTGGGTAAACGGAGTACCTACACGTAAGGTTCTTAAACGACTTGGTATAGATATTCCCTCTGCTGAAGAATTCCCGTATGCATACTGAGAAAGGAGAGTCTGATTTATGGTAAAGGTTAAGACATTTGGTGTTATAAGACTTGGTTCCGGTGTCAAGGAACTTGACTGTGAAGCTTCAAACCTTGAAGAAGCTTTTGAGGCTCTCAACATAAAAAGTGCTCCTGACGCGGAGACATTCAATTTCGGAGATGCCATAGTATTTGTAAACGGCACACGTATTACAAAGAAAAAGTTCGCTCTCCATGATGGCGATGAAGTGTGGCTCATGTCACCTGCTTCAGGCGGTTAATTCGGAGGTGTATTTAAGTTATGGCATATGTAATTGACAGAAATGAATGTGTGGGTTGTGGTGCTTGTTATTTCGCATGTCCGTTTGACATTCCCGTTTCACATCCCGATGAGCACAGATTTGAAATTCCGGAGGATAAATGCGTAGGCTGCGGACAGTGTCAGGATATCTGCCCCGTAGGAGCAATTTCACCGTTTAGCGGTCAGAAAAAGATACGCAAGGTTTCGATAATAGAGGAAAACTGTATAGGCTGTACTCTCTGTGCAAGAAATTGCCCGGTAAATGCAATCGAAGGAACAGTAAAGAATCCTCATGTTATCTCTCAAAAGAAGTGTATTCAGTGCGGTTATTGCGCAACGAAGTGTAAGAAGAATGCAATTCTCATTGAGTATCTTGCATAAAGCCGTCAGTACGGTATTTTAACAAATCAAATAAAAACTCCTGTTTTGTTGAAAACGGGAGTTTTTTTTGTCTTTTTCTTGCGGCACGGTACACGATGTAGTAAAATAATAAAGTTGTATAGCAAACGGAGGCATTGTGTATGAAACAAAAGCTTTTAAAAATTTCGGGTGTGATGAGTTACATATCTCTTTTCCTCATCCCCGTATTTGCAGTTTTACTGGTGATTTCCTTTCACAGCAATTTGCTTATAACAAGAACTCTGAGTATAGTCGTGTATATCACTCTCTCGGTTGTTGTGCTCTCGCTGGTTTTGTATCTTCTCTGTATGAGGTTTACCGACAGAGAGGCGTTGAAAAACAAAGCGGTGCGTATAGCGGCTGCCGTGTTCATAGTGCTTTGCGTCGGCTTTATAGTCCTTCTTTACGGTCCGTTTTCCGGTTTCCGTAACTGGCTCATTTCCACCGCGATGTCCACTATGAGTCATCAGTGTTACTGTAAGTGGTTTTACAGTGATGAAGAAATTGAAAAGGTTCAGGCATCAAACTTTGTAAAAGAGGTTGACGAAAAAACCGACGAGGAGCTTATAAAAAATAAGAAAACCAATTTTGTCGAGCCGCTTAAAAACGACGGTATGACGGACGGAATTGTTGCTCAAACGGATGCTTACGAAATAATAAAGCTTACAGTAAACGGACAAACCGCATACCTTGCATGTGTTTTCGACCCTTCAAAGGTGACGGTTGCATACACAAACAAGCTCGGAAGCATGGGTCAGTACGTCACAAAGATGGCGGAGCTTAAGGACGCTTATCTCGGAATAAACGGAGCGGGATTTTATGACCCGGGTGCCTGCAGTGACGGAGGAACGCCGGGCGGAATAACCATTGCGGGCGGAAAGATAATAACCGACAACGGATTTCACGGCTATTCTGGCGGAGGACTTATAGGCTTTAACAAGGACGATGTACTCTGTCTCATAAAAAACATCACGGCGGAGGAGGCTATAAATCAGGGTATCAGAGATGCCGTCTCATGGGGACCGTTTCTTGTGGTAAACGGTAAGTCGTCATATGTTTCTGGAAACGGGGGCTGGGGTCTTGCGGCGAGAACCGCCATAGGACAGCGTGCCGACGGTACGGTCCTTCTCCTGGTTGTGAATTCAAACGCCACCAGAAGCAAGGGCGCCGACATGGGAGACCTTGCAAAAATCATGGTAAACTACGGAGCGGTCAATGCGGCAAATCTTGACGGCGGTACCTCCACCGTTATGGTTATGCCGTCCGAGGATGCGCTTAAGGTTAACCCTGAATCAAAGACAGACGGGTGGTCAACTGCCTACAGAATCATAAATGATCCCGTTGACAGCGAGCTTAAACACAAGACAAGACCTATTGCGGATGCATGGGTGGTTTTAAAATAAAAAGAAAAAATGCTCAGATGCGTAAAAAGCATCTGAGCATTTATTTATACTTTATCTTTAAGCAGCTTCCTTTTCTCGGCGGCACTTGTTATCTGCCGCGAAATGAGGAAGCCTCCGACTCCTGCGAGAGTTCCGACAAGGAATCCTGCTATGACGTCGGTCGGGTAGTGAACACACAGGTAAATACGTGAAAGTCCCATAATGACCGCAAGCACGAGCAGTATGTAAGCCCATTTGTGACCGTCCGACCGCGCTGTGGAAAACAGTGATACAGACGATTCAAAGGCAACCGTTGTGTGCCCGGACGGGAAGGACTTGTCTCCTTCCAGATGGGAGCCGGCATACGTGTAAAATGCTTCATACGTGTTCCAGAACGGCGTGTCTTTAAGTCCGACATACGGTCTCGGTCTTGCAATCCATGGCTTTAGAATCATATTTGTTATGAGTGAGCCGATAGCCAGAGCAAACGCGAGTGAAATACCGTATTTTCTGGTTTTTTTGAAGCAGCAGAGCACGAGTGCGATAACAACGTATACAAGGAATGCACGTATGTTTCCGAGGTTTGCGAAGATGTTTGCAACAACGTTCAGAAACTCATTCTGTACACCGCATACGAGCTCGTAAACCCTTGTGTCAAACCCATAAAAGTAAGTATTCAGAAAATCTGTCATCAAAATCTCCGTTTATTATTAGTCCGGAAGGTTTTCAAGCTGATTTATCCAATAATTGTATGTGTCCTTGTAAGGCTTTGACTTGCCCGGTCCGAGATAAGTGATGGAACCGCCGATAACAGTACCGTGGTCGGCAACAGCATCGGGAAGAACATGCCAGATTCCTTTCTTGAGCGGCTTATCCTTAACTTCGTCATAAACGCAATGAGGCTCAAGATGAGGATAACGTGCAGACTCAAGGGATACGAGTCCGTCGTTCGGTCTCCACTCTTCGGTGATTTCCGCACCGTTGATGTTCTGGAGCGGGAATCTTCCCATAACCTTTGCAAACGGTATGAATGCGAAGATCATTATCTTGTCACGTACATAAGTTCCGTCGCCTACGGGCTTTGTTCCGTTACCTGCAACTGAGAAATAGTAAACGTTGGGTGATGTTTTGATATCTCTGTTCATGTCCATAGCCTGATCGATACGAAGGTCTGCGAATACATTGTCCTTAGACTTTACGATCTTTCTGATAGCCTTGATGTTGAACATGTTGCGAGCGTATGTAAGGTTGCCCGGAACCTCTGTGAGGCCCCACTGCTCCATGTGGAAGTCATAAACCGAGTTTGCACCTGTGTTGCCTATAACGCTGCCGAGAGCGAGAACACCGTAGGTTACGCCTACCATGAGCTTCGGGAAAGCGTGTGTAAAGGTTGTTCCGTCGTGCGGAGCAGAGATAGCGGTGAGTGACTTAACCCATTCACCGTGTCCGCCTTCAAAGAGCGGTGAAAGCTCTCCTGCGGGAGTTGCTGCGCGCTCTTCTTCAGAACCGAATTCAAGAAGGCTTACAAGCATACGCATGGTTGCGCCGCCGAATGAGTGTCCGAGAAGATGAATCTTTTTTATTCCGCCGTCTGCCATCGGCTCGCCCCAGTCCTTTACAAGACCTTCGCATTTTCTGCCGAAGCGGTTGTGACCCTTTTCTCTTGAGTGAGCAAGACCGTAGTCAACGGTTGTACCCTTAAGCTCTGCGTAGAGCTCGCAAGCGCGGTCCCAAGCTGAACCTACAGGGCTTACCTTCTGTGCATACGCCTCAATTCCGTCTGCACGAAGCTGCTTCATCTGATTTCCGCATACCATGCCCCAGTAAGGCATTGCTGCATACATCTTTTCCTTCTCACCCCAGCCCATCATGCCGTGGACAAAGATGTAAGGATACTTGTTTTTGTACGCCATTTTAATTACCTCTCTTTATTTCGGTCGCATATCAAGTGAATGCGACCATATTGTTTTCTAAAAAACTGCCATTAAATTATACTCCAAAAAAGTCATTTTGGCATTTGACAACCATGACAAAAAACATATACTTTTGTGTACAACTTTAACAAGAAATTTCGCATTACCGAAAATTTCGGGGCAGGTTAGTGCGGCACAACTTTAATTGTTTACACAAGTCGCGATTTATGATAAAATATTTCCTCACGAGTGTAGTTTTTTATAGTATTTTTGGAGGTTACATATGGCAACGGCAGAGGTCAGTACTGAGGAGTTAAATATTCAGTTTGACTACATACTTAAAGTGAAGGCAATTCTTCAGGAGCGTTTTTCGGGTCGTACTCCCAAAGCCTTTACACATACATACGGTTGTCAGGGCAATGTATCCGACGGAGAACGTATCGACGGACTTCTCTCTCAGATGGGTTATGATTTTACCGATGACGCATCCAAGGCGGATTTTATTCTGTTCAATACCTGTGCCGTACGTGAGCATGCACAGGACAGAGTTTTCGGAAATGTCGGCGCTCTCAAAAAATACAAGGAAACAAATCCCGAGCTTATCATTTCTCTTTGCGGCTGTATGGTTCAACAGCCCCATGTGACCGAAAGGATAAGAAAAAGCTTTCCGTACGTTGACCTTGTTTTCGGAACGAATGTCATTCACAAGCTGCCGGAGCTTCTCTATGAAGTTCTTATCTCAGACTCACGTGTTTTCGACATAACGGGCGGAGACGGCGTTATTGCCGAGGGCTTGCCGACCAGACATACAAACAAGCTTAAGGCGTTTCTTCCCATAGCGTACGGCTGTAACAACTTTTGCACATATTGCGTAGTGCCGCTTGTAAGGGGCAGGGAGAGAAGCCGTAAGTATGAGGATATCTTAAACGAGGCAAAACAGCTTGTAGCTGACGGCTATAAAGAGATAATGCTCATAGGGCAAAACGTCAATTCCTACGGAAATGACTTCGGTGAAAAGAACCTTTTTGCAAAGCTTCTTCGTGAGATAAATGACATACCCGGTGACTTTCTCATACGCTTTATGACATCCCATCCGAAGGATTGCTCATATGAATTGCTGGACACCATGGCGGAGTGTGAAAAGGTTGAAAGGCATATTCATCTTCCCTTCCAGTCGGGCAATGACAGGGTCCTTAAGGCCATGAACAGACACTATGACCGTGCGCATTACGAGGAGCTTGTAAGGTATGCGAAGAAGGTTATGCCGGACATATCCGTCACCAGTGACGTCATAGTGGGCTTCCCCGGTGAAACCCGAGAGGAATTTCTTGACACCGTATCGCTTATAAGAGAACTTGAATTTTCGTCACTTTATGTATTTATCTACTCGCCCCGTGAGGGAACGAAGGCTGCTCTCATGCCCGATCCGATAGATGCAAAGACAAAATCTCAGTGGTTTTCCGAGCTTTCCGGCGCACAGGAAGAGGTTGCCGCACAGCGTTCAAAGCACATGAAGGACAAGGTATACAGAGTTCTTGCCGAGGGACGTAATAAAGCGGGCAGAATTTCCGGCAGAACGTCGGGCAACATAATGATTGAGTTTGATGGACCGGATGAGCTTATAGGAACATTTTGTAACGTCAGGGTTACAGAACCGCTTACTTGGATATTAAAAGGCGAACTTGCAGAATAAAATTTACATCGCCCTTTTAATCATAAATACGGGGTGAAAGCCCCTTTTTTTAAAGGAGACAAAAACATGGACGTAATTGAACTTACAAGACAGCTTGGTGCAGCTATTCAGGCTGACGAGAGGTACGCAAAGTTTGCAGACGCAAAGGCTGCAACAGAGGCAAATGCCGAGATTCAGGATATGATGAAGAAGATTGAAGAAATCCGTACGGCATATCAGGCTGCCGCAATGAGCGAGACACCTGATGAAAAGCTTATGGAAAAGCTTGACAAGGATTTCCAGAATGTTTACACGGCTCTTATGGTAACAGACGGTATGTCGGCTTATGATGCCGCACGTCAGGAGCTTGACGGTATGATGAACTATATCATGCAACTTCTCTATCTCTGCGTAAACGGCGAGGATCCGAAGACCTGTGAGCCTCCGACAGATCATGAATGCGGCGGTGAATGCAGCCATTGTTCAGGCTGCTGATTACTCAAAACAAGGGCGGCTCTCTGCCGCCCTGTTTTAAAATTTTGAGACTTAAACTATGAGTCCCGGAGAGGATGAAACAAAGATGGCTTCAAAGGGAAATACCCCTACCCCAATGATGCAGCAATATCTGCAGACAAAAGAACAATACAAGGATGAAATACTGTTTTATCGTCTCGGAGACTTTTATGAGATGTTTTTTGATGACGCAAAGCTTGTGTCATCGGAGCTTGATTTGGTGCTTACGGGCAAGGATTGCGGTATGGACGAGAGGGCTCCCATGTGCGGAGTGCCGTTTCACGCCGCCGATACGTATATCGCAAGGCTCGTGTCTCGCGGTTATAAGGTAGCCATATGTGAGCAGCTTGAGGACCCGGCAACGGCAAAGGGCATAGTTAAGAGGGGAGTAATAAGAATCATCACCCCCGGAACGGTTATCGAGAGCAATATGCTGGATGAGACAAAGAACAATTATCTCGCGTCCGTTTGTCTGTCGAACAGTGAAACAGGACTCTGCTTCTGCGACGTATCCACCGGCTCGGTATACGTAACTACGTTGTCCTCGGACTTGGATACATCCTCGGTTACGGATGAACTTTCACGCTTTTCTCCGTCTGAAATTATCGCGAACAGAGAGGCTGTAAAGCTCAAAGCCTTAACAGAGTATTGTGAGCGGGTGGAAAACCTCAAAACACAGTTTGTTGAGGATGACAGTTTTTCCTATGATAATGCGAAAAACACGGTTGAAGGGCACTTCGGAAAAAGCATTTCCGACTTAGAACTTGTGAGTGAGGTGTCCGTCTGTGCGCTCGGCGCGGCACTTGCTTATCTCTATGAGGTTCAAAAGACCGAGCTTTCCAATATTCGCTCTATTCATTATTACACCGACGCGAAGTATATGCGCCTTGATTTTTCCGCACGAAGAAATCTTGAACTCTGTGAGACTATGCGAAACAGAGATAAAAAAGGTTCTCTTTTGTGGGTACTTGACAAGACAAAAACAGCAATGGGAAAGAGAATGCTCCGCTCGTTTATCGAGCAGCCTCTTGTTTCTCCGGCTGCCATAATCAGACGTCAGAATGCGGTGTCGTACCTTTATCAGGATATGCAGCTTCGTGATGAAATCGCGTCATACATGACAAATATCCATGACATGGAGCGCCTTATAACGAGGATTTCCTACGGTACGGCAAATGCAAGGGAATTGCGCAGCCTCTATGAGACGGTTTCTCTCCTGAAACCCGTAAAGGAGCTTCTTCTCGGCTGTAAGACAGAGCTTCTCACTCAAATTGAAAATGATATCGACCCGCTTTCGGATATCCTGACGCTTATAGATTCTGCAATTGTCGATGAGCCTCCGTTTTCGGTACGTGAGGGGGATATGATAAGGCAGGGCTACAGCGAAGAGCTTGACTCCCTTCGTGAAATAGTTTCCGGAGGAAAGGGATATCTTGCAAAAATCGAAGCCGCCGAACAGGAAAAGACGGGAATCAAAAAGTTGAAGATAGGCTACAACAGGGTTTTCGGATATTTTATCGAGGTATCGAATTCATTTAAGGACATGGTGCCCGAAAACTACATACGTAAACAGACTCTCGCAAACTGCGAAAGATATATCACACAGGAGCTTAAGGAGCTTGAATCAAAGGTGCTTTCCGCACAAGAGAGAATAACAAGGCTTGAATACGAACTTTTCTCGACAGTAAGGGATACGGTTGCGGGAGAACTTGACAGAGTGCAGAAGACCGCTACGGCAGTAGCTCTTCTGGATGTTATCTGCTCGTTTGCAAAGGTTTCCTTTGACAACAATTATGTATGTCCCGAGATAACCGAAAACGGCACAATAAGCATAACGGGAGGCAGACATCCGGTTGTGGAAAAGATGCTTTTCGGCGCTCCCTTTGTTCCGAATGATACCCTGCTTGACGGCGGCGAGAACCTTGCCGCTATAATAACGGGGCCGAATATGGCGGGAAAATCCACGTATATGCGGCAAGTGGCACTCATAGTCATAATGGCTCAGATAGGTTGCTTCGTGCCCGCATCGGACGCAAAGATAAGTATCTGCGACAGCGTTTATACCCGTGTAGGCGCGTCCGATGACCTCGCCGCTGGCCAGTCAACGTTTATGGTTGAGATGTCCGAGGTTGCCGGTATACTCAAAAATGCGACAAAGAACAGTCTAATTATTCTTGATGAAATAGGAAGAGGCACCTCTACCTTTGACGGAATGAGCATTGCACGTGCTGTCCTCGAATATGTCTGCAACCGCAAAAAGCTCGGTGCTAAAACCTTGTTTGCAACGCACTATCACGAGCTTACGGATATGGAAAACGAATTTGACGGGATAAAGAACTATAACATCGCCTGTAAAAAGCGCGGTGATGATATCATATTCCTGCGCAGAATTGTAAGAGGTCCCGCTGACGGCAGCTACGGTATCGAGGTTGCGAAGCTTGCGGGTGTTCCGAATGAGGTTGTTAAACGTGCACGCGAGGTTCTCCGCGGAATAGAAGCATCCGGCTTTGAGGGCCTCGGCGGCATGAGCGGTATTCCCGTATCGGAATTCGACGAAGCCGAAAATATGCAGATAAGCTTCGGTACAAATCTCGGCACGGAGCTGGTATCCGAACTTAAGAACTTAGATGTGAACACACTCACGCCGATAGAGGCGATGACATATTTATACGAAATCGCAAAGAGGGCAAAGGACAGTTAGAAACGGAGGCCGTTATGCCGAAAATAAATGTTTTGCCAAAGCATATTGCAAACTTAATAGCTGCGGGCGAGGTCGTTGAACGTCCTGCCTCTGTTGTCAAGGAACTTATGGAAAACGCCATTGACGCCGGAGCTACGGCTCTTACGGTAGAGATAAAGCGGGGCGGAGTAACGTATATACGCATAACCGATAACGGCTGCGGGATTGCACGTGACGACATAAGAAACGCGTTTAAAAGTCACGCGACCAGCAAGATACTCAGGGAGGAGGACCTTTCCGGTATAGGCACACTCGGCTTTCGCGGAGAGGCGCTGGCATCTATTGCCGCCGTTTCCAGGGTGGATGTGCTCACCTGTACACAGGATGAGGAAACCGGAACGGTTTACAAAATAGAGGGCTCAGAGGAAAAACTTCTCGACGATGCAGGCTGTCCGAAGGGCACGACAATCGTTGTTAAGGATATTTTTTATAACACACCCGCAAGAATGAAATTCCTGAAAAAGGATGTTACCGAGGGAAACGCGGTTGCAGGCGTGGTTGACCGGATTGCGCTTTCTCACCCGGAGGTCTCGGTGCGCTTTATCCGTGACGACAAGCAGCAGCTTGTAACCTCGGGGAACGGAAAACTCGGCGCAACGGTTTATTCCGTTTTCGGAAAGGATTTTGCGAATGCTCTCATAGAAACCTGTTATGAGCTTGACGGAATAAAGGTCGAGGGTCTTATCTCTCTTCCCCGTGCCGCTCGGGCAAACAGATCTATGCAATTTTTCTTCCTCAACGGAAGACTTGTAAAAAGCATCACCGCACAGACAGCTCTTGAACAGGCCTACAAAAATGCAATTATGGTGGGTAAGTTCCCGGCTTGCGTTCTTAACATATACACCCCTCTCAACATGGTGGATGTCAATGTACACCCCGCCAAAACGGAGGTTCGTTTTGAAAATGAAAAGCAGATATTCGACGCGGTTTATTATGCCGCAAAATCCGCTATAGAGGAAAAAGATAAGCCGTCACGTCTTGACCTTGCAAGGATGGATCTTAAAAATCCGCATTTTAATGAAAGCAAGGGAGAGCAGGTTTCCTTTGATGTTGTGAAGATGTATGAAAATCTTCCGAAGAAAAATCCTGACTTCTGGAAAAAGGAAAGTTCAACATCATATAAAAATTCACATGTAGCCGGCACTCCGATTAAAGAGAGTGAATCATTTAAACAGAGTGAATTGCCAAAACAGAGTGAATTACCAAAACAGGATACATCGCCGGAAGGTACAAACACCTGTGAGACGGCAGCCGAGAAACCGGTACCGCCGAAGCCGTACGTCAGAAGCTCTGAATCAGCGGTCGGAAATGTTCGGAAAAAGCCTGAAAAAATAATCGGTGAAGAAGTAGCTGCCGAAGAAGAAATCAAAGAAGAAACAATCATTGAAGAGCGAAAGAATATCACTGACTTTAAGGTTATAGGGGAAGCCTTTTCTACTTACATATTTGTTGAATGTGAAGGAAAGATTCTCCTTATAGACAAGCATGCCGCACACGAGCGTATGCTCTTTGAAAAGCTTAAGGCAGAGGCCGAGGCGACAAAATCGCAGGTTTTACTCTCTCCTGTAACCGTTATGCTCAGCAAGGAGGAATATTCGGCGGTTCTGTCGGCAAAGGATTTGCTCATGAGCACCGGCTGGAATATCGACGACTTCGGACAGGGCTGTGTTGTTGTCCGTGAGTGCCCGGTTATGCTTATTGATGACGACATAAAGGCACTTGTTGAGGAGATGGCTGGATACCTTATAGAATCACATGACCCGACTCCCGAAAAGCTTGACTGGATTTACCACAACACCGCTTGCCGTGCCGCGATAAAGGGCGGGGATAAGACCACTGAGTATGAACTCACAAGGTTTGTTGAAAAGCTTCTCTCGGATCCTGAAATACGCTATTGCCCTCACGGACGGCCCGTGATGATTGAGATGTCGCGCGCAGACCTTGAAAAGCAATTCGGAAGAATAGTATAAGTTAGAAGATGAATAAAATATATGTAACACAAAGTTACATTTTAAAAAAATTGGTGTATTGTTAGCTTAGTGGTATGTGAAAAATATAGTTAATTATTTCTGTTGCAAAGAAACATAAGTAGGTATATAATCGTCAGCGAATAAATACATGTTAGAGGGTTTATATATGAAACTGGAATGGCTCGGTAAGCACAGATATTTTGTTGAACAGTTTGTTCTTGCCAGAAATGCATATGCACGCGCTTTCAATATTGAGCGCGATATGGGTACAAGTGTTAAGTTTACTTGCATTGAAATTCAAATTCTGGAGTATATTATCGAAAATGAAGATGACAATGAAAGCATGGTTTCAATTGCAAATCGTTTGGGAATTACACCGGGAACTTTTTCTCGTATAGCAGCAAAGTTGGTGGATAAAGGGGTTCTTAAGCGATATCACCTGGAGAACAACAGAAAAAACATAATTTTAGGGGTCTCGGAGGAAGGACATAAGATATATGAGGAATACACTGCTTATGCATATAAAGTTCTCTACAAGGATATTCTTGATATTTTAGACACTCTTCCGGAAGATTCAATTGAAAAGTTTTGTCAGATATTAGCCCTGTCGGCTGAATTCCAAAAAAGGAGTTTAGAGGAAGAACGTAACTTGGAAAGGAAGGCTTTACGTAAAACAGAAATAAAAAAGATTTAAATTTTTTTATATGTATTTGTATATAATTTTTAAAAGTCGCCGACTCAAATGGTAATAGCCATTGAGTCAGCGGCTTTCTTTATCAGATAATAAAAAAATAATTAATGCTTGCAAAACGTTTTCCAGGATGATATTATATCATTGTGAGATGATATTATCTTGCAATGATATAATATTGAAAGGAGTCAAAAATGAAAAACAAAAAGTGGGTAAAAATAATGGCTATCGCGTTGATAATCATTATTACAAGTAGTTTTTTTGCTTCCTAGATTCAAACAAGTTTTGGCGATGTACAGATGATAGACCTTAACATTGCGATTACAGATGGTTCTTATGTCAGTGCTTATATGCTACGACCGAGAGATGCCACCAGTGACCATCCATTACCTTTAATCATGACTACGCATGGTAGCTTTAACAACAAGGAAATGCAGGATCAGAACTGGATTGAGCTTTCTCGTCGAGGCTTTGTCGTTGTTGCAATTGATGTTCTACGACATGGAAATTCCTCTCTGTTGGAAGAACCGAAAGGGTCAGATTTTTCCGATTATAATGCTCAAGCTAAAAGAGATTCCTGTCTTCGTGATGTGCTGGACTATTTATGTACACTTGATTTTATTGATAGTACAAATGTCGGGCTTACAGGACATTCTATGGGATGTCATATATCACAGTTTACTTTGCAAAATTATTTGATTGAGCAGGCAAAAGGTGAAACCGAAAATATTATTGATTCTGTCTTAATGATTGGAAGAGAGATTGCAAATTATGATTATATAACAGCCGATGGTGTTGATGAGCCAATTGAATATGCGGCGGATATAGGAATGATTGCTGGAAAATATGATGAATGGATGTATCGTTATGAAGAAACCGATATGGATCCAAGAAAATTCTTACAATCAAAAGAAGCTTTAATGTTCATTAATCAGGTCGATGATTCGGCAACTTATGTTGAAGAAGGTAAGTATTATTCCGGTGAGATAGACGGAGAAACGTATTCCAGGGTAATTTACAATCCGGCGATTGATCATGTATTGAATCATTTTTCTACAAAATGTGCAAAGTATACTATTGATTATTTTTATAATACAATGGGCACTCCGGATGGTCATGATTATATTTCTTCCGACAATCAAGTTTGGTGGATAAAAGAGGCTTTGAATTTTATTGCACTTCTTGGACTTTTTGTATTCCTTGTATCTTTTACCTGTCTGCTTTTACAGATACCATGCTTTGAAAACATTCAAAGACCTTTACCTGAACCTCTCGTTCTTAAAACCAAAAAGGATAAATTAGTCTTTTGGTCAATGTACGCTTTTTACGGTATCATTCCACCATTTTTATGGTTCTTTGTCGGCTACGTATTAATAGGAAAAAAAGGAAATGTTCCGGGAACAGTCACCAGACTTTTTGGTCAGCAGAACACGAACGAACTGGCCGGATGGACTCTTTGTTTTGCAGTGATAGCAATTATTGTGTACGGTTTGATATACAAGGTCTATTGGGAAAAGAGAGGCGTTTCTGTCTCAAAACTCGGAATTAACATTGGCTGGAAAAAAATACTCAAATCTTTTGTAATGGCCCTGCTTGTGGTCTATGCTATTTACAGCATCGTATTTGCTATTTACTTCTTCTTCAAAACTGATTTCAGGCTTTGGGTACTTGCAATTAAACCGTTTGCCAGCCATCTTTCGATTTTTATGCTTGTATATTTCCCAGCGTTTCTTGCGTTTTATCTTGTCAATTCATTCCTTGTCAATTGTGGAAACCGCATAGGTAACCTTAAAGAATGGCAGATAACGTTGATTGGGTGTATAAACAATATTGCGTGGATTATTGTTTTGCTGATTATTCAGTATTCAGCGCTTTGCGGAAATGGACATGAGCCATTTAATGCTATGCGTGTAGTAAACTGTTTCCCTATGGTTCTTTTGGTACCATTTGCAACAGTGGCAAGCAGAAAGATATATAAAGAGAGTGGTAACTTCTATCTTGCAGGATTTATTATGGCGATTTTCTATACCGTAGTTATATGTGCAAATACACAAACAACACTCTCTGTTCTTCCAATTTAATTTTAATGAATGTCAGTTAGATAAAAAAAGAACCTCTCACGAGTCCGTGAGGGGTTCAAATATTTTTGAGATATCCGGTCTTTGTAAAAGTCTGTAAAACAAAAGAAGACCGAGAATTACAACGGAGATAAACTCTCCGGCGCCGACCTCCAGTGCGGTGATAAGGAATGTGGTTGCCTTCGCACTCTCGCCGTCCGCGAGAAAGAAGGTGAGCTCCGCACCGACTATGAGTGCGTTGCATATGACGGGCATGAGTGATGCGGCAAACGGATAATCCTTTATCCTGACGTTTCTCAGAAGTCTTGTGAGAATTGCTGCGATAAGAGTTGCGGATGTACCTATCAGAATATCCGCAAGACCGTACGGACTTGCAAGATTTGAGATGGCGCAGCCTATCGCAAGACCCGGTATGGCTGCCGGTGTAAGTACAGGCAGGATACAGAGGATTTCCGAAAGTCGTACCTGTATGGGGCCGAATGCAAGCCCCATGGCGTTCGAGATAAGCGTCAGTACAAAGTAGAGGGCTGCGATAAGCCCTGCCTGTACGACATAGATGTTTTTAATTTTCATTTTTTACTCCTTAGTTTTGATTCGGCAGTCAGTGCCGGTCAGGATGGTTTCGAACTGACCTTGGTGTGTATTCTTTAACCGACTACGCTGTAAAGAATGTCGGTATATGTTGGGAAGGGCCAATACTCTTTTGCGGTTATTTCCTCAAGGTTGTCGGCGAACCTTCTCGCACTCTCCATGTCGGGTGTTATGGTGTCTCTGTAGTAGTGAGCACGCTCGGTTATGTCGTCCACGTTCTCGGCTTTTAAGATGTCCTTTTCGAGCGTTTTGAGTGCTCTGTAAAGGTTGTCGGAGTTTTCCGAGAGCCTGTTTAAAAGATTTATCTCAAGCTCACAACGGAGGGCTCTTGACGCTCTCTGCTTTTCATTTATCGTGGTTGCGATAGCGCTCATATACTTGCAGACTGCCGGGCAGATATCCTTCTTTATCATGTCAATCATTGTGAGTGTTTCGATATGAAGTGACTTGCAGTAATTCTCAAGAAGGATGTCATAGCGCGAGATAAGCTCTTCCTTTGTGTAGATCTTGTGCTTTCTGAAAAGATCGATATTTTTCTCGGCGATATATGCCGGAGCGGCGTCGGCACAGGTCTTCAGGTTGAGAAGTCCGCGTCTTTCCGCCTCGTGAACCCATTCTTCGGAATAGTTGTTTCCGTTGAAGATGATGCGTCCGTGATCCTTGAGTGTGTTTGAAACGATTTCATTTGCGCGAAGCTCGATATCTTCAGCTCCCTCGAGCTGATCGGCGAACTGTGAAAGCTCCTCGGCAAGCATGGTGTTGAGGATGACGTTAGGGGAGCTGAGAGACGCACTTGAGCCCAGCATACGGAATTCAAATTTATTTCCGGTGAATGCGAACGGCGATGTACGGTTTCTGTCCGATGTATCCTTATTGAACCTCGGTATAACCTTTACGCCGGATTTCATCACCGTTCGTTCCTGAGGTTCAAAGTTTTCGTCATGCTCAATTGCGTCTGCAACGGCGCCGAGCTCGTCTCCGAGATATATGGAGACGATGGCGGGAGGCGCCTCATCTCCGCCGAGACGATGGTCGTTTGTCGGGCTTGCGGCGGAAACACGTAAGAGATCCTGGTATTCGTCAACACCCTTTACAACCGCCGCAAGGAATATGAGAAACTGTATGTTCTCGGCGGGCGTTTTGCCGGGGTTGAAAAGGTTAACCCCGGTATCTGTTGACACCGACCAGTTGTTATGCTTACCTGAGCCGTTTACACCGGCAAACGGCTTCTCATGGATAAGGCATGAAAGGTTGTGACGTATGGCAACGGTTTTCATTATCTCCATGGTAAGCTGATTTTGGTCGGTGCTTGTGTTGGCGTCGGAGAAGATGGGGGCGAGCTCATGCTGTGCCGGAGCAACCTCGTTGTGCTCGGTTTTGGCATAGATGCCGAGCTTCCAAAGCTCGGTGTTGAGGTCGTCCATAAACGACTTCACACGAGGCTTTATCGTGCCGAAATAGTGGTCCTCCATCTCCTGACCCTTCGGAGGCTTTGCTCCGAACAGCGTGCGTCCGGTCAAAATAAGATCTTCTCTTTTGTTGTAAACATCTCTGTCTATAAGAAAATACTCCTGCTCGCCCCCGACCGACGCCAGAACATGTGTGGCACCGGTAGGATTTCCGAGCAGATTTATAACTCGCATAGCCTGTTTGTTGAGAGCCTGAAGTGAACGCAGGAGTGGAGTTTTTTTGTCAAGAGTTTGTCCCCCGTATGAGCAGAAAATCGAGGGGATACAAAGAGTTTTATCTTTTATGAATGCGTGAGATGTCGGATCCCATGCGGTATAACCTCTTGCTTCAAATGTTGCACGCAGTCCTCCCGAGGGGAATGACGAGGCGTCCGGCTCGGAATGAATGAGCTCTTTTCCGGAAAAGTCCATTATTATTTTTCCTTTTCCGACGGGATTGATAAAGCTGTCATGCTTTTCAGCAGTTATTCCGGTTAAAGGCTGGAACCAGTGCGTATAGTGCGTCGCACCCTTTTTGACCGCCCAGTCCTTCATGGCGGTTGCGACATCCTGTGCGATATCTATGGTGAGAGGCTTATCCTTGTCGATATACTCCTTGAGTGTTTTGTAGGTTTCATCCGGAAGATATTTGCGCATTGCTTCATCGCCGAAAACAAGACTTCCGAATATCTCGGGTATGTTTACTCTGCTCATAGTTTACTCTCCTGAATCCATATAAAATGATATCTTATTATAGGAGTTTTTCAGTGCATTTTCAATTCTTTTAAATTAATTGTGAAAAAATATTAAATATTCACAATTTTCGTTTTGCACGACTTGAAAATATCGTGCACATAGTTTAAAATAAACTCATAAAGGCAAACAAAAAAAGGAGTTTTTGAAGTTGGCACTTAAACTATACGACAACTACTTAAAAGACTTTATCACAGATGACGAGATTTCAGCCATGCAGCCTGAGGTTACAAAAGCTCATGAGCTTCTTCATTCGGGCACGGGAGCCGGAAACGACTTTATCGGCTGGCTTGACTTACCGGTAAACTATGATAAAGACGAGTTTGCACGCATAAAGGCTGCTGCCGAAAAGATTAAAAATACGGCGGATGTCCTTATCGTTATAGGAATCGGCGGTTCCTATCTCGGAGCGCGTGCAGCCATAGAATTTGTAAAATCTCAGAATTACAACCTGCTTTGCAAGGATACACCGCAGATTGTATTTTCGGGAAACAGCATAAGTCCGACAGCTCTGAACGAGGTTATGAGCCTTGTTGACGGTAGGGATTTTGCGGTAAACGTTATCTCAAAATCCGGTACCACGACCGAGCCGGCCATTTCTTTTAGGGTATTCAGAGAAATGCTCATAAAGAAGTACGGCAAAGAAGGAGCAGCCGGGCGTATTTTTGTCACTACGGACAAGGAGCGCGGAACGCTCAAGGCTCTTGCAGATAAAGAGGGCTATGAGACGTTTGTTGTACCCGACGACGTAGGAGGACGCTACTCTGTGCTTACCGCAGTGGGACTTTTGCCCATAGCGGTTGCAGGAATAGATATCGACAGACTGATGAAGGGTGCGCAGGACGCAAGACTTGCATACTCTGAGCCTGACATCAACAAAAACGACTGCTACAAATACGCAGCTATCCGCAACGTACTTTCACGAAAGGGAAAGACGGTTGAGATGATGGTAAGCTATGAGCCTTCGTATGCCATGATGAACGAATGGTTTAAGCAGCTTTACGGTGAGTCTGAGGGTAAGGACGGAAAGGGCATTTTCCCCGCGTCCGCAATCTTCTCAACAGACCTGCATTCGCTCGGACAGTATATCCAGGACGGACAGCGCATCATGTTTGAAACGGTCGTGCTTTTCGAAAAGCCGAATCAGGAGTACATTATAGGAATTGACGAAGCCAATACAGACGGCCTTAACTTCCTTGCGGGCAAGGGTATGTCCTTTGTCAACAGGAAGGCATTTGAAGGCACAGTGCTTGCGCACAATGACGGCGGAGTTCCGAACATCGTACTCGAGGCTGAAAGTATGAACGAGTATGACCTCGGTTACATGATTTACTTCTTTGAAAAGGCTTGTGCAATTTCGGGTTATGTTCTGGGTGTAAACCCATTCAACCAGCCCGGAGTTGAGAGTTATAAGCGCAACATGTTCGCTCTTCTCGGAAAGCCGGGCTATGAGAGCGAGCGTGAAAAGCTCGAAAAGAGACTCGGACTGTAACGGGAAAAGATTACATCGCCGAAGCTCGCAGACCCCATCCGCAGGTCGCGGAAAATAAAAAATACAGGAGGAAGAATACTTATGGTATCTCTTATCATCGGACACAAAGGAACAGGAAAAACAAAGCATCTCATAGATGAAGTAAACAAGGCAATGGAAGCTTCAAACGGCAACGTTATTTGTATAGAAAAAGGCAGCAAACTTACATACGACATAAACTCAAGAGTACGTCTTGTATCTGCAGACGACTTCGCTATCTCGGGCTATGAAGCATACTACGGCTTCCTCGCAGGTATGTGTGCGGGGGACAGCGACATAACGGATATTCTTGCAGACGGAACACTCAAGATAGGCGGCGAGCCCGGACCGGAGCTTGTTGAATTCCTCGAGAGCATTAAGAGACTTGGGGATGCAACGGATACCAGGTTTACATTTACACTTTCCGCAGACGAGGAAAATCTTCCGAAGGAAATTTTCTTCTCTTGTGAAAAGATCTGAAACAAGTGATACGCAGTACAGGCGGAAAGATTGTCTTTCCGCCTGAAAAATTTTATTGACAAAGGATTTTATAGGTATTATAATTTCATGTGCGCATGTCGCAAGATGTCTTTGCATGACAGCAAAAGAGGTGGTTTTTCCGTGTTTGAAATAAATCTGGAATCACTTTTTGCAAGTGAAGGCATGAGGGTGGAGATTGATCATACACTGGACTTGTCCGGTATTGATTTTTCCGGCGAAAACCCTCTCTCCGACTCCTGCAAAATAAAGGGTGTCATAGAGAATCGAACCGGAATTGTTTCCATGAATGCGACCGTCACGGTTTATTATTCCGGAACCTGTGACCGTTGTGCGGCAAAGCTCGACAAGAAATATACCATTCCCATGGAGCATACTTTTGTAACCGAGTTGAACGACGAAACAAACGACGAGTTTATACTCGTGCCAACCATGCGTTTCGACTTGGAAGGACTGGCGACAGAAGATGTTTTACTTTATTTGCCGAGTAAGTTCTTGTGCAGTGAGGACTGTAAAGGAATCTGTTCACGCTGCGGTAAGAACCTGAATGAAGGTCCCTGTGACTGTAAGCCGGAAGTGGATCCGAGACTCGCATCCCTTTTGACTTTACTTTCGGATGAGGACTGAAAATTGAATTTGTTATTATTTTAATTTTGATTGATAGGGGGATGACCTTAAGATGGCAGTACCAGCAAGAAGAGTTTCAAAGGCTCGCAGAGATAAGAGACGTTCAAACGTATGGAAGATAAGTGCACCTGAGCTTGTAAAGTGCCCACAGTGCGGTGAATACAAAAGACCACACAGAGTTTGCCAGGAATGCGGTTATTACAATGGCAAGCAGGTAATCGTAAAGGACTAATCAAAATTATCTTTAAGATTCAAGGTGGAGAAGGGGAACCTTCCCCACCTTTTAGTCTGTTTAACTTGTTCTTTATGTGGTTTCTTTATATGGTTTCTTTACGTGGTTTCTTCGCATGATTTCTTTACATGGTTTCTTTACATGGTTTCTTAGCACGTTGTTTTTTCTTTTAGTGAGGAGGTGTGAATCGGGTATGTCGGCATACATAAGGGACGTAGAGCCGGGCTCTTATGCGCAAAAGCACGGTATAAAGCCGGGCTGTACGCTTCTTAAGATAAACGGGCATGACATAACGGATGTACTTGATTACCGCTTCTTTATGGTTGAAAAGGTACTTCGTATCACCTATAAAAAGCCAAACGGAAAATTTGCTCTTTGCAGGATAGTAAAAAATGATGAGTATGACGACATAGGTCTTGTGTTTGATACCTATCTTATGGACAAGCAGCGCTCCTGCAAAAACAAGTGTATCTTCTGCTTTATCGACCAGCTTCCAAAGGGAATGAGGGAGAGTCTATACTTCAAGGACGACGACTCAAGGATGTCCTTTTTTTACGGAAATTACATCACCCTTACAAACTTAAGTGACGCAGATGTTGAACGTATAATTGACATGCATATAAGTCCGGTCAATGTATCCGTTCACACAATGAATCCCGACCTGCGCTGTAAAATGATGAACAATCGCTTTGCGGGCGACAGCCTTAAGTATCTGAGACGGTTAAGTGAGGCGGGTATCGCGATAAATACTCAGCTTGTGCTATGTCCGGGTATCAATGACGGCGAGGAACTTACGTATTCAATCGAAGAGCTGTTTAAACTTTCACCTGCCGTTCAGAGTGTCGCATGTGTTCCGGTAGGACTTACCGACCACAGAGACGGGCTTTATCCTCTCACGTGTTATACAAAAGAGCAGGCGGCGGAAACGCTGTCACTTATTAACAATCTCGGTGACAGATATAAGGCCTCCGTCGGGAAAAGATTTTGTTATGCGGCGGATGAGTTTTATCTCAAGGCCGAAAAGGAGATTCCCCCGGAAAGTTACTATGAGGGATATCCTCAGCTTGATAACGGAGTTGGACTTATGAGACTCCTTGAAACCGAGGTTGAGGACGCGCTTTCCGATTTTGGAGAAAATCCGCGTAAGCACTTTGACGGAGAACGGAAAATTGCCTTGGCTACAGGCGTTGCGGCATTTCCTCTTATAAAAAGGCTTGCGTGTAAAGTCGAAACACTTTACAATAAACTGAATGAGGGGAAAAATTCCGCTCTCACGGTTAAAGTTTATGAGATAAAAAATACGTTTTTCGGTAGTGATATAACCGTTTCCGGGCTTATCACCGGAAAGGATCTTATAGAGCAGTTGAGTGTCGTTAAGGACGAAAGCGGCAGCTTTCCGGGAGACATCCTTCTTATTCCGTCCTCTATGGTGAGGACAACATATCCGCAGGATGCCTCGGGTGACGACGTGCTTCTAGACGACACCACCACTGAGGATATCGAAAAAACTTTGTCGGTTCCGGTTGTAACGGTCGGTAACGACGGATACGAATTTACAGAAAAAATTATGGAGGCGAAAACATGTCAAGACCGGTAGTGGCAATTGTAGGACGACCGAATGTCGGAAAGTCTACATTGTTCAATAAGCTTATAGGAAAACGCCTGTCGATTGTCGATGACACGCCCGGTGTAACGCGCGACAGGATTTACGGTGACTGCGAGTGGCTTGGTCATAACATGCTTCTTGTTGATACCGGTGGTATAGAGCCGTACTCCGACGACATAATCCTTTCTCAGATGCGGCGTCAGGCACAGCTTGCCATAGACAGTGCAGATGTAATCGTTCTTGTAACGGATGTGCGCGACGGTGTTGTGGCAACCGACCACGAGGTCGCAACCATGCTTCAAAAGAGCGGAAAGCCTATTGTGCTCTGCGTAAATAAGGTGGACAGCATAGGTGAGCTTCCTCCCGATTTTTATGAATTTTACAACCTCGGTCTCGGAGACCCGATAGCTGTTTCCGCAGCGCACGGAACGGGAACGGGAGACCTTCTTGATGCCGTGCTTGGGTATCTTCCGAAGGATGCCGGAACGGACGAGGATGATGATACGATAAAGGTTGCCATAATAGGAAAACCGAACGTAGGAAAATCATCTCTTGTGAATGCAATCTGCGGTGAAAACAGGACTATCGTATCGGATATCGCGGGGACAACCCGTGACGCAACGGATACATTGGTTACAAACAGCCACGGCAGCTTCGTGTTTATTGATACCGCGGGTATACGCCGCAAGTCAAAAATTGATGACGCTATAGAAAAATACAGTGTGATACGTGCGCGTATGGCGGTAGAGCGTGCCAATGTATGTGTCATAATGATAGATGCAACCGAAGGCTTTACCGAACAGGATTCAAAGGTTGCCGGTATTGCTCACGAGCTCGGAAAGGCGTGCATAATCGCCGTAAATAAATGGGACGCTGTCGAAAAGGACGGCGAGACCATGCAGAAAGAACGTAAAAAGCTCATGAATGACTTTTCGTTCATGTCGTACGCTCCCATCATTTTTATTTCCGCAAAAACTGGTCAGAGGCTTGACAAGCTTTTTGAGCTTATAAAATTTGTAGACGACCAAAATGCCATGCGTATCTCAACGGGTAAGCTCAATGAGGTTCTCGCCGCAGCGACAGCGAGAGTTCAGCCGCCTACGGACAAGGGCAGGAGACTGAAGATTTACTATATGACGCAGGCATCCACAAGACCGCCGACATTCGTATGCTTTGTAAACAAGAAGGATTTGTTCCACTACAGCTATCAGAGGTATATCGATAACCAGATAAGAGAGGTTTTCGGTCTTGAGGGCACACCCACCCGTTTTGTCATACGCGAGCGTGAAGAGAAAAAAGGAAGATAAGTAATTTTGGGGTAGCTTGAGGGGTATTAAGAGTGTACAGATTGTTGAGAATGCCGCCTTCACAGTGTTTGTTTTACACTATGGCGATAATAGGCGGTTTTTACGGCGGCTTTGCTATAGCAAATTTCAATGTTCTCGGCTCTGCCGAAACCACAAATATGATACGTCTCGTTATGAGTTGCCTCGGCGGAGACCTTCGTCAGACTTTCCTGTGCTTTGTTGCCGCAATTATCTACGGTCTGGCCATAGTGTGTTCAAAGCTTTGCACGGACCGCATAAAACGTCATACGCATCTTGTTTCCGTGCTTATAAACTTTGTGACGACCTTATGGCTGTGTTTTGCTCCCGAAGGCCTTAATTATGTACTGATTCTTTATCCGATGTTTTTTGCCTGTGCTTTTCAATGGAATTCTTTCCCCGGAGCAAAAGGCTTTGCAAGCTCAAGTATATTTTCGACCAACAATTACCGTCAGGCCATACTCGGGCTGGTGGACTATCTTTCTGACAGAGAAAATAAGGGAGCTCTTGAAAAGTCGCGCTTTTACTTCGGAACTCTTTTATGGTTTCATGTCGGTGCGGCGGCAGCCTTTCTGTCTGTAGAGTATCTCGGACAAAAGGGCGCGGCAATAAACCTCGCTTTTATAGTTTTTGCACTCGCACAGACCGTATACGAGTACCGCTATGCAGACGATCCGCAAAAAGAGATGGATATACTTGTAAAGCAGTAAGTAAATAAAGCGGTAAGCAAGATTTTAATAAAAGTAATTATTTTCGGCTCAAAAATTATTATACCAAAACAAAAAACAACTGTTTGCAGGCACATAAATCTTCAAATACAAAAACACGTAAATACAAAATCTGCAAGCACATTAACATGTAAACATAAAATCCGTAAGCACATTTATACGTAAACACAAAAACCTGTAAACTCTCATTGTACGCTGATTGTACAAGATGAGCTTACAGGTTTTTTTACCGTGAAATATTCAAAAGTGCTTAGGCGTCCGTACCGAAAAAGCGTTTGATTTCTATCTCGGCATTTTCAACCGAGTCGGAACCGTGAACGATGTTTTCCGAGGTGGAAGTTGCGAGGTCGCCGCGAATTGTTCCGCCCATAGCCTCGTCATACTTTGTCGGGCCCATTATGTTTCTCATGCCCTTAACGGCATTTTCACCCTCAACTATCATGGCAAGCACGGGACCGCTTGTCATATACTCGACAACACTCGGGAAAAACGGCTTGTCCGCTATGTGTGCATAGTGCTCACGAAGTATCGGCTCGTCAAGGCTCATCATTTTTGCGTTTGTAATTTTGAAGCCCTTTCTTTCAATGCGTGAGATAACCTCACCCATAAGGCCGCGTTTTATGCAGTCGGGCTTTAACATGATATAAGTTCTTTCCATCTGTTTATCCTCCAAAAATAAACTAAAAATTGATAACGCAGATATTCTAACAAAAAGTATGTGATAGGGCAATAGAAACAGGTGAAAAATGACTGACAATTACATCACAAAGAAACACGCGGCAGAGTGTATGACTTATTTTCAGATTGTGACTGACTTTTTAGAAGAATGCTCTTGACTGGGCGACATCTCGAGTCTATAATACTTAACTACATTATAATGGGAATGTGTGGCTTTTCACAGATTTCCGATGGGCTGAAAAGCCCATGTTTATAAGCAAAATCAGCAATTTTCACACAAAATGAACGGAGTGATTGAAGCCTATGGTTAAAGTAAAACCGACACAGCGCGGAACTACCACCCGTATGAACTTCGCAAAAATCAATGAGATTATGGAAATGCCGAACCTCATTGAAGTTCAGAAGAACTCATACCAGTGGTTCCTTGATGTTGGTCTGAAAGAAGTTTTCAGAGACATTTCGGAGATTACTGACTACACCGGTAACCTTGTACTGGAGTTCGTTGACTACAAGATGGATGAGCATCCGAAGTACAGCGTAAAAGAGTGTAAGGAAAGAGATGCGACATATGCAGCTCCCCTTCGTGTAAAGACACGTCTTTACAATAAGGAGACAGGTGAGGTCAAGGAATCAGACGTTTATATGGGTGACTTCCCTCTCATGACTGAGAGCGGAACATTTGTTATAAACGGTGCGGAGCGTGCTATCGTTTCACAGCTCGTAAGGTCTCCGGGTGTTTACTTCGGTATGACACATGATAAGACAGGTAAAGAGCTTTATACATCCACGATTATTCCTAACCGCGGTGCATGGCTTGAGTACGAATCAGACCAGAATGATCTTTTCTATGTTCGTATTGACAAGAACAGAAAGATTTACATCACAACCTTCATACGCGCTCTTGGTCTTTCTTCCAACCAGGATATACTTGATTTCTTCGGTGCAGATGAGAGAATTATGGCTACCCTTGAAAAGGATACCACCAAAAATGCCGAAGAAGCACTCCTTGAAGTTTATAAAAAACTTCGTCCGGGCGAGCCGCCGACACTTGAAACAGCTCAGGCTCACCTTGACGGACTTTTCTTTGATGCCCACAGATACGACCTCTCAAGAGTAGGCCGCTATAAGTATAACAAGAAACTTGCCATATCGGGACGTCTTACAGGCAACAAGCTCATGCAGCCTGTTATCAACGAAGCGACGGGAGAATTACTTGCAGACGCAGGTGAAATCATCACAGCCGAGAAGGCTTATGAGATTGAGCAGGCAGGTATCACGCAGGTTTATCTTGACGTTGAGGGCAAAGAGATTAAGGTTATCTCAAACGGCATGGTAGATATCCTTCCGTTTGTAAAGAGCTTTAAGATTACAGAGGAAGAACTTGAAGAAATCGCAATAAACGAAAAGGTACGTTTCTGTGTTCTCAGCGAGATTCTCGAGAGAGCAAGTAAGAAGGCAGACATCCTTGCTGAACTCAAGGAGCACTGTGACGACCTTATTCCCAAACATATTATAGTAGATGATATTCTTGCATCCATAAACTATATGAACTGCCTCGGAACAAACGTGGGTACAGTTGATGATATCGACCACCTCGGAAACCGTCGTATCCGTTCAGTCGGTGAGTTGCTCCAGAATCAGTTCAGAATAGGCTTCACTCGTATGGAAAGAGTTGTCAGAGAGCGTATGTCACTCCAGGCTCAGGAGCCTGAAAAGGCTACGCCGCAGGCACTCATAAACATAAGACCTGTTGTAGCGGCAGTAAAGGAATTCTTCGGTTCCTCACCGCTCTCACAGTTCATGGATCAGACAAACCCTCTTGCAGAGCTTACTCACAAGAGACGTCTTTCGGCACTCGGCCCCGGCGGACTTTCAAGAGACCGTGCAGGCTTCGAGGTACGTGACGTACACTACAGTCACTACGGCCGTATGTGTCCCATAGAGACTCCGGAAGGACCGAATATAGGCCTTATTTCTTACCTTGCAACCTTTGCGAGAATAAATAAGTACGGATTCATAGAGGCTCCGTTCCGCAGAGTTGACAAGAAAACCGGTGTTGTACTTGACGAAGTTATCTACATGACCGCAGATGTCGAGGACAACTTCAGAATTGCTCAGGCAAATGAGCCGCTCGACGAAAAGGGTCGTTTTGCAAGAGACAGAGTTACTATCCGCTACAGAGACGGCTTTGCCGAGGTTGACAAGAGCGTTCCGGAATTCATGGACGTATCTCCGAAGATGCTCGTTTCCGTTGCAACGGCAATGATTCCTTTCCTTGAGAACGACGACGCAAACCGTGCCCTCATGGGTTCAAACATGCAGCGTCAGGCAGTTCCTCTTCTCAAGACACAGGCTCCGATTGTCGGGACGGGTATGGAGTACAAGGCAGCTGTGGATTCAGGTGTTGTTGTACTTGCCAAAAACGCAGGTAAGGTTATTCGTGTGGATGCAACCACAATCGAAATAGAGACAAAGGACGGCTCCATAGACACATATGAGCTCATTAAGTTTATGCGCTCAAACCAGGGTACATGCGTAAACCAGCGCCCGATAGTTTCGGTAGGAGACAAGATTGAGGCAAAACAGGTTATAGCAGACGGCCCCGCAACCGACCACGGAGAGATCTCACTCGGTAAGAACGCCCTTATAGGCTTTATGACATGGGAGGGCTACAACTACGAGGACGCTGTACTCTTAAATGAAAAGGTTGTAAGAGACGACATATACACCTCAGTCCATATTGAAGAATATGAGCTTGAGGCACGTGATACCAAGCTCGGGCCCGAGGAAATCACAAGAGACATACCGAACGTCGGCGATGACGCACTTTCGGATCTCGATGAAGCGGGTATTATCCGCGTAGGTGCCGAGGTTCACTCAGGAGATATCCTTGTAGGTAAGGTTACTCCGAAGGGTGAAACAGAGCTTACGGCAGAGGAAAGACTTCTCCGTGCTATCTTCGGTGAAAAGGCACGTGAGGTAAGGGATACATCGCTCCGCGTTCCTCACGGTGAGTACGGTATTGTCGTAGATGTTGAGGTATTTACCAGAGATAATTCGGATGAGCTTTCTCCGGGAGTAAATAAGGTTGTACGCTGTTATATCGCTCAGAAGAGAAAGATTCAGGTCGGAGATAAGATGGCCGGCCGTCACGGTAACAAGGGTGTTGTTTCGCGCATACTTCCTCAGGAGGATATGCCATTCCTTCCGGACGGTACACCGCTTGACATAGTGCTTAACCCGTTGGGTGTTCCTTCTCGAATGAACATCGGTCAGGTGCTTGAGGTCAATATCGGAATCGCAGCAAGGTCAAAGGGCTGGAAGATAATGACTCCGGTATTTGACGGTGCACATGAAGAGGATATTCAGTACTTCCTCACAGAATCAAAGATTCTTTCAGAGGGTACCGATAACCTTAAGCAGCTCACACTCAAGTATGAGCAGATAAATGAGAAAAAGGGTTATGACCTTAACGACCTTATTGAATTCCTCAAGGCAAACACGAAGGATGAAAAAGAGCTTGCGTTTATCGATTATGCATATGAGGCAAGACTCGGTAAGACAAAACTTATCGACGGACGTACGGGAAAACCATTTGACAACCCCGTTACAGTCGGCGTTATGTATTATCTTAAGCTTCATCACCTCGTTGACGATAAGATTCACGCAAGGTCCACAGGTCCTTACAGTCTTGTTACGCAGCAGCCGCTCGGCGGTAAGGCTCAGTTCGGCGGACAGCGTTTCGGTGAGATGGAGGTATGGGCACTCGAGGCTTACGGTGCTGCTTATACGCTTCAGGAGATCCTCACTATCAAGTCTGACGATATCGTAGGACGTGTAAAGACATACGAAGCTATTGTTAAGGGACAGAACGTTCCGAAGTCAGGCGTTCCTGAGTCATTCAAGGTTCTTATAAAGGAACTTCAGGCTCTCGGACTTGACGTTAAGGTTCTTGATAAGGATGAGAACGAAATAGACCTTAAGCAAAACTTTGACACAGACGATGTTGGCTTCCAGATGGTTGACAACGAAGCATTTACTCACGTAAATGACGCAGAGGGTGCAGAGGGCTTCACCACAAAGGATGAAAACGGTGAAGACTATGTAGACACCTCGGACGATGAATTTGACAGTATTGATGACCTCGAAGGTCCCACAGCTGCAGATCTCGGCATGGAATAAACCGAAAACAAAGTTTTAATTAAGGAAAAGAGGTCGCCAAATGACAGATATTCAGACAACCAATACAAACGAATTGGAATTTGAGTCTATAAGAATAGGTCTTGCTTCACCGGATGAAATCCGCAAGTGGTCTTACGGCGAAGTTAAGAAGCCTGAAACCATAAATTACAGAACACTTAAGCCGGAGCGTGACGGTCTTTACTGTGAGCGTATTTTCGGACCTACAAAGGACTGGGAATGCTATTGCGGAAAGTACAAGAGAATCCGTTATAAGGGAAAGGTCTGCGAGCGCTGCGGTGTTGAGATAACAAAGGCAAAGGTAAGACGTGAGCGTATGGGTCACGTTGAACTTGCGGCTCCGGTATCTCATATCTGGTACTTCAAGGGTATTCCTTCCAGAATGGGTCTTATGCTTGACCTTTCTCCGAGAAACCTTGAAAAGGTACTTTATTTTGCACTTTATATCGTTACGGATCCGGGCTCGACTCCTCTCGAGAAATATCAGGTTCTTTCAGAAAAAGAATATGAGGATATGCGCGAGAAGTATGAGGATGAGTTTGAAGCGGGAATGGGTGCGGAAGCTATCAAAAAGCTTCTTGCGGAGATAGATGTCCCCGCTCTTGCAGAGCAGCTCCGTGAAGAGCTCTCAACAGCAAGCGGTCAGAAAAAGGCAAGACTCTTAAAGCGTCTTGAGGTTGTTGACGCATTCAACAACTCAAACAACCGCCCCGAATGGATGATTCTTGACGTGATTCCGGTTATTCCGCCGGATATCCGTCCTATGGTCCAGCTTGACGGCGGACGTTTTGCAACATCTGACCTGAATGATCTTTACAGAAGAGTTATCAATCGTAACAACCGTCTTAAGAGACTTCTCGAGCTCGGTGCGCCTGACATAATCATCCGCAACGAGAAGAGAATGCTTCAGGAGGCAGTTGATGCGCTCATAGACAACGGCCGCAGAGGCAGACCGGTTACAGGACCCAACAACAGACCCCTTAAGTCCCTTTCGGATATGCTCAAGGGTAAGCAGGGACGTTTCCGTCAGAACCTCCTCGGTAAACGTGTTGACTATTCCGGACGTTCCGTTATCGTTGTAGGTCCCGAGCTTAAGATGTACCAGTGCGGACTTCCTAAGGAGATGGCACTTGAGCTCTTCAAGCCATTCGTAATGAAGAGACTTGTTGAGACGGGTGTTGCCGGTAACATAAAGTCTGCACGTAAGATGGTAGAGCGTTCAAAGGACGAGGTATGGGACGCGCTCGAGGTTGTGATAAAGGATCATCCCGTAATGCTCAACCGTGCTCCTACACTTCACAGACTCGGTATTCAGGCTTTTGAGCCGGTGCTTGTTGACGGCAGAGCCATAAAACTTCATCCGCTCGCTTGTACGGCATTCAACGCCGACTTCGACGGAGACCAGATGGCTGTTCATGTTCCTCTTTCTGCAGAGGCACAGGCAGAGGCACGTTTTCTCATGCTTGCGGCAAACAACCTTTTAAAGCCTTCTGACGGACGTCCGGTTACTGTTCCCACTCAGGATATGGTACTCGGTTCTTACTACCTCACGCTTGATAAAGATGGTGAACCCGGAGAGGGCAAGGTATTCAGAGACGTTAACGAAGCTCAGATGGCTTATGACGAAGGTGCCATAACACTTCACTCAAGGATAAAGATCCGCATAACTAAGGTATTTGACGGAAAGCCGGAGTCTGCTCTTATCGAGACAACTCTCGGAAAGGTTATATTTAACACTCCGATTCCTCAGGACCTCGGTTTTGTTGACAGAAGTATTCCGGAAAACAAATTCCGTCTTGAGTGTGAGATGCTTATTAACAAGAAGTCTCTCGGTAAGATAATCGAAAAATGTATTGAGAAGCACGGCACGGCAAAGACCTCGGAGGTGCTTGATGCTATTAAGGCTCAGGGTTATAAGTACTCTACTCTTTCGGGTATAACGGTTGCGGTAAGTGACGCAAAGATTCCCGAGAGCAAGAAGCAGTATATTGCCGAGACAGAGGAAAAGATTACAAATATCGAAAAGCTTTATGAACGCGGTATGCTTTCTCAGTCAGAGTGCTCACGCCTTAAGATAAGAGAGTGGGCAGAGTGTACTGACAGAGTGTCCGGCGGACTTAAGGAAAACCTCGGACGCTACAATCCTATCTTCATGATGATTGACTCCGGTGCCCGTGGTTCTGACTCACAGCTTCGTCAGCTTGCCGGAATGCGCGGACTTATCGCCAACACTGCAGGTAAGACAATTGAAATTCCCATTCGTGCCAACTACCGTGAGGGACTTAACATAATTGAGTACTTCATTTCTTCACGTGGTGCTCGTAAGGGTCTTGCGGATACCGCTCTCCGTACAGCTGACTCGGGTTACCTTACAAGACGTCTTGTTGACGTTTCACAGGAAGTAATCGTTCACGAAGAGGACTGCGGATGCCATGAGGGTATTGCGGTTTACGACATCATGGCTGACGGTCGCGTTATAGAGGAGCTCGCAGAGAGACTCGAGGGACGTTATCTTGTTGAAGATCTTGTTGATGAAAAGACAGGAGAACTTATTCAGTCGGCTGAGGATATGATGTCCAAGGAGGACGCAGCACGCGTTGAAAAATACGTTAAAGATCATACTCCCGAGGGAGAAAGAGCCGAGATACGTATTCGTTCACTTCTCACATGTCATGCACACCACGGTGTCTGCATGAAGTGTTACGGTAAAAACCTTGCAACAGGTGGCTCCGTAACAGTCGGTGAGGCAGTCGGTATCATTGCAGCTCAGTCTATCGGTGAGCCTGGTACACAGCTTACGATGAGAACCTTCCATACCGGCGGTGTTGCATCTGCGGCGGATATCACTCAGGGTCTTCCGAGAGTTGAGGAATTGTTTGAGGCGCGTAAGCCTAAGACTCTTGCAATTCTTTCTGAAATTGACGGTACTGTTTCAATTCAGGAAATAAAGAAGAGTAAGTATGTTGTCGTTACCAATGCCGATGAGGGACTTGAAAAGCAGTACCTTATTCCGTATGGCTTGAGACTCCGTCAGCGTATACAGGACGGTGCGCATGTTGACAAGGGTGAGGCCCTTACAGAGGGCTCGCTCAATCCGCATGACCTTCTCGACATCATGGGCGTTGACGCTGTTTATGACTATCTTATCCGTGAGGTTCAGAGTGCGTACAGAACACAGGGTGTTGACATCAACGACAAGCATATTGAGGTTATCATCCGTCAGATGATGAAGAAGATAAAGGTTCTTGAAGTTGGCGAGACGGATCTTCTCTCAGGCTCCGTTATCGAAAAGTCCGAATTCTACGCCGCAAACAGAAAGGTTACAAAGGCAGCGAAGGCAGAGGACAGAGAGCCTGCACTTGCAGTAGGTGAGCCGATGCTTCTCGGTATCACCAAAGCATCTCTTGCAACTGAGTCATTCCTTTCGGCAGCTTCATTCCAGGAGACGACAAGAGTTCTTACGGATGCCGCTATCAAGGGTAAGACGGATCCTCTGAGCGGTCTTAAGGAGAACGTTATCATCGGTAAGCTTCTTCCGTCAGGTACGGGTATGAAATGCTATTCTGATGTTGAGGTTATCAAAAAAGAGGATGAATTCAATACCATAGACGCCGACCTCTTTATGAGTGATGACGAGATCGTTGAAAGCACCGGCGAAAACGAAACGGTCGAAAACGAGATTTCAGACTAAAAAACAGTATATTTTTAATGATTTTACCCTATTGACAAAGCCTTGTTGATAGGGTAAAATACTTACTTGCCTATGTGCAAATTTTTATTGGAGGTGAAATAGATTGCCAACCTTTAACCAACTTGTTCGTCAGGGTAGAAAAACTTCTGAAAAGAAGGCTAAAGCACCAGCACTTTTGAAGGGTCTCAACTCAAAGAAGAACGTTCTCACAGATAACGATTCTCCGCAGAAGAGAGGCGTATGTACTGCTGTTAAAACCGCAACACCGAAAAAGCCTAACTCAGCGCTTCGTAAGATTGCCAGAGTTCGTCTCACAAACGGTATTGAGGTATCAGCTTACATCCCGGGTGTAGGTCATAACCTTCAGGAACACAGTGTCGTTCTCATCAGAGGCGGACGTGTTAAGGATCTTCCCGGTGTGCGTTACCATATTGTTCGTGGTACGCTTGATACACAGGGCGTAAACGGCAGAATGCAGGCTCGTTCAAAGTACGGTGCCAAGAAGCCGAAGGCTGCTAAGAAGGCATAAGCCGGAGATCCGAAAAATTCGTAAAAGACAGAATCTTCTTGCAGGCTGTGCATAAGCTGCACAACAATGCTAAGAGTGTATATATTGTTTTTATTGTATATGCCTCTGCATTGGCGCCACGGGAATTTTGTCACTCGAGTACCTATGATATCATTATTATGAAGGAGGGAAGCGAAGTGCCAAGAAGAGGCCAGATAGCAAAACGTGATGTTTTGCCAGATCCGCTTTACAATTCAAAACTCGTAACACGACTTATCAACAGTGTTATGTATGATGGTAAAAAGGGTGTAGCTCAGAAAATTGTCTACGACGCTTTTGACATCATTAAGGAAAAAACAGGCAGAGAGCCACTCGAAGTTTTCGATGAGGCTATGGAAAACGTAATGCCTTTACTTGAGGTAAAAGCTCGCCGTATAGGTGGTGCTACTTACCAGGTACCCATAGAGGTACGTCCGGAAAGAAGACAGACTTTAGGTCTTCGTTGGATTACTCTCTACGCTCGTCAGCGTTCTGAAAGAACAATGAAGGAAAGACTCGCAAACGAAATTCTTGATGCTACAAACCAGTCAGGAGCTGCATTCAAGAGACGTGAAGAAATGCACAGAATGGCAGAAGCAAACAAGGCTTTTGCTCATTTCAGATGGTAAAAGAGTCGCTTATAGCGTAATATTAGTGGGAGGAAAACAATGCCAAGACAGGTTTCGCTGGAAATGACCAGGAACATCGGTATCATGGCGCATATCGACGCAGGTAAGACTACGACTACAGAGCGTATTCTCTACTACACGGGTGTTAACCACAAGATCGGTGAAACACACGACGGTGCGGCTACCATGGACTGGATGGCTCAGGAGCAGGAGCGTGGTATCACCATCACATCCGCTGCTACCACTTGTTTCTGGAAAAATCACAGAATCAATATTATCGACACCCCGGGTCACGTTGACTTTACAGTAGAAGTGCAGCGTTCACTTCGTGTACTTGACGGCTCTGTAACAGTTCTCTGTGCAAAGGGCGGTGTTGAGCCTCAGTCTGAAACAGTATGGCGTCAGGCTGATGAGTATAGTGTACCCCGTATGATCTACGTAAATAAGATGGACATTATGGGTGCAAACTTCTATAACGTTCTTGACATGATCAAGGAGCGTTTTAAGTGCAATGCCGTACCTATTCAGTTGCCTATAGGCGCTGAATCAGAGTTCAAGGGAATCATTGATCTCATTAACATGAGAGCAGAGGTTTACTATGATGACCTTGGTAAGGATGTACGTGACGAGGAAATTCCCGAGGACATGAAAGAGCTTGCTCAGAAGTACCATGATGAGCTTATCGAAGCAGTAGCTTCCTGTGATGACGACCTTATGGAGAAGTACTTCGCAGGCGAGGAGCTCACAGTTGAAGAAATCAAAAAGACAGTTCGTAAAGCCACAATAGCAAATGACATGGTGCCTGTTACATGCGGTACCTCTTATCGTAACAAGGGTGTTCAGCCACTCCTTGACGCAATTGTGGATTATATGCCTGCTCCTACAGACATCCCTGCTATCAAGGGCACAAACCCCGACACAGGTGAGGAAGAGGACAGACATTCATCTGACTCGGAGCCGTTCTCAGCTCTCGCATTCAAGATTGCAACAGACCCATTTGTAGGCAAACTCTGCTTCTTCCGTGTTTACTCGGGAACAGTAGACGCAGGTGCAACGGTTCTTAACTCGGTTAAGGATAAGAACGAGCGTATGGGACGTATTCTTCAGATGCACGCAAATCACAGACAGGATCTTGAGACCGTATACGCAGGAGATATCGCAGCATGTGTAGGTGTAAAGAACACTACAACAGGTGATACTCTCTGTGATCCCAAGCATCCCGTAATTCTCGAATCAATGAACTTCCCTGATCCGGTTATCCGTGTTGCTATTGAGCCGAAGACTAAGGCAGGACAGGAAAAAATGGGTATTGCCCTTTCCAAGCTTGCCGAGGAGGATCCGACGTTCAAGTGCTATACAGATGAGGAAACGGGACAGACAATCATTGCAGGTATGGGTGAGCTTCATCTTGAAATAATCGTTGACAGACTTCTTCGTGAATTTAAAGTTGAAGCAAACGTAGGTAAGCCTCAGGTTGCTTACCGTGAGACAATTACAACCGAAGCTGATGAGGATTGCAAGTATAAGCGTCAGTCAGGCGGTAGCGGTCAGTACGCTCATATCAAGATTAAGATTGAACCGAATCCGGGCAAGGGATACGAGTTTGTTAACGCCGTTGTCGGTGGCTCTGTACCGAAGGAATTCATTCCTGCCGCAGAGGCCGGTATCAAGGGCGCTATGAACACAGGTGTTCTTGCGGGATACAACGTTGAAGACGTTAAGGTTACGATCTATGACGGTTCTTATCATGAGGTTGACTCATCTGAGATGGCGTTCAAGATCTGCGGATCCATGGCATTCAAGAATGCTATGAGAAAAGCAAATCCGGTACTTATGGAGCCTATGATGAAGGTTTCCGTTACAACGCCGGATGACTACGTTGGTGACGTTATCGGTGACATCAACTCACGTCGTGGAATCATGAAGGGTATGGAACCGAGAAACGGTGCAACCCAGATCAACGCAGACGTTCCGCTTGCATCCATGTTCGGATATGCAACAGACCTTCGTTCAAAGACCCAGGGACGTGCATCATACGTTATGGAACCAAGCCATTACACAGAGGTACCGAAGTCAATTGCCGACACTATTATCAGTGACAGGAGCAAGAAAGACTAATAAATAAAAGTGCTTGCAAACAAGCACGCTATTTGGTACAATATCAACGAAATTCAATCACGTTTAATAAAAGGAGGATTTTCCAATGGCAAAGGAAAAGTTTGAAAGAAATAAACCCCATGTTAACATTGGTACTATCGGTCACGTTGACCACGGTAAGACAACTCTTACAGCTGCTATCACAAAGACTCTCGCAATGAAGGGCTTTGCAAAGTTTGAGGACTATGCAGAAATCGATAAGGCTCCGGAAGAGAGAGAGCGTGGTATAACAATTAACACTGCACACGTTGAGTATGAGACAGAAAAGCGTCACTATGCTCACGTTGACTGCCCGGGTCACGCCGACTATATCAAGAAC
>UQZY01000014.1 GCA_900545655.1 uncultured Oscillospiraceae bacterium
TGTTACCTCTTTTTCGATTTTTGTAAATAATGACATGTTTTTATTCTCCTCTGTTTGATTTTTTATGTCAAAAATTTTTTTACTTAAAGTACATGTAAACCTGGCACTTTATCATACCGTTGTAGAGTTTTCTTCTCTTGTCGGCACGTTTTCCGAACAACCTTTCAAAGTCCTCCGAAGGACTTATGACGTAATAAGCCCAGCCGCGTTTACTGACAAACTTCTCACCCATGGTTTTGTAGATGTCATTTGCCGTTTTTATGTCAAGAAGGCGTTCACCGTACGGCGGGTTACAGATAACCGTGCCCTTTTCGGTTTTACCCTCCCAGTCATGAAAGTCAAGAAGCTCAAACTCAATTCTCTTGTCAACTCCGGCACGTCTTGCGTTTTCCCTGGCAATTTCAAGACTGTTTTTGTCGATATCACTGCCGTACGCCCTAAAGTCACAATCAAAGCTTACAAGGTCCTGAGCACGCGTTCTCTCTTCGGCCCAGACCTCTGCGGGAATACACGCAAACTGTTCCGCGGCAAAAGTCCTCTGCAGTCCCGGCGCTATACCGAGAGCCTTCATGGCACCTTCTATGAGTATGGTTCCCGAGCCGCACATGGGGTCATAAAGAGTGTGATAACTTCGAACACGAGCAAGTGAGCAAAGACTTGCCGCAAGAGTTTCCTTTATGGGAGCCTCGTTTGCGCTGAGTCTGTAGCCCCTCTTGTGAAGCTCCGCACCCGAGGTGTCGATTGTGATAGTCACAACGTCCTTCATTATGGAGAACTGTATCTGATACTTCGCTCCCGTCTCGGAAAACCACGGGGTTTTATACTTTGTTTTAAGTCTTTCGACGACCGCTTTTTTGATTATGGACTGACAGTCGCTGACGGAGAAAAGTTTCGAATTCAGCGAGTAGCCCTTTACAGGGAAAGCGTCATCTTTTCCTATCCAGTCCTCAAAGGGAAGCGCCCTTGTACCCTCAAATAACTCTTCAAAGGATAAAGCCTTAAAGGAGCCCACAAGGATCTGAATCCTTTCGGCGTGACGAAGGCAGATGTTTGCGCGTACAAGAATATGCTCGTCACCGGAAAAAAGAACGCGTGCGTTCTGCGCTTCAACGTTTTCTGCGCCGATTTCACGAAGCTCGTCCGCAATAAGCGATTCCAGTCCCATAAGACACGGGACAACAAAATTTATGTTCATCAATAATCTTACCTATCCGTATAAAAAAACAATATATATATTAACATAAATGAGTCATCGTTCACATTGTAAAATGTGACAAATTTTTATCAATATTTTTGTATCAGATGACCCTGTATGCATGTCTTGTAACATGACAGCCCATATTCACCGCAACGGGAAGTCCTGCGATATGCGTAGGAGCATATTCAATGTTTACAGCCAATGCGGTGGTATGGCCTCCGAATCCCTGAGGACCTATTCCGAGTTCGTTTATTTTCCGAAGGAGCTCTTCCTCAAGTTTTTTATAAAATTCGTTTTGATTGCGCACGGAAACATCTCTGCAAAGGGCTTTTTTTGCAAGGTACGCGCAGTATTCAAAATCTCCTCCTATTCCGACACCCAAAACTACCGGAGGACACGGATTTGAGCCTGCATTTTTAACAACGGAGACGATGTATTTTTTTATCTCCTCAACACCTGCGGCGGGAGTGAACATCCGAAGCGCACTCATGTTTTCGCTTCCGAAGCCCTTGGGAGCAACTGTTATACCGACCTGTTCTCCCGGCACAACGGAAAGATGGATAACCGCGGGGGTGTTGTCACCGGTGTTTACTCTGCAAAGCGGATCCCCGACGATAGACTTTCTGAGATACCCCTTTTCATAACCTTTGGCTACGCCTTTATTTACGGCAGTGTTGATATCCTCGCCGAAGACGTGAACGTCCTGTCCGAGTTCAATAAAAACCACAGCCATTCCCGTATCCTGACAAATGGGTATATCCAGCTCTTTTGCCGCGTCAAGATTTCTGAGAATATCTTCGCAAAGCTTTTTCGGAAGCTCATCTCTTTCGGATTTCATTCCGGCCTCAAGCTTTTCTTTAAGACTACAAGGCAGAATTTTATTTGCCTCAATACAAAGCTCTGCGACTGCTTCTGTAATTACTTCAGATGATAATTCACGCATGTTTAAAACTCCCGGCTTTTTCAAAAAAAATGCAGAGTGAATAAAGCACTCTGCAATTTTAAAATATGTTAATACTCTTTTACGGTCTGTGTGCGCCGCGTCTTCCGTAGCCGCCACCGCCACCGTGCTTTGAGTCGGACGAACGCTTAAGATCCGCCATTTTTTCTTTACTGGACGACTTCCACTTACTCATCATTTCCTCAAAAGACATGTCGGAGCTGTCCGACTGCGTCTGCTTTGGTCCGTTCCAGACGTTAGGCGTTCCCCTGTCCCTTTTTCTGAAATTTTTTTCACGTGGCTGCGGTTTATCAACAGCTCCGGGTACTTGTTTCATAGAAAGACTTATCTTTCCGTTTTCGTCAATGCTCAAAATCTTTACTTTTACTTCCTGTCCTTCAGAAACATAGTCAGTAATTTCCTTGACATATGTAGACGCAACCTCAGAGATGTGCACCATCCCCGTCTTTTCTCCATCAAGCTCTACAAATGCACCGAATTTGGTAAGGGTTTTAACCTTTCCCTCAACAACCGAACCTACTTCAAGTTCCATAAACTAAGTATAATCCTCCCCAAGGTTATTCGCCGGATGAGATGTCATAATAAACTCTTTCACCGGGCAATACATAGCCGAGAACATCTCTGGCTATTCTTTCTATATAAGACGACTCGTCACCGTCGGTAAGAAACTTTTCAAGTTCTTCATTTTCAGCCTGTTTCTCCTGTTGAACCTGTTGAGCCTCCGTTACCTCACGCTGCTTGTCTCTTATGTCCATTTGAAGTGATATAAGGGAAATAACGAAGTAGCCCATCACGGCAATAATTGCAAGAGTCAAAATAAAGCTTCTGCTATTCTTTTTCTCTTTGTTCTTCATTTTTCGTCCCTTTCTTTCGGAATTGTAAACTTACTAAAAACTTTTTAAAGCAATTATACAATAAATGTATCGGTTTTACAATAAAAAATCCAATTAGTTTTTGGTAAAGTTTTGCAATTTTTCTCTCAACTTTTACTGTTATGAGTCCCATTGTATTGAGATAAAACAAGGCTCCCAGAAAAACACCCGAAAGTGCATAGTATCTTACCACTCCGTAGCCGAAAGAAACCGTAAAAATTTCAAACAAAAAAACGGCTATAACGAAAATAAGAACATCCGAAAAATAAAACCTTGCACGCTTTTCGTCACGCACGGCAATTCGAACGGAGCGTAATACATCATAGATAAACCCGAGGCCTGCGCCGAGCAGCAGAGAGTAAAAAAAATATTGCGTCTGCACGGTAATCGTCGGAAAATATGTCACCTAAACAGCTTCTCCCATATAGTTTCGTTTGATACATACGTACCGGAATAAACAACGCTGTCTATAGTCCCTGTGACAGAAAGCTTTCCGGCGTCAAGGTCAAGAGTGTCTATGTGCAGGTTTTCTCCCTTGATGGAAATTGCCTCGTTATCGGTTTTTCCGACTATCAGCGTTTCGTCAAAGGATTTAACGTCTATGATACCGTTTGCAGTCAATTTTTCTCTTGCATCAATAATTACATTGTGCAGTCTATCCATTAAAAAAACCTCCTGTCATAGAATCGTATGCAACAGAAGGCCTTGTTATTCTTATGTTAAAGGAGTTTATACATATCCCCTGCGTTTTCTTTTTTTGCGTATTCGAGAACGGAAACGACCTGAACCCTTATGAGTCTCTCGCCCATTTTCACCTCGATAACGTCATTTTCCTTTACGTCATAGGAGGCACGCTGAACCTTGCCGTTTACGCTGACGTGTCCCGCATCGCAAAGCTCGTTTGCAACGGTTCTCCTTTTTATAATTCGTGATACCTTAAGGTATTTGTCAAGTCTCATAGAAAAAACCTCATAAGCATTATAGCAGTAATTAAAAATACAGGAGGAGTAATAACACCCCTCCTGTAAAAGTCTAAAGTTTAATTATTTAACAGCGTCCTTGAGAGCCTTACCAGCCTTGAAAGCAGGAAGCTTAGAAGCAGGAACCATCATCGGCTCGCCTGTCTTAGGATTGTGACCCTGCTTAGCAGCACGGTTACGAACCTCAAATGTACCGAATCCAACGAGCTGAACCTTTTCGCCCTTCTTAAGTGCAGCTGTGATGCTGTCGATAACAGCAGCTACTGCCTTTTCAGCGTCCTTCTTTGTGAGACCAGCATTTTCTGCTACTGCAGCAACGAGTTCTGTCTTATTCATTTTTTAGTCCTCCATTAATTTTAACATTATTTTTACAAAACACAATATGTTGTGTTTCGTTGTGTACGATTAACACACTTGTTATATTACCCTATTAGCTTGATTTTTTCAAGTACTTTTGCGATTTTTTTGCCTTTTGGCAACATCAATATATCGTTTTTTGAAAGAACTTTAAAAATCAATAGTAAAAGTGCCCAAATTATTATGGCAAAAATAAGTGCAATTAAACAAGAAAGCGTTGAACCGTTGAATCTTGACGTTTCTTCGCCGAAAACAATATATGTGTTACACAGCGTGTAAACAAAGAATGAAAATGCTCCGGCAAATGCTCCGACAAACGCGGGTCTTAAGAAGCTGTCGAACCAGTTTATCTTAATCTGCGTCTCTTTTATGAGAACACGCAGGTTATTGAATACAATGATAAGGTAACACAAAATCGTTCCGATCGGAGCGCCCTTTATGTTTACGGACGGTATACCGACAAGGATAAAATTACAGATTATCTTGACGGTGGCACCGATGAGAAGCGACTTTACTGGGACATCCGCCCTGCCTATCGACTGAAGCATGTTGTTTATAGGAGTGGATATGGCAAGAAGAAGTGCAGCATATCCGAAAACGGCAACAAAGGGTGCTGAGATTGCTATAGATGATGAGCGCGGATACATCATGTGGAGAATAGGCTCGGAGAGCACGGCCATGCATACTCCCGCAGGCACTCCGATAAGGGTTGCGGTCTTTATAACTGTATTTACGGCGCTCTTCATCCTCTTACGGTCCTTTGTGGCATACGCGGCGGACAGCACGGGAATAACGCTTATACCGAGAGCTAAAATGACGCTCGGTATTATGTTGCGAAAGTCAAGACCGACTCCGTAACAGCCGTAGAGGAAATCCTTTATGTCTTTATCCTCAATATTCATCTGTGAAATCTGCGGATATACCTCTCTTATGGTATCCGCACCGACGGACACGGCGTGCTTAAGTCTGTTTTGAACGGTTATCGTGTCAATAAAATTGGTTATATTGAGAACGAGAGAGCTTGTTGCTATGGGTACAACAGTCCTTATAAGCTCCTTCGAGATATACTTTGGAGAGTGTGATTTCGGGGCGTTTATAAGGTCGTCCCTTGTGATAATCTGCTTTCTGCTTGTTCTGTACTTTATGAACAGATAAAGCATACCGAGAAGCGTACCTATGGTTACTCCCGAAATAGCGGCCGCAGCGGAATAAGGCGCGGCGAGAAGCATCGCCTTTTCTCTTGTTTCACACGGAGTTCCGAAAACAACTCCTGTTGCCGTAAACTGTGAATAAGCACGAGTGAGAACAAGCTTTGAGAGGAGGACTCCGAACAGAAGCTTGCCCACGCTCTCACAGACCTGTGAGATACCTACGGGAGACATATTTCGTGTGCCCTCAAAGAAGCCTGCGTACATCGACGTTAAGGCGCATATAAGAATTGACGGGGCAATGCATAAAATACTGTAAAAGGTATTCGGCGATCCGATAACAAAGTGTGAAAACGGGTAAGCAAGCGCGATAAGCAGTGCGGTACACGTTATACCGGTTATGGAGAATATCTTCAGGGACGCCTTCTTTATCGTATATACTTCCCTGTACCTGCCTCGTGCAATCCGTTCGGAAATCATCTTTGAAACCGCAACGGGAAGACCGCCGGTCGAAATAGCATAGATGGGCGTGTATATCTCAAAGGCTGCGGTATAGTATCCGCGTCCCACCTCACCTATGATATTTGTTACGGGTATCTTGTAAAAGATATTTATAAGGTGAACAAGTACGGTTGTGAGCATGAGAAACATTGCTCCGTGAACCATTGACTGTCCCTGTTTTTTCGACTGTAAATTATTTTCCGGCAATGATTGCATCTCCTTACTTTTTTACGGTCCTACGAACTCACGAAGAAGCGAAGTCTTCGGAATGATATCCTTGTTAACGCGTGTTGTTTTCTCAAGCCTTTCGGAGAGAGAAACGGCATTTTCATACATCGGGTGGCTTTCCGAAAGCTCGGAAAGAAGCGTCAGGGCGGTATCCTTGTATGCACATATCTCATAAGGGTGCAGTGAATCAATGATATAGTCCGCAGTATCAATAAGCGGATTGAGGTACTGCATCTCGCCAGAAACAACCTTCGGCCACATATTGTATGTGTTTTCCACGCTGCTTCCGCGGAACTGGTAGTCCCTTATCATTCTACGCAAAAATCTCACGTCACGTCTTGAAAAAAAGATACTTCCGTCATCATCAAGGATATCAGATGCCGTGCTAACATACATCTTTACGAGGTTTTCTCCCGAAAGACAATCTGTAATAATCGGATTTATGGCATGAAGTCCCTCAACGATAACAACGTCTCCGGGGAGAAGCTTAAGATGCATTGAATTGTCCGTTCTCATACCGGAAACAAAATCAAAACTCGGGAGGTCCGCCTCACCGTGGTTCCCGAGACCTCGAAGAGTATCCCTTATAAGATCGAGGTTCAGAGCGTAGATGGTTTCAAAGTCCTGCGTTCCGTCCTCACCCTTCGGTACAAGATTACGGTCAAGATAGAAGTCATCGAGTGAGATAACATATGCGTTGTGTCCCATCCTTGAGATAAGTCTTGCCATTTTATTAGCACCGGTTGTTTTACCGGATGAACTCGGTCCCGAAAGCATGATTATCTTGTTCGCTCCCGGTCTTGCGACCACTTCTCTGACATACTGATGAAGCATGCTCTGGTATCTTCGCTCGCACTTGCCGATGTACTCGACCGGATTCGTGATAACTTCTCTGTTAATAACTTTTAAGTAGTGAATATTATCCATAATAGTCTGAAACTGTCCTCTTACGATTAATTTGTTCGTCAAATCTGCTGTTGTACTCATATGGGTACTTAAAGTTGTATATCCGTTTGATATTGTTATCTGACGGATTTTTTATCTTCGTCACCGCTCCGGCGCCACAGGCCAGAATCGAATGACACTCCTCCATCATATAGATATTGTAAGCACTCTCAAAGCCCGGCTTTGCATAGCCTACGTTTTCAAGATTTCCGACAGACTTGGCTTGCCTGTACATATAGTATGGTATATACCCGCATTTTACAAGTCTGTCGTACGAATGGTCAACCATCTGCTTTGTTTCGCTGTCATCGGCGAAAAGACCGTTTCTGTAATCAAGGTCTGACGACCGCTTATAGGCGAGCGTATGTACCGTTATGCTCGCCGGGTCAAGCGAAACAAGCTTTTCAAGAGTATCCGCAAAGCCGGTCGCCGTGTCGCCGGGAAGTCCCGCTATAAGGTCCATGTTGATATTTTTAAAGCCAACCATTTCGGCGGCGGAGTATGCCGTAAATACATCCTGCGCAGAGTGAGTTCTGCCCACGCCGCGAAGTATTTCATCATTCATTGTCTGCGGATTGATACTGATTCTGTCTATGCCGTTTTCCTTCGCGGCAATAAGCTTTTCAGTCGTAATGGTGTCCGGCCTGCCGGCCTCAAAGGTAAATTCCCCGCACTTTGAAAAATCAAAGGAGGAATTTACCGTCTTAAGAAGCCGCGTTATCTGCTCTGCGCTGAGTATCGACGGGGTTCCGCCGCCGACATATGCGGACAGCATATCAATACCAAGTTTATTAACAAGCTCTCCGGTATATTCTATTTCTTTGAGTAAATTTTCAAAATACACGGGAATAATCTGTCTTGCCGATTCCTTATTGACCGAGCTGGAAACAAAAGAGCAATAAGAACAGCGTGTCGGACAAAACGGAATAGAAATATAAAGGCTGAACGAATTCGGCGTGGAGGTATTTATGATTTTTTCCTCCGCATCCGCAACGGACAGCGCAAGACTTGTCTTTTTATCGGAAACAAAGAAGCAGCTTTTGAAATACTCTATGCCCTCATTCCTGCCCTTTTCATTCATAAGTCGAATGAGAAGCTTTGAGGGGCGTATGCCCGTTAGAATACCCCAGCTTAAGGAAACGGATAAAACCTCCGACAAAAGAGAATAAAGCATCTGAGCCGTTTTAAGCTCAAGGCTGTTCTCGCTGTCGGCAAGAGATACAGTCAGGTTATCGTCTTCGCCGGTAAACCTCGGGAACGCCTGCGTCTTAACAGCTTTCCTTTTTGTTTCGGAATTATAGTACCTTATCGAAACTGTTACACTGTTTGTTTCCCTCAGGTTTTCAAGAGAAACGGTTACAGTCGTTCCCTCACCGTTTTCAAAAGGAGGCTCTGTATGAACCTCGACCGGTTCACTGGGAAAGAATGCACTTGTAAGCTTTTGAAGCTCATAATGATAAGGATTGTTTATTACATTAAGGACCATTCGGTTTTCCTCATAAATCTGTTTGTCTTTCTCTCGGCGTCAAGCGTTGTTGACGGACCGTGTCCCGGGTAAACAATAAAATCACCCTTTAATCTTCCGAGCTTGAGTACGGACTCCATCATATCCGTATGACTTCCGCGGAAGAGGTCGGTTCGTCCGCAGGTTCTGCAGAACAATGTATCCCCGGAAAACATGATATTTCCCATGAGATAGCAAACGCTGCCCGGTGTATGTCCGGGTGTGTGAATAACAGTAACCTCGGTGCTTCCGAACTGCAGCTTGTCATTGTCGCTTACGCAGGTATCCGCATGCATGGGATGCTGTGAGAGTCCGAGATCCGACGCAAGCGAGCATGCCGAGCTTGTCAGGCAAATGTCGTCATCAGTTCCGATAACAACCCTTGCGTCCTTATATGCGGCTTTAAGATCATAAACGCCGAGTATATGGTCGCTGTGACCGTGTGTAAGAAAAATATATGCAAGCTTTGTCATACCGGAATTTTTCACGGCAGTCAAAAGCTCTTCATTATAAACAGCCGGGTCAATAACAGCTCCCAGACCTGAGAGTTCGTCTACAACGATATAACAGTTTGTACTGAGCGAGCCCATAACAAGTTTATTTACTTTCATAATCACACCTTATTTCCACTGCTCGGTATCATAAATGATGGTAACGGGACCGTCGTTTAAAAGCTCAACCTTCATATCTGCTCCGAATTCTCCGTGAGCAACCTCAGTAACACCGTTTTTCTTAAGTTCATCCACAAAGAGTTCGTAGAGCGGTATGGCAAGCTCCGGCTTTGCCGCATGAATAAAGGACGGTCTGTTTCCCTTCTTTGTATCCGCAAGAAGAGTAAACTGCGAAATAACGAGCGCCCCGTATGAAAGATCAAGCAATGACTTATTCATCTTACCCTCGTCATCCTGAAAAATTCTTAAGCTTGCAGTCTTTCTCGCGAGAATTTCGGCATCCTCTTTTGTGTCCGTCTCGGAAACTCCGAGAAGAACCAGAAATCCGTTGTCTATGGCTCCTATTATCTCTCCGTCAACCTTCACGGACGCATATTTTACCCTCTGAATAACAGCCTTCATTTGTTAAACACCGGTCCTTTCGATAGAAATAACACCGTCGATTTTTCTGAGATTTTTAATGACGGAATTTAGGTGTTCAACACCGTTTACCGCTATGGTAAGAGTAATAATGGTATCCCTGTCCTTGAGAGTTCTCGTATTAATGCTTCTTATGTCAACGTGCATGGACGCAAGCGCATTTGCGATTTCAGCCATAAGACCGACATGTGAAAGACAGTAAAGATCCATTGTTGCGTTGAATTCCTCTTTTATGCTATCATCCCAGTAAACCTTTATCCATCTTTCCGGCTCGGCGGATGCCTTTATGTTTATGGGTACATTGGTACAGTCACGCTTGTGAACGGATACTCCGTGTCCGCGGGTTATAAAGCCGATTATCTCGTCACCCGGAAGCGGATTACAGCATTTTGAAAGCTTTACAAGGCAGTTGTCTATGCCCTCAACAATGATACCCTCTGAACTTGTTCTGTGAGTGGGTTTTGTAACAATGATTTCATCCTTTGGTTTTTCGGATGCCTTGAGTATTCTGTTATACTCGTCCTTCATGAAGGGCTGAAGCTTATCGAGTGAAATACTGCCGTAGCCTATCGCCGCAAAGAACTCATCGGGACTTTCAATCTTCTTGCGGTCACACAGCTTCTTTACGAATTCTTCAAGTTCCTCGTCGAAAAGCCTTATATTGTTTTTACGAAGCTCCTTTTCAAACTCAATCTTACCCTGCTCGATATTTTCGGAGCGTTTTTCTTTTTTGAACCAGCTTCTTATCTTTGCCCTTGCGCTTGTGGTTGTAACGATATTGAGCCAATCACGTGAGGGGCCTTTCTCGGGATCTGAGGAGCGAAGAATTTCAACAATCTGTCCCGTTTTTACTTTATAGTCAATGGGAACGATACGTCCGTCAACCTTGGCGCCAATCATCTTATGGCCTACCTGCGTATGAATGGCATACGCAAAGTCAATAACGGTGGAGCCGTAAGGTATGTTTATAACGTCGCCCTTAGGAGTGAAAACGAATACATCGTCGGGCACAAAGTCCGTCTTGATCGTTTTTACGATATCCTCAACGTCGTCGGAATCCTTCTGGTTTTCAAGAAGCTGCCTTATCCACGCAAGCCTTTCCTCAAACTTTGAACTTCCCGTAACGCCGAGCTTGTACTTCCAGTGAGCGGCGATACCGTACTCGGCGGTGTAATGCATCTCCCATGTTCTTATCTGGACTTCAAAGGGGATTCCCTCAGAACTGATAACTGTCGTATGAAGCGACTGATACATGTTCGACTTCGGGGTGGAGATGTAATCCTTAAACCTGCCCGGGAGCGAATGATACATGTCATGGATAATTCCGAGACAGTTATAACAGTCAACAACCGAATCGACAATGATTCTTATGGCATAAACGTCGTATATCTCGTCAAATTCCTTGTCCTGGATATACATCTTTCTGTATATGCCGTGAATACTCTTTCGGCGACCGTCAACCGCCGCGTCGGGAATACTCTCATGGACGCGCTTCTTTATAGCTTCTATGGTATCGGGAATAAAATTCGGATGAACCTTTGTGTTTCTGTTAAGAAGATCCTCGATATCCTTGTAGCCGACGGGGTCAAGATACCTTATAGAGAGGTCCTCAAGCTCTTCCTTGACGGTTCTGATTCCGAGACGGTGCGCAATCGGCGCGTATATCTCAAGCGTTTCAAGAGCCTTGTCACGTCTTTTCTGCTCACGCATGAACTCAAGAGTTCTCATGTTGTGAAGACGGTCGGCAAGCTTGATGATGATAACGCGAATATCCTGAGACATAGCGATAAACATCTTACGGATATTCTCCGCCTGTCTCTCCTCCCATGTTTCAAGAGGCACTTTGCCGAGCTTTGTTACACCGTCAACAAGCTGTGCAACGTCGTCTCCGAACATCTCACGTATGTTGTCAAGCCCCGTGTCGGTATCTTCAACCGTGTCATGCAAAAGTGCGGCAATAAGGGACTGATAGTCCATACCGAGGTCAAACAGTATCTTCGCAACGGCAACAGGATGTGTTATATACGGCTCGCCCGAATACCTGCACTGACCCTTGTGCGCCTTTTTGGCAAACTCATAGGCCTGTACTACTTTTTCAACTTCCTCTTCACTGTACTGTTCTGACATCTTATTTTTAAGGTTTTCAAAGCCGTCAACAATAGGTTTCTTTTCAGCCATGAGTTCACCTTCTTTCCGTAAATTCTGAGATATATCTCATTACAGGAGCAGAACCGAGATCAAATTTCTCGGATACCTCCGGTACTTCTATCATGTTATTTTCATCGATTTTTATGAGTCCCAGCTCCTTCATTGCTTCCAAAGCCACCTTTACACGGCAGATGTTGTCGCCCGGCTGTATAACCTTTCCGAGGATATACTCGTAGCGGTCTGCCGAAAAACGTCTGTGCTTTAAAAGTGTGTAGACGGAGGCAAAGAGTTTTCTTTCCGGAAGTGCGTAAGCAGCCTCGTCGGTGGTTAGCCTGTCTCTGAGCTCTATCCGGTCAAAAAGAAGCTCGGATTTTACCATATCATCCTCCTGTAAGCCAGAGGGACGTATGTCCTTTGCCACAACCGTAACCTTTGTCTGTCCGTTCCATTCGTTTTTTTCAAGGGTAACCACAAAATCCACAAGGTCGTTGCTGACAAAAGGAAATTTCAGGTTGTCCGCATTGAATTTCATCACGGTTATCTGACTTTTTTGTCCTTCCTTGTGAGCAGTTATTTTTGCATGCTGCCTGCGGTCTCCGAGAAACGACACAGAATCAATTCTGAATTCGAAAAGACCGAAAACGGGAACTGGATTTGCCGAGCCGAAAGGCTCAAGTGATTCGAGTGTTTCTACAAACTCAGGTGTTATTGCGTCTGCAACAAGCTTGCAGTCAATCGCAAGCTCGGGATATGCTCTCTCGTTTTCAAAGGCATAGATGTTTATTTTTTCTCTGAACGAATCAATATTTTCGGTTTTTAAAGTAAGCCCTGCCGCCTGGTCGTGACCTCCGTAAAGTTCAAGAAGTTCACTGCAGGAAGACAGAGAATCAAAGATGGAAAAGCCCTTAACAGAGCGTGCCGAACCCTTTGACATACCGTTTTCCTTATCCGTCAGAATTATTACAGGCTTCAAAAACCTCTCCTGAACCTTTGAAGCAACTATTCCGAGCACACCCTCATGCCAGCCCTTGCCGTGAACAATAATCACAGGCTGCCATTTCTGAAGCGGATTCTCGTCAAGATAGCGCAGACACTCTTCAAATATACTGTTTTCAATCTCGTGACGCTTTGCGTTTATGTTGTTAAGGTCTACGGCCATCTCTTTTGCAAGGTTTTCTTCATCGCAAATGAGCAGTTCAAGCGCCGTTTCGGCATTTTCCATTCTGCCTGCCGCATTTATCCTGGGAGCAATTCCGAAGGAAATATTTGAAGATCCAACTTCCTTTCCGGATATACCCGCCTCCGCCATAAGCGACATAAGACCGGGTCTTACACAGTTGTTAAGCGAATTAAGGCCGTATTTTACAAGCAGTCTGTTTTCTCCGGTCAGAGGAACGATATCCGCAACGGTTCCCACAGCGACAAGGTCGGCAAAGTCGGAAATGATTATCTGTTCATCCCCCTCAAGCGCGCATGCAAGTTTGAAAGCAACGCCTACACCAGCGTATTCCTTAAAAGGACATGAAATATCCGTTCTGTGAGGATCCACAACGGCCACACAGTCGGGAAGCCTATCTCCCGGAAGATGATGATCGGTAATGACTAAGTCCATTCCGAGACTCTTTATATAGTCAGCCTCAAGAACAGCCGAAATACCGTTATCAACAGTTATTATGAGGCTTGTGCCAAGCTCACGGATGCGATCCACAACAGCCATGGAAAGTCCGTACCCGTCCTTTGCACGGTCCGGAAGCATATAGGTTACATTGGCACCCTGCGCGGCAAGGTAAAGATAAAGCAATGCTGTTGAGGTTACTCCGTCGGCGTCGTAGTCACCGAATATGCATATCTTTTCGTAATCAAAGATAGCGTCATTTATCCTGTCTACCGCAAGGTCCATGTCCGGAAGCAAAAACGGGTCGACAAATTCGGTGTTTCTGCAAAGAAACCGTTCAATTTCTTCATCGGTTTCAAGACCGCGTGAGGACAGCAAAAGAGCCAGAAAAGCGTCTATACCGAATTTTGACGCAATCTGTGACGCCTGGTCTTTATTCAGTTTTCCGAGACGCCATTTTTTTCGGCCCATAGTACAACCTCATCCTTAATAATCTAACCTATAAATTATATACGATATGCGTATCTTTTTCAATTAAAATTACTGTAAATATAAGATTTATCGCACAAAAAGCAAATTGCCGTACAGTAAAAAATTTATCTATTACTCAGCCTTTTCCCGGTATTTTTTTTGAATAGGTGCAAAAAATAATTCGGGTGATTAGATGTATCTTAAAAAGTTTTTTATCGGCGCATTTCTTTACGCCTCTATCGAGGTGCTTTGGAGAGGCAGGACGCATTGGACAATGGCAGTTCTCGGCGGGGTTGTTTACGTAATCTTAAATGATATAAACATACGCCTTCCGAACGCCTCTATAGCGGTAAAAAGTGTATTCGGCTCGGGAATAATTACGGTCTTAGAGCTTGTCTGTGGAGTAATTCTCAACATAAAACTGGGACTTAAAGTATGGAATTACGAAAATATCGGCTACAATATTCTCGGTCAGATTTGTCCGAAATACACCATTTATTGGTTTATGCTGTGCGCCGTCGCATTCATGCTTATTGAATTGCGTGACAAGCTTCCTTCAAGCTTAAAAAACAACAAAAAAGAACAAACTCCCGATGCCATACTTTGAATAAGGAAGTTTGTTCTTGTCTGATATACTGTTTTTGCTTAACGGTTTATCGGTTTTGTTTTTTAAAAATCACTCTTTTTCGGCAATGATACCGAGCTTATATGCGTCGAGCAATCTGTTAAGGTTGTAAATCTGCTTCTGAAGCTTCTTTCCGTTATCTGTCTCACTTATCTTGATTCGTTTATCAAGTCTTTCAAAAACAACGGAAGCAGAAAGAATGTCTTTGTTGTGACGTATTGCCTCTTCCCTGCTCGTAAACGCGTCGTGAGATGAAAGCCGCATGATATACGAGTTGTAAATAAGAGTGTAGCCTGCAATACCGGTTGTCTTTTGATATGCTCTGCAGAAGCCGCCGTCGATATCTATAAGCTTTCCCTCGCCCTTAACCGGATTTTCTCCATCCTTGCTCCTTACGGGCGTATGTCCGTTTATGATATGGGAATGCTTCCCGCCGAGCCCGAACTCGCGAAGAATAAGCTCACAGCCCGCAGCCGTATCTGTAACACGGTAATACGGGTCCTTTTTTTCGACCCATGTCGAGCGGTCGTCAATAAGCCTGCGCTCAAATGTCGTTATTTTATCACGTGCAAAGAGCGGAGAAAATTTTCCGCACCACAAAAACCACATAAAGTCCTGACCGGATTGTCTTGAGTATGTTCCCTCCTCGGCAAAATATCCGTCACGTGCTTTATCAAAGCAATAGTCAAGAAGACTTTTTCCGCTATAGTCTGTCCCCTCGTAGGTAAACTGTCTGAAAAATCCCTCCTCATCCATGGGAACTGCTCCGTGGAAAAGAAGATTTCCGTTATAGCAGCGGTACATCGAGCCCTTGCTGTAAAGGAACCTAATATGCTTTTGAAGCTTTTCGGAGGCTCTGAAGTTTTCAGTCAATTCCGACATCAGCTCTTCTTCTTCGGGTGAAAGCGCATATGGGTCTGACGGGTCTACCGTCGGGAAGTCCGAGTCAAGAAGCTTATAAACCTTTCCGTCAAGGGAAATAGTACCGTCCTCGAAGTTTACATTATCAAAAAGGAGCCTGTCATCCATGTTAAACTCGGGATTTCTTTTTATTGCCTGACCCTCGAGCTTAAAGAGAATAATCGTAATAGCCTTTGCCATGCGACCCGTCTGTTGTATATCCTTCTCGGTTATTGTCTTTACCGTTTGGTCCATGTCGTCAATGTCCGCAATAAAGCGCGATGTATCCGATTCGCTGTAGCACTCATTTGCAAAAACCGCAAGAGAGCGAAGACTTATACCGTATCCGGTTTCGATAACATGAAGATTGTTATAACGAATGGAGTTTGAAAGTACGGTTGCAATGCACACCTCCGAGCCTGCAGCGGCACCCATCCAGACTATGTCGTGGTTGCCCCACTGTATATCGACCGAATGATGCTCAATCAGGTCCTCCATAACGATATCCGCTCTGGGGCCTCGGTCAAAGATATCTCCGACGATATGCAGGTGATCAACGATAAGTCTCTGAATGACATGACAAACGGCAACAATAAACTCCGGAGCTTTTCCGATATCTATGATGGTAGTAATGATATTGTCGTAATAATCCTTTTTATTGTGAAGTGTAAAATCCGTGTTCAGCAGCTCGTCAATTACGTAAGCATACGCCTCAGGCAAAGCCTTACGTACCTTTGAACGGGTATACTTTGATGTAACAAGATGACAGAGCTCAATAAGGTAATTGAGGGTGGTTCTGTACCAATCCTCCTTTTCATCCTTCGTCATATGCTCTGTTACGTCTTTTATCTTTTCATCGGGATAATAAACAACGGTTGCAAGCGTCGCCCTCTCCGTTTCATTCAGCTGTTCCGAAAAGAGCATATCAATTTTTTCCTTGATCGCACCTGAGGCACTTCTCATGATATGTGTAAACGCCTCGTACTCACCGTGTATATCAGAAATAAAATGTTCCGTCCCCTTTGGAAGGTTGAGAATCGCCTTAAGGTTTATTATCTCCGTTGCGGCAGCCTGTGCAGAAGGGTAGTTTTGAGACAAAAGCTTAAGGTATTCAATGTCCTTTCCGGGGTAGTTCGGGTAATCTCTCATAGCAGCTCCTTTGAATAATTATCATCAAATATTGTATGTGAAAAGTTCATGTCAGTCAAAAGTCCGACTGCAGCCGCGCAGTCGGACCTTATTAATTATTCTGAAATATGGTTTTCTGTTGTGTTTTTTGAAAACTTTCCAAAGCCGGTGGCAACAAGCGGCAAGCCGACAAGCGTTACATACACGATTGAACCGAATACCGTGTAAAAGACAAAAAGACAGAAAACATAAAGAAGTGATCTGAAAAACGAGTCCTCAAGGCCCAGTATCTTACACAAAAACATAAGAAATATCTCCTTAAAATCAAATGAAAAGCAATACTCAAAATACTATGCATAATATTATACTTGATTTTTAATTTTACTTCAACATCTTTTTAAGGTACATGCCTGTATAGGATTTATCGTTTTCCGCTATTTTTTCCGGAGTTCCGGTTGCAATGACGGTTCCGCCCTTGTCTCCGCCCTCGGGTCCGAGGTCGATTATATAATCGGCGGTCTTTATAACGTCCAGATTGTGCTCGATAACAAGCACCGTATTTCCCGAGTCCACAAGCTTTTGAAGCACCTCAATAAGTTTTTCGACATCTGCCGAGTGAAGTCCCGTAGTCGGCTCATCAAGTATATAAAAGGTTTTTCCGGTTGAACGCTTTGAAAGTTCAGTCGCAAGCTTAACCCTCTGTGCTTCTCCGCCTGAAAGCGTTGTTGCCGGCTGACCGAGAGTAACATATCCGAGACCAACCTCTTTCAGAGTATTCAGCCTGTTATGAATCTTCGGAACCGCCGAGAAAAAGTCAGCGGCTTCATCAACGGTCATAGCGAGCACGTCGGCGATGCTTTTCCCCTTATACTTTACCTCGAGCGTTTCACGGTTGTAGCGTGACCCTCCGCAGACCTCACAGGGAACGTAAACGTCGGCAAGGAAATGCATCTCAATCTTTACTATACCGTCACCCTTGCAGGCTTCACACCTTCCGCCCTTTACGTTGAAGGAAAATCTTCCGGCATTGTATCCGCGGATTTTTGCGTCCTGAGTCTGCGCGAAAAGATTTCGTATGTCGTTGAATAGGTTTGTGTATGTTGCAGGGTTCGAGCTGGGCATACGTCCTATGGGTGACTGATCGATATCTATCACCTTATCAAGGTACTGAAGCCCTGTCAGGGACTTGACCTTTCCCGGAAAAGTCTTTGCTCTGTTAAGCTCCCTGGCAAGTGTTTTTTGAATAATCTCATTTACAAGAGATGATTTGCCGGAGCCGGAGACGCCCGTTACACAGGTAAAGGTGCCAAGCGGTATCTTAACATCGACATCCTTTAAGTTGTTCTCTGCGGCACCTTTTACGGTGAGGAATTTGCCGTTGCCTTTTCTGCGTTTTGACGGCACGGCAATTTTTCTCTCCCCGGAGAGAAATTTTCCGGTAACGGACTCCTTACACGCCATTATTTCCTCGGGAGTTCCGGCACAGACAACCTCTCCTCCGTTTACTCCGGCTCCCGGTCCGATATCGACAATAAAGTCGGCGGCGTGCATGGTGTCTTCGTCATGCTCCACAACTATCAGCGTGTTACCGAGGTCACGCAAACGTTTAAGTGTATCAATAAGCTTGTCGTTATCACGCTGATGAAGTCCTATTGAGGGCTCGTCTAAGATATACAAAACACCCGTAAGAGATGAGCCTATCTGTGTTGCAAGACGAATACGCTGACTCTCGCCGCCCGAAAGGGTTCCCGCTTTCCGTGAAAGGTTCAGGTAATCAAGACCCACGCTGCACAAAAAGCTTAAGCGCGACTTTATCTCCTTTAGAATAAGCTCTGCAATTATTGCTTCACGTTCGGTAAGCTTGAGATTTTCAAAAAACTCAAGCTCTTTTTTTATGGAAAGGGATGTAAGCTCATCAATTGAAAGCCCTCCTACGGTTACCGCAAGACTTATGGGATTGAGACGTCTTCCGTGACATTTTTCACACTTATGAGTGGCCATAACGGCTTCAATCTGACGCTTCGACGCCTCCGAACTTGTCTCATCGTATTTACGGAGAAGATTCGGTATAACGCCTTCAAATTTTCCGTAAAATGTACCGCTGCTGTAGGTGCTGCTGTGGCTGTACTTTATCCGCTCTCCGTCAGTACCGTAGAGAATCTTTTCAAGATCCTCTCTCTTCATTTTTTTTACGGGAACATCTATCGAAAAGTCGTAGTGCTTTGCGATTCCGTCAAAAAACATCTCTGCCATGGTGCCGCCGTCAACCTTTGACCATCCGTAGCACCTGAGCGCTCCGTCTCTTATGGAAACGTTTTTATCCGGAATGAGTAAATCCTCATCTATACTTGTGTACTCTCCGAGACCTCCGCACAGGTCACACGCACCGAATGGATTGTTAAACGAAAACATACGCGGTGCAAGCTCCGTTACGGATACACCGTGCTCGGGACAGGCAAAGGTTTGAGAAAACTCAAGCTCCTCACCGTCTATAACGTCAACAAGCACAATGCCCTTTGCAAGCTTTGCCGCCGTTTCGACGGAATCGGTAAGACGGCTCGTAATCCCGTCCTTTATAACAAGTCTGTCAACAATTATCTCAATATTGTGTTTTATGTTCTTTTCAAGCCTTATTTTCTCGGAAAGCTCATGAATCACCCCGTCAATTTTTGCTCTTACAAAGCCCTGCTTTGCAGCCGACTCCAGTTCCTTTGTGTATTCGCCTTTTTTTCCGCGTGCGATAGGAGCCATAACCTGAATCCTTGTTTTTTCGGGAAGCTCCAGAATCTTATCGACAATCTGATCTATACTCTGTGAGCGTATTTCTTTTCCGCAAACGGGACAATGCGGTATACCTATCCTTGCGTAAAGAAGTCGCAGATAGTCGTAGATCTCCGTCACCGTGCCTACCGTGGAACGCGGATTCTTTGAGGTTGTTTTCTGGTCTATGGATATGGCAGGGCTGAGTCCTTCTATAAGCTCAACCTTCGGCTTTTCCATAAGGCCGAGGAACTGACGCGCATAAGATGATAAGGACTCCATATAGCGCCTTTGTCCCTCCGCGTAAATGGTATCAAAGGCAAGGGATGATTTTCCCGAGCCCGAAAGACCCGTAAAAACAATAAACTTGTCTCTGGGTATAGTGAGCGAGATGTTTTTAAGGTTGTGCTCCCTTGCACCTTTGACGTAAATCTCTTTAACTGCCATCTTATTTGCCTTCCTGTAGTTTCTTTATTTCGTCACGAAGATATGCCGCAAGCTCAAAGTCGAGAATTCTCGCCGCAGCACGCATCTGTTTTGTAAGCTCTTCAATTTCCTTCATACGCTGCGCCTTTGTCAGACGTTTTCCGCTCTTTGATTTATCCCTGTCCACCTTAGACGTTATTTCTATGACATCTCTGACGTCCTTCTTTATCGTTTTCGGAGTTATTCCGTGTTCCTTATTGTATGCCTCCTGAATCTCACGGCGTCTCAGGGTTTCCGTTATGGCACGCTCCATGGAGGGTGTTACGCTGTCCGCGTACATGATTACCTCACCGTTTGCGTTTCTGGCGGCACGTCCGATAGTCTGAACGAGTGAGGTTTCTGAGCGCAGAAAGCCCTCTTTATCGGCATCCAGAATCGCAACAAGCGAAACCTCCGGAATATCAAGTCCTTCACGAAGAAGGTTTATTCCGACAAGAACATCAAACTCTCCCAGACGAAGGTCACGGATAATCTGCATACGCTCGATAGTGTCGATATCATGGTGCATATAGCGTACCTTTATCCCGAAGCTTTCGAAATAATCAGTAAGGTCCTCGGCCATTTTCTTTGTCAATGTAGTCACAAGAACACGTTCACCGCGCTCTGCACGCATATTTATCTGAGAAACAAGGTCGTCTATCTGTCCCTCGACCGGCTTTACGGTTATCTGCGGATCAAGAAGTCCCGTCGGTCTTATGAGCTGCTCAACTATTTGCGCGCTCTTTTCGCGTTCAAACTCACCCGGCGTTGCCGAGACAAATACGACCTGATTTATGTGACTGTAAAATTCATCAAAGTTAAGCGGTCTGTTGTCAAACGCCGACGGCAGTCTGAAACCGTATTCGATAAGATTTTCCTTTCTTGCGTGGTCGCCTCCGAACATACCTCTGACCTGCGGAAGCGTAACATGCGCTTCATCTACAAACATAAGAAAGTCGTCCGGAAAAAAGTCAAGAAGCGTATACGGGGTGGAGCCCGGCGCACGTCTTGAAAGAACCCTTGAATAGTTTTCGATACCGCTGCATATACCTGTTTCTCGAAGCATCTCCATATCATACTCCGTACGCTGCTTTATACGCTGTGCCTCGATAAGCTTCCCTGCTTCCTCAAACTCGGCAACACGTTCGGCACACTCCTTAAGGATGTCGGCAATGGCTTCTTCACGCGCATCTGAGTTTACAACATAATGAGAAGCGGGATAAATGGCAACGTGTGAAAGAGTTGCCTTCACTTCACCTGTAAGCGGATTTATCTCACTTATTTTGTCAATTTCATCCCCGAAAAATTCAATTCTCAACGCAGTTTCCGAATAACCGGCGGGATAAACCTCTATAGTATCCCCGCGGACTCTGAACTTGTCTCTGATAAAGTTGATGTCATTTCGTTCATACTGAATCTCGACAAGGCGTGAAATAACCTCGTCCCTGGACTTTTCCATCCCGGGTCGAAGGGAAATAATCATATTTTTATACTCGTCGGGACTGCCTATGGAATAGATACACGAAACAGACGCAACGATAATAACGTCACGTCTTTCCGACAGCGAAAATGTTGCAGAGTGACGCAATTTATCTATCTCGTCATTTATAGACGAATCCTTTTCGATATAAGTATCCGTAGTCGGAACATATGCCTCCGGTTGATAATAGTCGTAGTATGAAACAAAATACTCAACCGCATTGTCGGGGAACATCTCTCGAAATTCCGAGCAAAGCTGTGCGGCAAGGGTTTTGTTGTGAGCAAGCACAAGCGTCGGCTTGTTTACCTTTTCGATAACATTTGCCATGGTAAATGTCTTACCAGAGCCTGTAACACCAAGCAGCGTCTGCTCCTTATAACCGTTTTTTATACCCTCGGCGAGCTTTTCAATAGCCTGCGGCTGATCTCCGGTAGGCTTGTATTTACTTTTTAAAACAAACTTATCCGGCATTCGGTGCTGCACTCTCTTTCTCGGTATTTTAAGCAGATAAACATATTTTTTTCAAAAAGCAGTTGCAAATACGCCAATCCGCTCAAAATCAACTTTCCATCATAGGTTTGTCTACCTGAAATCAGTTTTTCTGTCAAATGTATGTTATATGATTATAAAATTAAAATCAATAAAAAAATAATAATATATGAATTATACCGCACAAATGTTCTACAGTCAACAAATAACCGACAGAAATTAACTTCTGTCGGTCGCTTTGCTTTTACGCAACTTTCTCCTGCAGTTTTCTGAACTTATACTCGCCGATTATCTGCAAAATCATGGGGAGTAAAAAGAGTGCTGCATATGCGATGTAAAAAATCCCGGAAAGCGGCGTAATCCTGTTCATAATTATCTCCGGGTCATAGTAAATGTTTGTCTGATTGAGAGCATAACCCATCGCAATAACCGTAAGACAAAGAAAAATCGAAACAACAAAGGAACGGTCTCTGTTGTCAAAACGATAAATTGAAAAGGCTGTCCTGCCCTTCAGTGAATAACCGCGGCTCTTCATAGATGCGGCACTTTCCACAAAGTTTTCCAGCGTCCACGTTATCGTAATGGAGGCTATCCTGAAAAAATCAACGATAAAAAACGGAAATTTTCTCTGATTAAGTCCCCTGCCTATTCCCCTTTGCGATATATTTATCCTCTTTGTCTGAAGCTTTACCCTCGGCACAGTTCTTAAAAGAATGGATAAAAAAAGTGAAAGTTTCGGTGACACTCTTCCGAAAAGATAAATCACCTTGTCAGCTGAAAAAATTGTGAAAAGGCAGGATAAAATCATTATAACGGTTGCCACGGTTATACTCAGCTGTAATCCGTAAAGTATCGACTCCAATGTAATCTTATTGTCGATGATATTTGAACGGAGATTTGTAACACCGAAGTGATTACAGTATGCGTACCATGCCGTATATGCAAAAATAAGCGGAATAAGCGCGGTATTAAACACAGCCTGCTTTCGTCCGTTAAGTTTAACCGAGTATGCAAACGCGCAAAGGTATGAAATAAACACAAATATCGGGTGATTAAATGCGATTGTAAAAAATAAAACCGCGACAAAATATATAAGGTTTATCGTCGGATGGTAGCTGTCAAACCGCATTTCCACACCCCTTTCGTTCCTGCTTGTTTTTCTGATTTCTTTCTACTGCTTCACTGTTTTCTCGTATTTAATGTTTTCTCTTTTCTTTTTTGCTTTTCCGATTTCTTTTTTCTGTTTTACTTTTTATCCTGCTTTACTTTTTATCCTGCTTTACTTTTTATTCTGCTTTACTTCTTATCCTGCTTTACTTTTTATCCTGCTTTACTTTTTATTCTGCTTTACTTCCTATTCTGCTTTACTTCCTATTCTGCTTTACTTCCTATCCTGCTTTACTTTTTATCCTGTTTTACTTCCTATCCTGCTTTACTTTTTATCCTGTTTTACTTCCTATCCTGTTTTACTTCCTATCCTGTTTTACTTCTTATCCTGCTTTACTTCTTATTCTGCTTTACTTCTTATTCTGCTTTTACTTCTTCTCCTGATTTTCGTTTTACTGTTCTTCCATCATACCGTATTTTACTTTAATTCGTTCAAGCTTTTCACCCATCGGTTTTGAAAAGAGAGCAAGCGTAAGTACGGTTGATGCCGCAAGCACCGCATTTACCGGAAGTCCGGCCAGGAGTGTGGCTCCGAGGCTGTTGTTTGTCGGCAGAGACATAATCATAAAATATGCAGATAAATCAAGAAGCGGGCCGACAAGCACCATGATGCATACGGCACCGAAAATACATGTGCTTATAATCTTTTCAACCCCTATTACGCCTTTTTTCACAAGGAATCCCGCAACAAAGCCTGACATGCCGTATGCAAACATTTGCCACGGAGTCCAAGGCCCCTGGCCGGCAATAAAATTGCTGACAAATGCACTGATTGCACCGGTAAGGAAACCTGCTTGGGGTCCGAATGACATACCGGCAATGATTATAAATCCCATTATAGGACTGAAGTGCGGTATAAATTGAAAAGCAACTCTTGAGATGGCGGCAATCGCGCTTAAAACAGCAATAACAACCAGCTCTCTCGGCATCGGCTTTCGTCCTTCAAAACTCACAAAAAACGGTACCGTGGAAAGAATAATCATTATAAGGCCTCCGAGGTAATAGCTCTTTCCGCCGATTTTCCACATCGAAAAAACCGCAACAGGCATAAGAACAAGACAGAAAATGATGCTTATCAGAGTATTTTTTGTTGACGGCTTCATACCCTTTTTTTCTTCTTTTATTTCAAATTCATTCTGCATAAGTCGATAACATCCTCATTTGTAATTGCATTTGTGAATATATGTCTGCTCATACGATTTGCCGCTGTTGTATAAAAACTGTTGTGTGAGAAAAATCTGTTCGGAGTATTTGTCGTAACAATACTGCCGTCAAAAAACATACTTACAAGGTCGGCATACTTTGCACAAAACTCAACATCATGCGAAACCATAATAATCGTTACGCCACGGCTTTTAAGCTTGTTGAGTATCTCGGAAAACTTAATCTTGAAAAAGTTATCAAGACCCTTTGTCGGTTCATCAAGCAGCAGAATTTTCGGATTTGTAAGTAACACCTTTGCAAGTGCCGCGCGTTGCTGCTCTCCGCCGGAAAGATCATACGGATGACTTAAAAGAAGCTCTGTTATCTCGCAGGTATTTGCGACCTGTGTAACCTTTTCCTCTTTTTCCTCCGCCGACATACCGTGCGGAAGCATCTCCAGAAGGTCCTCTCTTACGGATTTTTTAACAAAAAGACTTTGAGGGTCCTGCGGAAGCATGGCGAGATTGTTTACAAAAAGCTCTGACGATTTATACTTTTCAAGTCGTTTTCCCTCAATAAGAATCTGTCCCCTGTACGGTCTGCAGATTCCGCATATACTGCGAAGAGTCGTGGACTTTCCGGTTCCGTTTCCGCCGACGATAGCGAACAATTTATTTCTCGGCACCATAAAAGACACGCCCTTAAGAACATCCGGAAGATCCTTTTCATAACGGAACCATGCTTCTTTTACAATTACGGCCGGATTCATACAGTCGTCAATTTCAGGCTCGTCCGTGTCAGCAGTCGTATGTTTCAGCTCTTTTCCGTCGAACAAGCTGCTCAGGAAATTTCTTCCTTCTCGAACGGTAAGAGGACATGATTTATTTTTTTCGTCACCGCTGCCGGGCTTTAATTCGTCTGTAAGACCGTGAAACACCTGTACAGGCGTAGGCATGGCGGCAAACATTTCATCATTACGTTCCTTAAGAAATTCACCGATTTTTCTCGGCTCATCATTTGCGATTATTTCGCCCTTATCGATAACAACGACCTTATCTGATGCATAAAAAATATCCTCAAGTCTGTGTTCCGTGATTATAACGGTCGTTCCAAGCTCAAGATTTATCTTTCTTACGGTATTGAGGAAATCCGACGCCGCAATTGGGTCAAGCTGGCTTGTAGGCTCATCGAGAATAAGAACCGTAGGCTGCATTGCCATGATAGACGCAAGGTTGAGCAGCTGTTTTTGACCGCCCGAAAGTTCGGAAACATCCTTGTGAAACCATGTCTGTATTCCGAAGTAGCTTGCCATTTCAGCAACGCGCAACCTTATTGTTTTCTGGTCATAGCCAAGGCTTTCAAGTCCGAAAGCAAGCTCATGCCACACCTTATCCGTAACTATCTGATTGTCGGGGTTTTGCATGACATATCCTATCTTTGACGATTGATCACGCAGATCAACATCCTTTAAAAGCTTTCCTTCAAAGTAAATCTCCCCCGTAGTTTTTCCGTGCGGGGTAAGTACACTTTTAAGATGCTTTAAAAGCGTTGTTTTTCCGCTTCCGGATTTACCGCATACAGTAACGTACTCTCCCTTTTCAACAGTGAGATTTATCTCCTTCAAAGCAAGCTTGTCGGGAGACGCAGGATACGAAAAGCTCAGATTTTTGATCTCAAAATGCGCCACGTTATTTCCTCCATAACATTTATCACAGTCGGTATCATAAGAAATATAAAATAACATACGACACCTGTGACTGTATATATACTTTCAAGGCCGGAGATGAACAAATCCGGCGTATAACTCACGCTTGCCGCACCGTTTGATACGCAAAAAAGAACAAGGGCAAGAGACAAAGCCATAAAAGATATAAGAGCTTTGTCTCTGCCGTCAAAACGATAGATTGAAAACGTAGTACGCTTGCCGCATCCGTATCCGCGGCTTTGCATGCTGTCCGCTGTCATTATGCCCCCTTCAAGGGCATAATTCGTCAGCGACGACAGCACGGTCATACCGTTTTCAATCTTTTCTTTTTTGCCGCCTTCATCTCCGGCTTTGCCAATGCATTTTCTTGCATTGGCGATCTGCTTTGCTTTACGTGTGTAATTCGGTACAAACCGAAGTACCATGGTAAGAATCATTGAAACCGACGGAACAACGCGTCCGAAAATATACAGGAACTTATCGCTCGTCATTATCTCGTTATAAGAGGCAAACCATACCATAACGGAAACAAACATAGCTGCGTTTGCCATACCGTAATACAGCGCCTCAAGGGTATACGGCCTGCCTCCGAATCCGGTAAACAAAACGGTTTTTCCGTATATATTGAAAAAGGGATTTACAAGCGAAATTATCACAAAAGGTAAAGCCATTGCAAGTATGAGCCTGAAAGCTTTTTTAGGGTTAATCGTAAGATACAGAGTAAAGGATGAAATAACCGAGCAGAAAAGAAACGCGGGATGATTGAGAAACATACAAAGCGCAATAGCCCCGATAAAAAATATAAAGTTTATTATTGGATTGTATGTCCCGAATCTCACTTCACGTTTCATTTTCATTGTCCCATCCATTCGTTTCCGACGTCCGCACCAAGGCCCTTACAGGTATAGCACCATACGATTGTATCTCCCTCGCTAAGCTTATATGAGCTGCATCCGTAATTCGGGAACCATCCGTTTACCTTATACATCCATCCGGATTGTTCTCCGCAATCTTTTTCATAAAGATGGTTTATCCCTTGTATATAATAACTTCCATATCCGGGAGTGTATTTATACTCAAGCTGAATATTTTTTGAAGCACACGCACGCTTCAAAACATCAAATACCGTTTCTCCGTCCTTAAACTCTACCGTAGTACAAGAAAGAATTGTTCCGTCCGACGGAACATATACCTCCTTACCCTCTTTAAGGTCTCCCATATTATTGAGAATTGTATCACAACGAATTTCTATTGTACAGGTTAATACTTTCGGCGTTGTCGGTTTTTTTGTTGTGGTAATTTTTTTTGTTGTTGTCTCGCCCTTTTTAGTGGTTGTTTCGTCTTTTTTAGTAGTTGTTACTGATTCACCCTTCTTTGTAACGATAACCGTAGTCTTCTTTGTTACGGCTTCGCCGGACTTGTCGGTAACAGCCTCACCGGATTTATCGGTTACAACCTCTGTTACAACCTTGGTTTCCGTCTCACTCTCATTAGTAATTACTTCTCCATCAAGCTTTATCTTGCTTCCCTCAGCATTTCCGGATTCATTTTTACGTTTTTCTATAAGCTTATTAACCTCTTCGTTTGAAAAAATAAGCTTATGCGTTTTATTTGCTTCAAGAATATTTTCAAGATTAAATTGATTCAAAGAATCAATTGTGAGCTTAATCAATTCGGCCTTGTCATCGACTATACTGATTGCTTTTCCGGCTTTTGCCGTCAGATCATTATCACTTTTTTTACCGGTTACATTGCCTTCAAAAACATTTACACTCATCGAACCGGTTTGAAGATTTACGGAAAAGACAGTGCCCTCTTCCGTGAATTTCCACCCGTCAGCGGTTATTGAATCAAAGGCCTCCGAATCAGCAATGCTTACGAATACTTCACCTGAGAGCAGTGAAAGTGCCAAAGCATTCTTATCAACGCTTTTTACCTTAACCTTTGTCCCGGTTGAAAGAACAAACAAATTGTCACGATTTTTACCGGATATGATTTTCGCAGTGGATTTATCTCCGGTTTCAATGATATCACCCTTCTTTAGCCCCGTTGCTTTTTTCAGTTCGAAAGAAACTCCGTCCCTTTCGACATGACATATCCCGGCAATCTTATCAGCGTAGGAAAACGCATTTTTTTCAGCCTTGTTAAACCAGCCTTTTATACTTCCTACACCTATAACACCGCCGACAGCAATGAGAACTATCATAGCTACCATTATAATATTGAAAATTTGTTTATTCTTTCGAGTTTCCATAATTTTTACCCTTGGCAATCATCACAGTGATTACAAAAAAATATATTTTTACCATTATTTATTTATACGATATATCCGCCGTGAGGGGCGGTGACCGCAACACCGCCCCCCACAATAAAAAGTTTCAGGAGAATTATAATTAATTCTTTTCGGGAATATCAATCAGGTTTTATGAAACCCATACTCCCTTGGAATCAAATCTATAAGTTTTTCCGTTTATTTTTTGAGTACCTGTGAGCATAGCTCCGCTGCTGTTAAAGTAATACCACTTGCCGCCTATCTGCTGCCAGCCTGTAACCATAGCACCGTTGCCGTTCATGTAATACCAGTTACCGTTAACATAAGCCCAGCCCGTAACCATAGCACCGCTGCCGCTCAGGTAGTACCACTTACCGCCTATCGACTGCCAACCTGTAAGCATAGCACCGCTGCCGTTCAAGTAGTACCATTTACCGCCTATTTGTGCCCAGCCTGTAACCATAGCACCGCTGCCGTTCAGGTAATACCACTTTCCGCCTACCTGCTGCCAGCCTGTGAGCATTGCTCCGCTGCCGCTCAGATAGTACCACTTACCGCCTACCGACTGCCAACCTGTAAGCATAGCGCCGCTGTCGCTCAGGTAGTACCACTTACCGCCTATCTGCTGCCAACCTGTAAGCATAGCACCGCTGCCATTCATATAATACCAGTTTCCGTCTATACGTGCCCAGCCGGTTACCATCTTACCGTTATTATCCGCATCAAGATAATACCATGTACCGTTAATCTCAAGCCAGCCCGTTACAACCTCGGCATCATCCTGAACATAATAATATCCTTCATCGTTAAGAATCCAGCCTTTTTCACCTGCATACTTTTCGCCGTACTGGTAGGCATAGACTTTTCCGTCTGTTTCATCCTTCTTAACCGTAACAGCCTGATTTATAAATAATGTAACAGTGTAATTTGTCTTTGTTTTACCGTCTTCGGCTGTAACTTCAATTTTGACAACTGTGGATTTATTCTTATCGTCAGGATAAACAGCGTACCTGTTCTTTCCGTTATTCGTAGAAGTGATGTTTATCGTTCCGTCTTCATTTACCCTGTCCGGATTCACATTTTCGACGGCATAAACCTTGACTGAAGCATTTTTATCCGCAGCAACCGGCCATACATTGTAAAAATTCTTACCGATGCCTGAAATATCTGCTGTATAGTCGGTGATGTCAGGTGAAAATTCCTTGTCAAAGACAATTACTCCACTTGTACCGGTCGGGAAAGCATTTGAATTGTTAACCTTAAGTACAGACAAGGTCGAATCTGTTTTCTCATACCTTACGTGAACCTTATATGTTCTGGTATCACTGCCGTTAGTAAGTTTGATAAAAGGAGTTGCCTTTCCGGTTTCCGGCATTGATACTCTGTAAGTAATTTTATCGGTTTCATCCGAAAGAATACTGAAATTAACATTATCCTCGGGATTCTCAATTGTCTCATTTTCTTCAATTGACAAATCAATATCCGTGCCTTCGGTCTTGTTAATTAAAATATCGAAGCTTTCCGTACCGACAGGAACAACAGCTTCGTATTCATATGTAGTTACACTAAACGGAGAATCAAGTTCAATTGCACCTGAGGCGATGCTTACACCTATTCCGGTAGTATATGCATTGTTAGTACCTACCGCAAAGATATTTCCGCTGTCGTTCTTGTAATAAATGGTTCCGTCGGTTCCGCATATAAGACTCGTAATACAATAATTTTCAAAGCCTTTTGCATCAAAAATCTCAATGAGTTCGGCACCCTCCGCCTTGTCATTATCGGACTTTGTCTTAATCATTGAAATTCCGCCGGGTTTATTGTTGTATGTCGAATAGATATAGATGTATCCAGTTGATTCTTCATAGGCCGTAGAAAGCAATACCGAGCACTGCGGATAACCCTTAAGGCCTACAGCGTAAAGAATCTCCAGTGTATCTGCGTCTGCAACAACGATGTTGCCGCTTGAACCTGTGGAAGAAATCCCGCTTCCTGCTCCGTAATAAACCTTACCCTTGTAAACTACCGGGGTGCTTGTTGACTGAGCCTTATTGTCATGTGTTTTCAGTTCGGAAACAACACCGGTATTTTTATCAAGCTTTGCAGAGCAAAGGAAGCCGCCCTTTGTTGTAAAGTATATTTTTTCACCGGTTTCATCGTAAGAGATAGTTGAACGCTGATCTCCTGCTCCTGTAAGAACAAGATCAGAGATTACCGCTCCGGTTTTCTTATTAAAAGAATAGAGATGTGAATCACCGTTTGATCCGCTTGCTCCGTCATCTGTTCCGACAATCACGGCGTCTCCGACAACAAGTGAGCCTGCCCAATAGAAGCCTCCGGGCTGTTTATGTGTCCAAACTGCACTTTTAGCCTCAGTCATCTCAGATGGGTCATCCTCGTAAACATCTATGCACACGAAGTTTGCATCCTTTGTTTCACTGTTCCAGAAGCCTGTGTAGATACATCCGTCCGAGTAGGCTATCGGAGACAGAGCCTGACCGCCCAGCGGATCTGTATATACCCAAAGAGACTTAAGCGTTTTTGCGTCAACAGCCTGAATCTTTCCGCCGGAAAGCGGGCAGAAAATCATTCCGTCAGCATAGGTCATCGGTGTATAACCATAACTTGTAGAGTCTACCAATGTTCCTTTTGCAAGTACTTCCCCGGTCTGTAAATCAAGCTTGTATATGGTCGTACCTACTATCGTTACAAGAGCATCGTCTACAATTATCTGAATGGAAGGTGACGCAGCCCAGCCTGTACCAAGCTTAGCCTTCCACTTGAGATTAACCTTGTCCTTAACTATCGGTGTCGGAGCATTTGTAATGCCCATATTTACGTCGCTGTTTCTGAAATTTTTCCAGTCGGAGCCGACAACAGAAACTTTGCACCACGGAAGAACTACAGGCAACGAATCTTCTCCCATTGTAGCATCATCACAAAATCCGGATACAGTGACGATATACTCACCGGGTACATCAAACTTCATTTTTATCTTTCCGTTTGAATCAGGCGTAAGCTCTCCGATTGCCGCCGACAAAGAACCGTCTGCGTTAACAGTATTAACCGTAAGAACATCTTTACCGGAGGTCGCGTTTACAGGCGCAGAAGCAGGAGCGGCAGTTGTAGTACCTGCCATGGTGTTCATTGCCATAAAACCCTTTAAGGTAAGCTCGAATTCCTGATTAACTGATACGGTTTTTTCACGTTGAGTGAAAAACGTATAGTAATCCATCCAGTATGAATCCTGATAGAACCAGAACTCAACAATATCTCCTTCTTTAACGACAGCTGCATTTGCCATATAACCTGTTCCGTTGCTGTCCTTCGGCATATCTCCGTTATAGAAGAAACTGGTAGAGGTTGCCGCTTTTCCGAAAGCCTTGGAAATCATTCCGCTTGAACCTACTGAAAGGTAATCGGAAATTTTCTCCTTTGTAAAAGCGTCTCCGTACTTTTGGATATGCGCTGCAATAAGGACGTCAAGAAACGTCGGTCCGTTGACCGAGGCGTCATTCGTAAGTCCGTATTTTTCTGCAAGTCCGTCTGCAACTGTAATTTTCTGCGGCTTGAAGATAAAGCCTTCACTCGCATCTGATGCCGCAAATGTAATAGAAACACTATTATTTTCTGCAGCATCAGCAGCAAATGCAGTAACAGGAACAATTCCGACAAGCATCATAACAGCAAGTATAAGCGCCAGAATTCTCTTTTTCATTTTCTACTTCCTTTCTATTCTTTCATTAAACATTTTTTCAAATGAAATAGGAAGCAAAAATGAAGCGGTCACAGCAGATAATTCCGCTGCGACCGCTTTTTCGCACGCAAATATAAAACTCCCAAAGCACGCACTCCCGCATGCAGAAAGTTAAAAATGCATTATCGTTATCCTGGCTTGTGCATTGGTCTCTATGGTTGATACGTATCAAAGTCAGCCTTCTCGGTTTCCCAATGACCGGCTCGCGCCGCGACCTTGACACTCCTGCACTTACAGTAGCGGGAACTGCCCGGGACTCAAACCCGATTATCTAATTCAAGTGTCTGCTTCTGTTTCACAGCAGTCATACACAAAAACATAATGCTCCTATTCATTTGTCCTAATAATTATACCTGAGAAAAATATCCGATTCAATAAAAACAAGGTGTCAAAATAACTTAATTTTTGTGAAAACTTTTGTTTAAGATATATACATCGCCGTTCACGTCGATCATTAGACCGTAAATTATGTTGAATATATGTAAGCAAAACTCAAAAAAACGACAATTATTCTACTTTAGCATAGCATGTTTCTCGTTTAGTAGTACTATGTATTTCTCGGATTTAACGGATTCATATCGGTCTAAAATTGGAGTATTTACAATGCTTCATGATTCGGGTAAAATTATATAAGATATTTTTTGCGGATAAGTTTTTTTATGAAAAGTGATTTATAAATTTGCGGTACTTTTTATAAGACACTGTTCTGTCGTGTATTATTTTATGAAAACTGATCGAAGTATATTTACTTCGTCATTTTCGGGAGATAAAATAAATTTCAGGAGGAGAATTATGAAAAAACCAAACGCATATGAGTTGCGTCTCAACCGTCTCAATGAGGCATCACGCGGACATATTCCGGACAGAGTTCCGGTAACCGCACTGGTAGAGACATACGCTCTCGCCTATTCTGGAGTTCCACTCAAGGAGACGCAGAAAAACATCTTCAAGCATGTCAAGGCATATGGAGAGATATACAAGGACGTATATTTTGATGCCGCTTTTACTCCGTGTGTTTCGCATGCGCTCAATCTCGGCTGGACACTCGGCTCAGACGTATTCTTTGTATCTGACGACGGAATAACACTTCAGCACAAAGAGTATTGCCCTATGGATGCATCCGACTATGCTGCAATGGCAAAGGACCCCGTTGCATTCATTCTCGATGAATTTTTACCGAGAAAATTCCCTAAGTTCAACGGAACAAATGACGAGCAACTCAAGGCGTTTAAGTCAACTCTTGCTCCGTTTGTGCAGTTTGCATTGACCCTTATGATGAGCAGTCTTTACTTCAGACATGTACTTAAGGTGCCTGTTCTCTCCGGAGGCAGTGCTGAGATGCCGTGTGATATGCTATTTGACTACACAAGAGGCTTTAAGGGAACCATCACAGACATTCGCCGTCATCCTGTTGAAGTTGAGAAAACAGTCAATGCACTTTTGGACTATTGCTTTGACCTCGTTAAAATGACTCAGCTTCTTATGGGTTCAACAAGCGGAAATCCCGCATGGCTTATAGACAATGCAATTAATTCCGTTATCGGTTCAAGAGATCCTAAGCTTCTCTATTTTCCGTGGATATTCAATCCATGTCATATTCCGCCGTTCCTCGGTCCGGAGCAGTTTGATAAATTCTACTGGCCGACATACAAGGCAATGGCTGAAAAAATACATTATTGCGGCGGTCATATGCTTACAATGCTTGAGGGCTCATGGGGTCCTCACCTTGACAGAATAAACGAGCTTCCGCCTCACTCGGTAACGTTCATTGCAGAAAAGGACGATATCTTCGAGCTTAAAAAGAAGATCGGGAAAGACTTCTGTATCATGGGCGGTATGCCGGTTGAGATGCTCAGAGATTCATCAACAAAGGAATGTATTGACTATGCAAAGAAGGTAATTGATGAATGTGCGGTTGACGGAGGCTTCATCTTCTGTACCGATAAGGTTCTCATGTCACCGTCAGACGCAAACATAAAGAATCTTCGTGCAGTGAACGAGTTTGTACACGTTTACGGTCAGTATTAAGGAGGAGTGAAAAAATGGAAAACAATGAATTTGTTTATAAAAACAATCCTAAAACACTCACAGAGGTTATGGTAGGCTTTGTTCGCGGAATTCTTGAAACTGTCCTTCCCTTCCTGAAAATCGGTCCTTTTCCGGGACTTATCGACAAGCTCTTTGCTTCAAAATTTGCAAGATCCGCACTCGGCTCATATGCCATGCTGTTGCTCATGTGATTTTTAAATGTTAAAAATAGGGTATGCGGCGTAAAACCGCATACCCTATTTATTTTATACACAGGATTCGATTTCAACAAAATGTTAACCATTGTCAGAAATTCGGAAAATCCTTTGCAAACCAAACATCACTCACGGAGAATTCTTTTCCGTTGAGATAATTAAGCTTTTCCGCATCTGTTTTAAAATCGAAAGCAATTTTATAGGAATAAAGGAATTGCTTTTTATAACCGGTTGCCTTGTTCAACTCATTTGTTCCGTACTTTCCGTCACCGAGCAGCGGACAACCTATACCGGCAAAATGTGCGCGAATCTGGTGTGTACGTCCGGTGAGCAATTCAACCTCGACAAGGCTTACTTCAGTCGAAACACCTTCAGAATTTACCGCTGTACCGGTTTTAAGCACCTTATACCTTGTTCTTATTTCCTTCGAGCCGGCAACATGAGTCTTATAAACCCTTACCTTGTTCTTTTTTTCGTCTTTTATAAGGTAATCGACAAGAGTTGCAGACTTTTTATCCGGACAGCCATGTACAACACAGAGATAAAACTTATGAAGCTCTCTGTCCTTCATCTTTTGATTCATTATACGAAGCGTATCCGCATTTTTTGCCGCAAGGACTATACCGCCGGTGTTTCTGTCAATTCGGTTAATAAGCGCCGGCGTAAAGCATATCTCATCCTCAGGTCGGTACTCGCCTTTTTCATAAAGATAAAGCTTTACACGTGAAATGAGAGTATCCACAAACTCTCTGTCATCAGGGTGAGAAAGAAGCCCGACCTTTTTGTTCAAAATAAGAAGATTTTCATCCTCATAAAGAATATCCAGCTTTTTTGAAGCATGAAGGAAATCATAATGTGGCTCGGCTTTTTCGAAGAACTCGTCGTTTATGTACATCTCAACGATATCTCCGACTTTAAGCCTGGTGGAAATCTCCGCACGCTTATGATTTACCTTTATGCGTTTTGTACGTATGTACTTATAAAGAAGAGACTGCGGGAGATTCGGCATATTCTTTCGGATAAACTTATCCAATCTGACATTTGCCGAGTTTTCATCTATCTCAAAGCTTCTCATTCATCATCCTGAGGCTTTTCGTCCTCGTCCTCTTCTTCGTTTACAACAACCTTTATTTCGAGTACTCGTCTTGAATCCGTCTTTATAACCTCAACATGTAAGTTTTCATAGTCAAAGCTGTCTCCTACCTCAGGAATTTTTCCGAGCTGCTCAAGAACCCAGCCGCTTACCGTACTTGATTCCGTGTCAAAGTCAACCGAGAGGAATTTAAACATATCCTCGATATCTGCGTTACAGACAACCTTGTACTCGTTTTCACTCATCTTTTCAAACAGCTGAATCTCCTCATCATGTTCGTCGTAAATCTCACCGACAAGCTCTTCGAGTATATCCTCCATGGTAAGTATTCCGTCAGTTCCGCCGAATTCATCGGTTACTACCGCCATATGCAGGTGTTTCTGCTGCAAATCCGTAAGAATCTTTGAAATCTTCGTATTCGGGGCAACAAACATAACCGGATTGATTATCTCAGAAAGTATTTTTGATCCCGATAAAACATATGTATAAAAATCACGCTGATGAATAAAGCCGATGATGTTGTCAACATCGCCTTCATAAACAGGTAAACGTGAGTATTCGTTTTCCTCAAACAGTGCCTTTATTTCTTCGTTTGAGTCCTCAAGTGAAGCTGCAATAACGTCTACTCTCGGAGTGAGAATATCTGCGGCATCCTGGTCATTGAACTCTATAACGGTTTTTATAAGCTCGCTGTCCTCTGCGTCAATTCCGCCGTCCTGCTCAGCCTCATCAACCATCGTAAGGAATTCATCCTCTGTAATCGTATCCTCGTTTTCAAGCTTGAAGACCTTCTTAAGAAGCTTTTTCCAAAGCCCGAACAAAAATACAAGCGGAGTAAAAATGATAATTATGAATCTCATAAAATCCGCCGTTGCCATGGCAAATTTCTCAGGAGTTTCCTTTGCAATCGACTTCGGTGAAATCTCTCCGAAAATCAAAACAACAACGGTCGTAAAAACCGTTGAGAGCGTAGCACCGATATCTCCGTACTGTCTCACAAAAAGCACTGTCGCAATTGAAGTTCCGGCAATATTTACAAGGTTGTTTCCTATAAGAATTGCCGAAATGAGAGAGTCGTAGTTATCGGTAATTTTCAATACTTTTTTTGCCTGCTTATTTCCATCGTTGGCCATGTTTTTAAGTCTTATTTCATTACACGTAGAAAATGCGGTTTCCGACGCAGAAAAATAAGATGAAAAGAAAAGACAAAGGACGAATGCGATTATAAGGCCTGTACTACCGGGTCCCATAAAAAATACATCATCTCCAAAATAAAATATAGTGCATTGATTTTAACACAAAATCTTTTTTTCTGCAACGCTTCTCACGGTCATTTGGTTAAATATTCGGTCGGCTGACGCTCTTTTTCTTCCGACACCTGTTCCGATAACTCAGGCTCGTAATTTTCAACAACGGCAAAGAATATAGTTATTATAACAAGATATGCCGGGGCAAATATACCCGGATTTACAAGCGACATGAGCTCAAGTCCGATAAACGAAAAGAATACGGTTTTCGAGAACAGAGACTTTCTTCTGACAAAAAACCTGATTCTGCAGAAAAACTGATATCCGTATGCGAGAATACCCAGAACACCGAAGCTCCCTATAACCTGCGGAACAGATGAATGATACCAGCAAAGCAGTGCAGCCTTGGAGGGATGAAGATCCCTGTTTCCCATATAACCTATTCCCCTGCCGGTCAGCGGATTTGAGAGAAAGTCCTCAAAGGACCTTTTTATAAGACCGAGGCGCCTGAAGTTTTCGTTGTACGATGTAAACCTCTCCAGAGTATACCTCATAAGGTGAACAAGCTTCGGCGAAGCACAAATTCCGGCCGCGAATATAACACCTATTATGATGAGAAGCGGTTTTCTGTGTTTTTTATCCGTAACCGCAAAATAAACTATAAGTATCATAAGCTCAACCGCGCCAAACAGCAGACCGCCTCTTGAACCGGTGAAAACTATGGCACCGTAGGAAAGAAAAGCTACAGAGATATAAGCAAAATTCTTTTTTGTCGCCATATAAAAGGTAAACGGCATTGCAAGCATCAGTATGGTACACGCATTGTTTCTCCACTGAAATGCCAATATATTTCTTTCAAAAAGAAATTCATCCAAATGCTCAAGATACCACTGCAGCACCGAAAAAACAAGATAACACGATACGGTTATCATAACCTTGGAAAGCCGCTCGTCCATATGCTCGGTGTAGTTTTTGCCCGGGCGCAAAACTCCGCCTATGAAAATGTAAACAAGAATAATAAGCGGGCCCAGGGCAAACATGTATGACAGGTTTATCTTCGACGTATACTCCAACCATGTCATACTGCCGACTCCGCCGAGCACAAGTGCTGCAGTGGCAAGGCACATAGGTAAAATAAGCTCTCCTTTTTCATAAGAAAAAACTTTTCTGTATGCGATGATATGAAACAATACGGCAAAAACAACTATGGGAATCACCCACAGATAATGCATATAGTCATCATAAGAGTCCTTGTTCCGGATTACGAAAGAAATAAGAAGCAGTGACGGTAAAATGCAAGAAAATAAATCGTCCGACACTATAAGTATGCCGCAGATAAGTATTCCGAGGTAAACCGACCCCGGAATCTCAAGGTTGAATATTATGATGAGAGCTGCGAGTATAAATAGTATGATACTGAAAGTGTCACCCGCAAGAAACTTCCGTACTTTTAAAAGTGTATCTGAATTCTTCATAGGAGCATTATAATATGTCATTCATTTTTTTTCAATTTTTTATTGCTTTATCTATTGATTTTTGGAAATAAAAATATATAATATATTTAGCACTCAAAAGAAATGAGTGCTAAAACTTGTTTAATAATTTCTTATGGAGGAATATTATATGAAACTTAAACCAGTTGCAGATCGCGTTGTTTTAAAGTCTTTTGAAGCAGAAGAAACAACAAAGGGCGGTATTCTTCTTGCCGCTTCGGCACAGGAAAAGCCGATGATGATGGAGGTTGTTGCCGCAGGTCCCGGCGGACTTGTAGACGGCAATGAAGTCAAGATGTTCGTAAAGAAGGGCGATAAAGTTATCGTCGGTAAATATACAGGCACAGAGATAAAGCTCGATGACGAAGAATATACTATAGTTCGTCAGTCTGACATTCTTGCAATTGTTGAATAAGAAATAAAGGAGATCCGAATACAGTATGGCTAAACAGATTATTTACGGCGAGGAAGCTCGCAAGGCACTTCAAAACGGTATCGACAAACTTTCGAATACCGTAAAAATTACTCTCGGCCCTAAGGGCAGAAATGTTGTTCTTGACAGAAAATACGGTGCTCCCCTTATTACAAATGACGGTGTTACCATAGCAAAAGAGGTTGAGCTTGAGGACCCGTTTGAAAACATGGGCGCACAGCTTGTAAAAGAGGTTGCGACAAAGACAAACGACGTTGCCGGAGACGGTACGACAACAGCTACACTTCTCGCACAGGCTCTTGTACGTGAAGGCATGAAGAACGTTGCAGCCGGAGCCAATCCCATGGTTGTAAAGAAAGGTATCAAGGAAGCAGTTGACGTTGCGGTTGAAACCGTAAAGAAGAACTCAAAGCCCGTAAAGAATTCTGCCGACATTGCACGTGTTGCAACGGTATCATCGGCAGATGAAACTATAGGTACTCTCATTGCCGAAGCAATGGAAAAGGTTACCTCAGACGGCGTTATCACTGTTGAAGAGGCAAAGACAGCCGAAACAACCTGCGACGTTGTTGAAGGAATGCAGTTTGACCGCGGATACATCTCCCCTTACATGGCAACTGATACAGATAAGATGACCGCTGAAATTGAAGACGCGTACATCCTTATCACAGATAAAAAGATTTCAAATATTCAGGAGATACTTCCTCTTCTCGAGCAGGTACTCAAAATGGGCAAAAAGCTCGTAATCATCGCAGAGGATATCGAGGGCGAAGCTCTTGCCACTCTCCTTCTCAACAAGCTCCGCGGTACATTTACCTGCGTTGCAGTAAAGGCTCCGGGCTTCGGTGACAGACGTAAAGAGATGCTCCAGGATATTGCCATCCTCACAGGCGGTACCGTTATAACCTCAGACCTCGGTCTTGAGCTTACCGACACACAGATTGACCAGCTCGGCCGTGCGGCAAGAGTTACTATCTCAAAGGATAACACAATCATCGTAAACGGTGCCGGTGACAAAAATGAAATCAAAGCACGTATAGGACAAATAAAATCACAGATTGAGGTTACAACCTCCGACTATGACAGAGAAAAGCTTCAGGAAAGACTTGCAAAGCTTTCCGGCGGTGTTGCAGTAATCCACGTTGGTGCGGCTACGGAGACAGAGATGAAGGAAATGAAGCTCCGTATTGAGGACGCACTTGCAGCTACAAAGGCAGCTGTTGAGGAAGGTACTGTTGCCGGCGGCGGTGTTGCTCTTATAAACACTATTCCTGTTGTAAAAGGTCTTCTTGATAAAACAGAGGATGCAGACATCCGTACGGGTATAAAGATTGTACTCAAGGCTATTGAAGAGCCTATCCGTCAAATTGCCGCAAACGCAGGACTTGAAGGCTCGGTTATCATAGACGCAATTCTCAAGGCAAAGAAAACAGGCTACGGCTTCAACTTTGCAACCGAGGAGTATATCGACATGTTCAAGGCAGGAATCCTTGACCCGACAAAGGTTACACGTTCAGCACTTGAAAATGCATCATCAGTTGCTGCAATGGTTCTCACAACAGAGTCACTTGTAACCGATAAGCCGGATCCCGCAGCAGATGCCGCAGCGGCAGCACAGGCAGCAGCTATGGCTTCACAGGGCGGCATGTACTGATAAGGAATCATCTTAACGGCACTTTTTAAAGCACCTGACAAAAAGAACGGTAACATATGTTACCGTTCTTTTTTCTAAGTATTTCGCTTGTTCTCTTTTACTGCATTACGGGTATCAGTCACAGCATGAACAGCCGCAGGCTTCCTTATTGTTTTCCTGTGCTGCTCCGCAACAATTCATATTGTCAATACATGTCGGTATTTTTGCCCTTGTCCTCTGCCCTAAGTTCGGCGGGAAAAATTCATCGACAGGGAACTTTATCTTTCTGAACGCATCACATGGGTCATCCGTTTCACAGCTGCACTCCTTAGTGGGAACGGCGAACTCATATGTCGGTATCAAAATCTGTACATCTCTCTCAAGCTGAACTATTGAGAAAAGGCCAAGTGTTACAATAACATTCTGTACCGCATTTTCAACAAGAGCAAACTCTCCCTGGAATTGGTTTGCAACGGTAGACGGAATTCCGGTATAAAGCGGCGGCGGTGTCGGACACCTGCGGGTTCCCGCTTTACAGAGACGTACATCCATACAGATAGGATCTACGCATTGTACCTTTGCCACGGGATTTGTATTGCTCACAAGAAGCTGCTCATCAAACTCCTCACGCGCAAATTCGCTTGAAAAAATCTTTACTCTGCCGTCACTTCCGTAAAGAATTGCCTTCTTTGAAAAGGTTGCGAGACCCTCTACGGAAACAGGCGGTGTAACGGGATTTGTGTAAGCATCAAAGATCAGCTTGAAAAAATAAGTAATATCTACAGAGTAAAACCCGCGATTGAACGGAACCTCTTCAACATCCACAAAGCAATTTATAACGTCGCAATCTCTGCACTTAACCGTGGATGCGGAATCAATAACGGTTTGACCGACGCTTGTAAATGCTACCGCAATGTCCGTTATACAGTCCTTGTCAGCACATGAATCATAAACCCTTTTGCAATCAACGCATACCGCTTCTTTGATTTCAGGCATATAATCTCCTCCTTTCAAAACATATTATGAAAAGAAAAGAAACCTGGTGCAAAATTTATGTTGAACTTTTTATTCCAGCGTGATATTATATTGAAGTCGCAAAAATCTGACAGATATTATATATGCTGATATGGCACAGGTGGTAGCGCACATCCTTGGTAAGGATGAGGTCACCGGTTCGAATCCGGTTATCAGCTCCAATAAAGGCTCAGAGGATTTTCCTCTGAGCCTTTTGGTTTATCTTTAGTCTTTTTAAGTCGATTTTCTGCTACTTTAGTAATGACAAATCAGTTAAAATGATATAGTATATCGTTAAGACAGACCATAAAATGATTTTTAAATCTATAATTATAAACAGGAGCGATAAAAATGACGAACATTGTCTATACCTTTGAAGGACACGTTTACCTCAACCTTACAAACGCGTGCCCGTGCAGATGTGAGTTTTGCATAAGGAATAACGGAGAAAGTGTCGGAGACGCCGATACGCTTTGGTTTTCGGGACAGAGTCCGTCTTTTGATGAGGTAAAGAAGGAAATTGACGAGTTTGATTTTTCGGGATATGCAAGTGAAATTATTTTCTGCGGATACGGTGAGCCAACCTGCGCTTATGATATGCTTATAAAGACCGCAAGATATTTAAAGGAAAAGCTTCCCGAGTGTGAGCTCAGAATAAATACAAACGGACTTTCCGACCTTATAAACAAGCGCCCTACCGCAAAAGAGCTTTGCGAGGTTATGGACACGGTTTCAATTTCCCTGAACGAACCAACCTCCGAAAAGTATGAATTACTCTGTCATCCGTCCTTCAAGGAAAAAGCGTTCCCCGCAATTCTTAAATTTGCCGAAGAGTGTAAACAGTACGACGTAAAACTCAAATTCTCTATCGTCGATGTAATTTCAAAGGAAGATATCTTCGCCTGTCAGGCTCTTGCCGACAAAATGGGAATTCCGCTGAGAATCCGGAAATATACGGCAGACTAATTCCCGTCAATAACGATTCTGTCGTTTATTTCTTTTACGAACTCACGGTCAAGCTTTTCAACCATTCTGTCATAGGTTACAAGTCCGTTTATCTCCCCTTCAACGTCGGATACCTGCGTATAAACAGAAGCTGAAAGTCCCCGTGAAACGTTCGGGATTATACGTTTTTCAAACAGCATTTTAAAGCTCCTTGAAAGTGCTGTTTTCGTTGGATACATATGATAGCCGAACATTATGAGAGGGTTAAACATATGGCCGAATGTCGGCTTGCTGTAGCCTCCGAATTCCGACAGAAGATAACAGCGCTTATCTCTCGGAACATATATGGGAGTAAAATAGATATGCTTGCTTACAAAATCTCCGCCGCCCTGGTCATGCCAACCGCTGGTTGAGTCAATGGTTCTTGTGGGATCAAGCTCCTTTATTTCCCGGGTAATACGCTTTGAATCAAACTGTCCCCAGCCCTCATTGAAAGGAACCCACATTGCTACCGAAACACAGTTGATAAGGTGTGAAACCGTTCTTCTCATGTCGGTCTCGTACTCTTCCCTACCCGCACGTGATTCTCTGGCAAAAAATTTTCTGTGTCTTGTATCCTTAAACTCAAGCCCGATAAACGGCAATACGCCGACACAAAGCATATTGTAATCCGAGCCTCCGTTCACCATGTCCTGCCACACAAGCATACCGATTCTGTCGCAGTGATAGTACCAACGCAGAGGCTCGATTTTTATATGCTTTCTTATCATGTTAAAGCCCATGTCCTTCAGCATCTGTATATCATAAACACAAGCCTCATCTGAGGGCGGCGTCAGTTTTCCGTCAGACCAGTACCCCTGATCAAGAACTCCCTTATGGAAATACGGCTTATTGTTGAGCATAAGGCGCTGTATGCCGTTTTTATCCTTACCCGTACCAAACTTTCGCATGCCGAAATATGAATGTATTTCATCGTCTCCGGCCCTTATCACAAGGTCGTAGAGTTTAGGATTTTCGGGAGACCAGAGTTCATAGTCCGAAAGCTTTATTTCAACCGAATTTTTACCTTTTCCGGAAGCAATTATGCGGCCGTTATCAAGAACATCCGCCTTAAAACTCTTTGCCGTTGTCTTTACGGAAACCGTAAGAGAATCCCTGTCAATATCCGGAATTATCTTAAGCTCCGAAATAAAATCCTCTGTAACCGATTCCATCCAGACAGTGCCCCAGATTCCGGACTGAGGAGTATACCAGATATTTCCGGACTTAAGCTTTTGCTTTCCGAACGCACCGACACCGGTATCCGACGGGTCCGTTACTTCAAGAGTCAATGTATTCTCTCCGACTCTCAACACCTTTGTTACATCCAGCGTAAAGGCATAAAATCCACCTCTGTGTTCACCGATGCTTTCACCGTTAAGAAACACCTTGCACTCATAGTCAACCGCCGTGAAGTGCAACAGTGTTTTTTCTTTTATAAAGGTTTCAGGCACATCAAATACAAGCTTGTAAAAGAGCGTATCCTCCGGCATAACCGTTTTCATAACGCCGCTGAGAAGTGACTCGGGAGAAAACGGAACAAGGATATCCCCGTCATAATCTCCGAGTGACTCTCCGGCTCTTCTTATTGCGTATTTCCAATAACCGTTCAGGTTAAGATAACTGTCGCGTACAAGCTGAGGACGCGGATACTCCTGCCACGGCTTGTCGCCTATACTGTCATAAAACCTTGATTTCAGCTGATGAACTGCCATAATCAACCTCCGTTTTATTTTTATAAAACACACAAACATTCCGTATTTAATTATAATTAAAAGACTTTTTTATTTCAACAAAAAGGCAGGCTTTCAACCTGCCTTTAATTATTTTCATAAAAACACGGTGTTATGCGAGTTAATATACTAAATTACTTTTCAAGTGAGCATTCAAGCGATGCTTTTACAAAGCCCTTGAAAAGAGGGTGTGCCTTGTTCGGTCTTGACTTAAACTCAGGGTGATACTGAACTCCGACATAAAACGGCTTATCCGTAAGCTCCACTGTTTCAACAAGCCGTCCGTCCGGTGAAAGACCCGAAAGAACAAGACCCTTTTCCGTAAGTATATCCCTATAATTATTATTAAACTCGTACCTATGTCTGTGGCGCTCTGAGATTTCACTCTTTTCATAGCATCTCGCCATTGTCGTGCCGCCTTTTATAACACAGGGATAAGCGCCCAGCCTCAAGGTTCCTCCCTTGTTTATCTCCTCACTCTGTCCCGGCATGAAGTCTATAACCTTGTTCTTGCAGCCCTCATCAAATTCTCCCGAAAAGGCGTCGCTTATTCCTGCGACATGACGCGCAAATTCTATAACGGCTATCTGCATACCAAGACAAATTCCGAAATACGGAATGTTGTTCTCACGTGCATACTTTGCGGCAAGAATCATTCCCTCAATGCCCCTGTTTCCGAAGCCTCCCGGAACAATTATTCCGTCGACGGAGGAAAGTATATCCTCATATGTATCCCCGGTAAGTGTTTCCGAATCAATCCATTCTATCTCAACATCCGAGTCATAGCAGTAACCTGCATGACGAAGCGCCTCCGCAACTGAAAGATAAGCATCATGAAGCTGCACATATTTTCCTACAAGACCTATCTTTACGGTATTTGTACGTGACTTTATTCTGTCAACAAGCTCAGTCCATTCGGTAAGCTCGGGCATCGGAGCATCTATCCCGAGTTCTCTGCAAACAACAGATGAAAAGTTTGACTTTTCAAGCATAAGGGGAGCTTCGTAAAGACAAGGAAGGGTGATATTTTCAATAACACAGTCAGGCTTTACATTGCAAAAAAGAGAAATCTTCTTAAAAATCGCTTCTTCAAGAGGCTCATCACAGCGCAATACGATGATGTTCGGGTTTATTCCCATCCCCTGCAATTCCTTTACCGAATGCTGTGTAGGCTTTGACTTATGCTCGTCCGAGCCACTGAGAAACGGTACCAGAGTAACATGAATAAAAAGACTGTTTTCCCTTCCTACCTCGAGAGAAATCTGTCTTACAGCCTCAAGGAAAGGCTGCGATTCAATGTCACCAATGGTACCGCCGATTTCTGTGATAACAACATCCGCGTCGGTTTTCTTGCCCACGCGATAAATAAACTCTTTTATTTCATTTGTAATATGAGGGATAACCTGTACCGTGGAGCCGAGGTATTCGCCGCGGCGTTCTTTATTGAGTACATTCCAGTAAACCTTACCGGTAGTTAAATTTGAATATTTATTGAGGTCTTCATCAATAAACCTCTCATAGTGTCCGAGATCAAGGTCGGTTTCCGCACCGTCCTCGGTTACATATACTTCTCCGTGCTGATAGGGACTCATCGTCCCGGGATCTACATTTATATACGGGTCAAGCTTTTGAGCCGCAATCTTAAGACCCCTTGCCTTGAGAAGCCGTCCGAGGGATGCGGCAGTTATCCCCTTGCCGAGTCCCGAAACAACACCTCCGGTAACAAAAATATATTTCGTCATGATTAAATGCCCCGCTTTCTGAAATCCCATTTTTAAAACTCTGACCTTATGAGTCCTGAGCTTCTGAGTTTTATTTGTATGTGGAAATGATGTTTTCCGCAATTTTTCTTCTGGTAACGCACCTGTCCATCGCGTGTTTTTCGATATACCTGTGTGCCTCCGCTTCCGTCATTTTAAGTTCCTCGATGAGAAGCCACTTTGCCCTGTTTACAAGACGTATTTCCTCCATCTTCTCTTCAAATGAGGCTGTCTTTTCCTCCATTCGTCTTATACGCTCCCGCATTCCGCAAAGCATAAGCATTGACTGCTTAACCGTTTCGCCGTTTGTGGGCTTTTGAAGCACCAATGCCCCGTAAGGACTCACCTTTTCACAGATATCCGAATAAAAATCACTTTTAACAAAAAGCATAACCCCTGTGCCGGTTTTTTCACATATATCCAGTGAGAGGTTCACTCCGAAGTCATCCGGCAGTGGGACGTTTATGATAACAATATCAAAGCCTCTCTCAAGCAACAATCTCTTTGCTTTTGCGACGTCCTTTGCGACTATAACAGGGTTGTATCTGCTGTCGGGGAGATATTTTTTCAGCGATGTATTAAAATTTTCAGAAGCCGAAACCAGCAATACACTGTAGATATGGTCACTGAAATCCACTGTAAACTCCCCCCGTCATTTATTTTAGTGAAATACTTTATACCTTTGTTTTATTGTTTATATATGCCTCAATTGTAGTTCCCGGCAATGTATCCGAAATAAAATCGGAAGCCTTTACCGCAGAAACAGCCTCATCAAAGTTCTTCGGTAATGCTCTGAAATCTTTAAGAATACTCTCCGGAGCATCATAAAGATTTATGTCAGCTGCCTTCGGGAGCTCAAGATTATCTCTGATTCCCAAGAGTCCGGCGCGGATAATGAGTGCAAACGCGAGATACGGATTGCACAGCGGGTCGGGAGAGCGAAGTTCTGCACGCTTCTACTCTCCG